>JAGWMT010000145.1 GCA_028871595.1 Elusimicrobiota bacterium
CTCGCCAAGGCGCTCAGCCGGAGCCAGATCCTGGTCAACGCCTCGACCACCTCGTTCTACGGCGCGTCCGGCAAGGCCTTCGACGAGAAGACGCGCGTCGAGCCGATCAGCCTCTACGGCCAGACCAAGTACGCCGCCGAGCAGATCGTCATGCAGCGGGAGAACTCGGTGTCCCTGCGCTTCGCCACCGTCTTCGGCGTCAGCCCCCGGATGCGCAACGACCTGATGGTCAACGATTTCGTGCACAAGGCCATGGCGGAGAAGATGATGGTCCTGTTCGCCGGGCACTCGAAGCGGACCTTCGTGCACATCCGCGACGCGGCCGCGTCGTACGTGCTGACGCTCGGCAAGGCCGGCAAGATGCGCGGCCAGATCTACAACGTGGGCGACGAGGGGCTGAACTTCTCCAAGATGGAGATCGCCCGGGCCATCCAGAAGCAGGTCCCGTGCGAGGTCATCGACTCCTCGATGCCCACCATCGACAAGCGCAACTTCGTCGTCTCCTTCAAGAAGATCCAGAAGCTGGGCTACAAGACGAAATTCACGCTCGAGGACGGCATCCGGGAGCTGGTCAAGCTGTACGGCTTCTACACCATCGACTCCCAGTATAAAGTGATCTGATGGCGGCCGCGGCGTGAAGACCTGCGATTTTCTCGTCGTCGGCGGCGGGGTGGTGGGCCTGGCCGCGGCGCGGGAGCTCAAGCGCCGCCGCGCCGGGGCGTCCGTGGTCCTGCTCGAGAAGGAGCCCGCCTGCGGCGAGCACGCCAGCGGGCGCAACTCCGGGGTCCTGCACGCGGGGTTTTACTACGCGGCCGACAGCCTCAAGGCGCGCCTCACGCGCGAGGGCAACCGCCGCCTGGCCGAGTTCTGCGACGAGCGCGGCATCCCGGTCAACCGCTGCGGGAAGCTGGTGATTCCGCGCGACGATGCGGAGGACCGGGGCCTGGACGAGCTGTTCCGCCGGGCCGCGGCGAACGGCGTCCGCGTGGAGAAGCTCGACGCCGCGGCGGCGCGGCGCATCGAGCCCCGCGTGAAGGCCGGCGGCCGCGTGCTGTGGTCGCCGACGACGGCCACCGTGGATCCGGCGCGGGTCGTCGCGGCCCTGCGCGCCGACGCCGAGGCCGCCGGCGTCGAGGTGCTCACGGGGACCGCGTGGCTGGCCGCGCGCGGGCGCGGCGCCCAGACGTCCGCGGGGCCCATCGACGCGGGCTACCTCATCAACTGCGCCGGGCTGCAGGCCGACCGCGTCGCCCGCGGCTACGGCCATTCGCGGCGCTACGCGGTCCTTCCGTTCCGGGGGCTCTACCTTTATTCCGACGAGGCGCCGGGCGCGTTCAAGACGAACCTGTACCCGGTGCCCGACCCGCGCTACCCGTTCCTGGGCGTCCACGTGACGGTCGCCGCCGACGGCCGCGCGAAGATCGGGCCGACGGCGGCGCCCGCGCTCTGGCGCGAGCACTATGGGGGCCCGTCGCGCTTCTCGGCGCGCGAGTTCGTGGAGATCGCCGCCCTTCAGGCGCGCCTGTTCGCGGTCTCCGACTGGGGCTTCCGCGGGCTGGCGGTCCAGGAGATGCGCAAGCGGGCGCGCGCGCGCATGGTCGGCCTCGCGGGGGCCCTCGCCGAGGGCCTGAAGCTCGAGGACTACACGCGCTGGGGCCGCCCGGGCCTGCGCGCCCAGCTCGTCGAGCTGGACACCGGACGGCCGGTCCCCGATTTTCTGATCGAGGCCGACGGCGGGGGGCTGCACGTGCTGAACATGGTTTCGCCGGGCTTCACCTGCTCCCTGCCCTTCGCGGACCTGATCTGCGACGAGGTCGAACGGCGCGCCGGGACCTGAACGATCCCCGCCCCGGGCAATCATGGTATGATGGGCCCTTCTTTATGAAGACGACCTTGCTCATCCCGACGCTCAACGAATTCGCGTGCGTGGACAAGATCATGCCCCGGATCGACCGCTCCTGGGTGGACCAGATCCTGGTCGTGGACGGCGGCTCGACCGACGGCACGGCGGCCTGGTTCGAGGAGCACGGCTACGAGGTCTACCGTCAAAAGAAGAGAGGCCTGCGGCAGGCCTACCGAGAGGCCCTGGAGCACGTCACAGGCGACGTGATCATCACCTTCAGCCCCGACGGGAACTCCCTTCCCGAGCTCATCCCTCCCCTGGTGGAAAAAATGAAGGAGGGGTTCGACATGGTCATCGTTTCGCGCTACCTGCCGCCCGCCAAGAGCGAGGACGACAGCTGGATCACCGGGTTCGGGAACGCGTTCTTCACGAAGCTGATCAATCTGCTTCACGGCGCCCGTTACACCGACGCCTTCGTGATGTTCCGCGGCTACCGGACGGGGCTGCTCAACGAGTTGGACCTCTTGAGCGAGGAGGCCTATCGCACCCCGGAGCGCCTATTCAAGACGAAAATTCCCATCGAGCCCCTGCTGTCCGTGCGGGCGGCGAAACAACGCTGCCGCGTGGCGGAGATCCCGGGCGACGAGCCGTTGCGGATCGGCGGGACGCGGAAGCTGGAGGTCGTCCGGTGGGGCCTGGGCTTCCTGTACCAGATCGTCCGGGAGGTTTTCTCGCGGCGGCGAGCCGGGCCTTCGACTTTTGTAGAATAATCGCCCATGGCTGAGGACCGCAAGGCGGCATCGCGCTTCGTGCGCACGGACGCGGAGGCATTCGCGCACAAGGCGATCACCCTCTGGCTGCCGGTCCTCTACTTCCTGATCTCCTCCCTGTTCTTCCTGCGCACGTACGATTCGGCGCAGGTGAAGATCTCGGTGATGCAGATGGGCGGCGTGGGGCTGCTGACGCTGTGGCTGTGCCGCCTCGCTTTGGCCGGCCGCCACGCCTTCAACAAGGCGAACCTGATCATCCTGTCGCCGTTCCTGGCCTATCTGGCGGTGGGCATCTTCTCGTTCCTGCACGCCCCGTACAGCATGGCGAGCACCGACTTCTTCCTGCGCCACATGTTCTACATGATCGTGGCGCTGATCGTGATCTACGAGTTCGACCAGCTCTCCGTCGATCGCCTGATCAATTGGCTGATCTGGGCCGCGTGGGTGGCGATCGGCTACGGGACTCTCCAGTTCGTGGATGCGCGCGCGTTCCCGCCCGGCGTGGGCAACGGCATCGACCCGTTCGTCTGGCGCGGCGCCTTCGGTCCGCGCGTGTTTTCCACCTACGGGAACCCCAACTTCTACGGCGACTTCCTGGTCATCATCTTCCCCATCCTGCTGACCCAGTTCCTGAAGACGCGCCGCTGGAGCCTGGTGCCGCTGATGGCCATGCTGCTGCTCAACCTGATCAGCACCGGCACCAAGGGCGCCTGGCTGGGCTTCGCGATCGTGTGCGCGCTGTTCGGAGCGGTCTCCTTGAAGTACTTCAAGGAGTTCAGCCGCCCCTACCGTGCGAAGATCCTGGGCGTCGCCGCGGCCGGGGTCCTGGCCATGGTCGCCTACACGGCCAAGGACCTGGAGACGCGCATCGTCTCCATCAACTTCCGCCTGTTCACCTGGGAAGCCACCTGGGACTTGATCACCACCCAGCCCTGGATCGGCTCGGGCCTGGGCGCGTTCCCGCCGCTGTACCCGGCGTTCCGCCGGCCAGCCATCTTCCATATCGAGGCCAAGCACAACACCGAGACCGACCATGCCGAGGACGAATATCTGGAGGAGTTCCTCGACAACGGAATCCTGGGCTTCGGGATCTTCCTGTGGCTGGTGTTCAGCACCTTGATCATCGGCTTCCGTTCGCTCGGCCAGCTGACCACCTCGCTGGCGCTCAAGGACGGGCGTCCGCCGCCGCGCGCCTACGACCTGACCGGCGTTCTTGTCTCGTTCTGCGGCATGCTGGGCCACAACTTCTTCGACGTGAGCATGAGGTTCGTGTCCTCGGGCGTCTATCTGGGCCTGCTCTCGGGCCTGATCGTCAACATGGCGCGCGGCCGGGCGCTGTACGAATTGCACCCGCGCGCGACGGCTCCCGGCGCGCCCGCAGGCGCCGACGAGGAAATGCCGCTGTGGAAGACCCTGTCCGAGTTCCTCATCTGGCCCGCGCGGCTGGCCGCCATCGGGGGCGTCGTCTACTACGCGTTCATCCTGGACTGGCACCGCCTGGCGCCGATGATCGGCTTCGGCGGCATGTTCGGGGAGTTCTCGTCTTTGATCGGCCCCCTGGCCCGCATTCCCGGCGGCGGCGAGCTGCTGCAGTGGTGGCTGGCGTGGGGAACGTTCGCCGGCTGCATGCTGGGCCTGGGCTACGCGATGATCCGGCTGTGCCTGTTGTCGGAGAACCCGGTGATTCCGGCCTTGGTGCTGGCCTGTCTCCAGCCGCTGTACATGTTCTGGGGCTATTTCAAGGCCGACATCCACCACAACGTCGCCATCTATTTCTCCAAGGAGCGGCAGTGGGACGCGGCGGTGTCCAATTATCTGACGGTCAACAAGCTCAACCCCGATTTCGTGATGGCGAAGTACTTCCTGGGCAACGTCTTCAACGACCGCTTCAACATGACCAAGGTGTACAACCCCATCTGGGGCGACACGGACAACGTGCCCCGCGACGACTACGAGCGCGCGCTGTACTGGTACAACGAGGTCCGCCGGCTCTCGCCGAACTACGTGCAGATGCACCACCAGGTCGGCAACCTGCACCTGCGCCGCGCGCAGTGGGCCATGGATCCCGCGAACCACCGTCCGCCCGAGGAGGTCCAGCACTACCTGGACCTCGCGCTCAACCGCTTCAAGCTGTACCGGCAGATCGACCCCGTGTTCCCGCCGAACTATTACCGGATGGGGCAGATCTACATCATGCGCAAGCAGTACGACCTGGCCATCAAGAATTACGAGGACCTGATCGCGGCCCGGGAGTGCGCGGTGGACCCCAAGCTGCTGGCCAACAGCTTCCTGCGCCACACCATCCTGTCCTACCAGGTGTACGTCCAGGAAGACGGGCATTGGGTCCACCGCCACGCCACCCCGCAGGAGCCCGCCGCGGCGGCCGAGGCCTACACCGCCTTGGCCAACGCGCATTACCTCGCCGGCCACCTGCTGCGGGCGGAGACTTTCTACAAGAAGGCCCTCGGCTTCGTGCCCACGTTCGACAACGCGAAGCGCAATCTGGAGGTCGTCTACCGCAAGGCACAGCTGGACGGGCGCCTGCGCAAGCTGCCGCCCCCGGCGAAGCTTCCGGCGTTGGGCGAGCCGCCGTTCACGGGCTATGAAGTCGCGCCGGCGAAGAAGTAGCGCCGCGCTGCTGGTCGTCGCGCTGGCCGTCGGCTCCGCCGCGGCCGAGTCCTGGGGCAGCCGTCCCGCGCCGGCCGATAAGGTCTTCGGCGCCCTGGAGTCGGAGATGGCGCGCAGCATGCGGCGCCTGCGCCAGGACGACTTCGGGCCGCCGTACTTCCTGGCGTACCGCCTCTCCGACGCGCGCCATTACGAGGTCGGCGCGACCTTGGGCGCCGTTCTGTCCGACGACCTGGAGGAGTACCGCGCCGCCTACGCGGAGGCGCGCTACGGCGACCGCCATCTCGACAACACCGACCTCAGTTATCAGGGCGTCAGCGGCCCCGCCGCGACGGACCCCGACGTCCTGCGCCAGACCTTCTGGACCCTGACCGACCAGGCGTACAAAGGAGCGGTGTCCGGCTATTTGGAAAAGAAGGCCAAGCGGGCCACCGAGCGCGCGGGCGAGGACCAGGACGACTTCGCGCCGGAGCCGCCGCAGCGCCGCGTGGATTCGATCCCCTGGCCGTCGCTGAACCGCTCCCGCCTGCGCGGCCTGGCCGTCCGGCTGAGCCGGGAGTTCGCCGCTTACCCCCAGGTGTACGAGTCGGGCGTGGGCATCGGCGCCTGGTGGGCGCGGCGCTTCCTGGTGACCAGCGAGGGCACGCGCCTGCTGACTCCCGTCGAGGAAATGCCGCACGAACTGCGCATCAACGCCGCGACGCGCGCGGACGACGGGATGCGGCTGGAGGATTCCCTCTATATTTCTCTGCGCTCGTTCTCCGACCTGCCGCCCGAGTCCCAGTTGCGCGCCCGCGTTCGCGCCCTGGCGCAGGAGCTCACCGATCTGCGCGCCGCCCCGGTCCAAGAGGCGGAGGCCGCGCCCGCGATCCTGGATCCGGAGATGGCGGGCGTCCTGTTCCACGAGGCCCTGGGCCACAAACTCGAGGGCCAGCGCCAGCGCGACGAGCACGAAAGCCAGGTCTTCCGCGACCTGGTGGGCAAGCGCATCCTCCCCGACTTCCTCAGCGTTTACGACGACCCCACGCTCAAGTCCTTCAAGGGCTCCCCGCTCCACGGAACCTACGACTTCGATTCCGAGGGCACGCCCGCGCAGCGCGTGACCTTGGTGGAAAAGGGCGTGCTCCGGAACTTCCTGATGTCGCGATGGCCGGTGAAGGGCTTCCCGGTCTCCAACGGCCACGGCCGCGCGGACTGGCGCTCCCACCCCACCGGGCGCATGGCCAACCTGATCGTCTCCGCGGACGGCGCCGTGACCCTCGATCAGCTCCAGGCGAAATTGCTGGAGTTGGTGCGCAAGGAGGGGAAACCCCACGGCTTCATTCTGGTCGGCTCCTCCGGCGGCGAGAATCCCACCAACCGCGAGTCCGCTCAGACCCTGGAGGTCCGCCCCCGCCTGGTGTACCGCGTGGACGCGGCCGACGGCAAGCGCACCTTGGTGCGCGGCGTGAAGCTGGTCGGCACGCCTTTGGTGGTGCTCAACCGCATCGTCGCGGCGGCCGACGACGCGACCTTGGCCAACGGCTTCCACTGCGGCGCCGAGTCCGGTTGGGTCCCGGTGAGCCAGATCGCGCCCAGCCTGCTGGTGTCCGAGATCGAGCTCCAGCGCCTTCCCGAGGACCGCGCCCGGCCGCCCATTCTGCCGTCCCCGCTCCATGACGCGCCGGAGCCGCACGGTGGAAAGTGATATGAGCGCGCGTCCGGGGGAGGGAACGGCGGGACCGCGGCGGTTTGACCGCCGCTTAGCCTCGCTCCGCGGCTTGAAGCGGACTCACGTCCATGACGCCGTCGTCGCTCGAAATCCCGCCGTCCCCTCCCCCGCACGCGCAGCGAAATCGTCCGCTGGACGCGCCAGTGCGTGGGCGAAAAACGAGATTCACGACGGGGTGTCGCGCGGCGAGGAAGTTGCTGATACCCGAGCCGCGCGTCAAGCGAGGCCCCTAGGCCGAGCGTCCCCGGCGGGGATCGCGTTTTTCGCCGCCCTCCTGCTCCTCTTCCCCCGGACGACTCTGGCCGCCGATCCGGGCCTGGAGCGCGCCATCCAGGCGGAGCTGGGCCGCGCGAAGAAGGAGCTGAAGGACGAGGGCTATCCCGGGATCTATCACGCCGCGCTCAACGTCTGGGACGTGGAGGACTGGGACCGTTGGAGCGCGATGGGCTCGGCGCGGGCGGAGTCGCGCCTGAAGGAGCGCATCGTGCTGGCCGACGTGCGCGTGGGAAGCGCCGCGCTGGACAACCATCCGGTCTCGCCGCGCACGGACTACTTCGGCACGCCGGTGTCGCTGGCCGACGACGAGTTCGCGCTGCGCCACACGCTGTGGCGGGTGTTCGACACGGCCTATAAGACCGCGACGGCGGATTTCCTGCGCAAGCAGGAGCGCCTGGTCGCGCAGGG
>JAGWMT010000146.1 GCA_028871595.1 Elusimicrobiota bacterium
GTCGATCCGGGTGACGCCTCCGGCCGGCTTCAGCGCGCCCGACGGGATGTCGAAGCTGCTCGCCACCGTCGCCTGGACGTCGGTCAGGTCCGGCAGGAACAGGCCTTCGGCGGCCACGACCATGTACCCGGCGGCGGGGTTCTCGGTCGCGATCTTCACCGCGGCGATCGGCACGTCGGGAAAGGACGCCTTGACCGCGGCCGCGGCGGGAGTGCCGGGATCGGCGCGGTAGCCGGTGTTCAGGCGGAACAGTTGGATGATGTCGCCGGTGCGGCGGAAGGCGATCAGGAAATTCCCTTCCTGATCCCCGGAGTGGACGCCCGCGCCCAGACCGCGGGACACGGTGGCGGACAGCAGGTACGGCTTGTCCAGCTGCGTCTTCTGCAGGGAAATCAGATAGTGACCGTCGTGTTCCATGACCGCGATCAGAGGCCGGGCGGCGGCCTCCTGGGCCGCGGCGTCGCGGGCGGCCTGAGCCGAGGGGATGCCGGCGTCGGTCAGCTCGGGAGCGGCGTCCGTCGCGGCGGCGGCGGGCACGGCCAGGAGGACGGCCAAGGCGAACGCGCGTGAGTGGTTCATGCCTTCAGCTTAACCCGGATGGCGGGGTTTAGGCCTGAGTCCCTTGGTCCGCAGCGGCGGGGCCGAAGGTCCTAGGCCGGCGGATGGCGCCGCGGGGGGTGCGCCTTCCGGGCCTTGCGTCCGCGGTGACCGTGGCGGACGAGGAGGAAAACGACCAGGCCGGCGGCCAGCGCCACCCCGGTGAACATGATCCAGGCCAGGATCGTTTCCGGGTCCTTCGCTCCCCAGCCGGCCAGCGCGACGTCCACGCTTACTTCACCGCGGTGAAGTCGTACAGGGTTCGTGCCCCGTAAACCGTCGCGTCGCGGAACACCAGCCGCCAGCCCGCGCGCTCGAATTGGCCGCGCTGGCGCAGCAGCGCCGGCAGCTCCGCGTCCTTCTCCAGCTCCGCGGCCAGTTCCGCGTTGGCGCACAGGGCCAGCGCCTTGCCTTCGGTCAGCACGAAGAGCGCGGGCAGGATCTGCAGCGCGGCCTGCGGCGCCGTGGAGGCGGGGCCGGAGGCCTCGGCGACGGCCTGGCGCGCCTCCAGTCGGATCATCCGCGCCTTGGTTTCGGGAATATTGGCATCGATCGCGGTCTGGACCCAATCGAGAAGGCGCTCTCGGACGGTCGCGATGTCCTCGGCGGTGGCGATCGGCTGGATGCCGTCGCCCCGGCGGATGGCGCCCGCCAGCGAGGAGACTTCCTTTAGATAGACGTTCTTCTGGGCATCCGGGATGTAGTACATCACGACGAGGTGGACCTTCTTGCCGTCGCTGGCCCCGTAATCGATCCCGACGGGGGTCCAGCCGACCGCGCAGAGGAGCTCTCCGCCGCCGGTGGCGCGGACGTGCGGGCAGGCGACGCCCAAGCCCAGTCCGGTGTTGTGCGTCGCCTCGCGGGCGATCATCTCCTCGGCCAGCTCGGGACTGCCCGCCAAGTCCGGGACGGCCTCGATCAGATGGGCGAGATACTCCAAGGACTTCGTCTTGTCCTCGTCGGGAAGTTCGATCAGTCGGCCCTCTTGAAGGGCGTTGAGCAGGCTTTTCATGGGTTAGTCCGCGCCGAACCGGGAGATGAAACGAGTCTTCATGAAGTGGGTGAGCGCCGCGTAGGCGAGCAAGGTCGCCGCCATCCAGCCCCAGAACGAGACCGGCAACGGCACGAAGCCCAGGTAGCCCGCCAGCGGCGAGAACGGGAGATAGATGGCGGCGGCCATCGCGCCCAAGGTGGTCAGGACCAGGGCCGGGCTGGCGGAGCTCTGCAGGAACGGGACCTTGTTCGTGCGGATGATGTGCACGATCAGGGTCTGCGTCAGCAGGGATTCCACGAACCAGCCCGTGTGAAACAGCCGCACGGCGTGGTCCTTGACGCCCTCCGTCGCGCCGGGGGCGGAGAAGAGCGCGCATTTGTAGACGTACATCATCAGGAAGAACGTCGTGTAGTCGAAGATCGAGCTCATCGGGCCGATCCACAGCATGAACTTCTTGATCCGGTCGATGTCCCAGCGGCGCGGCTTGAGCAGATACTCCTCGTCCACCCGGTCGGTGGGGATGCCCACCTGGGAGAAGTCGTAGATCAGGTTGTTGATCAGGACCTGGATCGGCGCCATCGGCAGGAACGGGAGCCAGAGGCTCGCCCCAAGGACGGAGAACATATTGCCGAAGTTGGAGCTGGCGCCCATCTTGATGTACTTGATGATGTTGCCGAACACCTTGCGGCCCTCGATGATTCCGTCCTCGAGCACCAGGAGGCTCTTCTTGAGAAGAATGATGTCCGCCGATTCCTTGGCCACGTCCACCGCCGTGTCCACGGAGATGCCCACGTCGGAGGTCTTCATCGCCGCCGCGTCGTTGATGCCGTCGCCCATGAAGCCGACCACGTGCCCGCCGCGCTGCAGCGCGCGGATGATCTGCTCCTTCTGCGCGGGAGATAGGCGCGCGAAGACCGTCGTCTTCTCGGCCAAGGCCGTCAGTTCCGGGTCCGAGAGGCCGCGCAGTCTGTCGCCGGTGACCAGGCCGTCGATGGGCAGGCCCACGTCCTTGCAGATCTTCGTCGTGACCAAAGCGTTGTCGCCGGTCAGGATTTTCGTGGCCACGCCGGCCTTGCGCAAGGCCTCGAGCGCGGCGTTGGCCGATTCCTTCGGAGGGTCGAAGAACGCGACGTAGCCCAGGAGAATGAGGTCGTTCTCATCGGCGGTCGAGAAGACCTCCTTCGATTGCGGGTATTCGCGATAGGCGATGGCCAGGACGCGGAAACCGTCGGCGCTGAGGGATTCGTACTCCTCCATCAGATCCTTTTTCAGCAAGTCGATCAGCGGGTGGATTTCGTCGTCCACCTGATAGCGGCCGCAGACGCTGAAGATCTCCTCGACCGCGCCCTTGCAGATCAGCACGTGGTCGCCCTCGTAGTCCACGATGACGGACATGCGGCGGCGCGAGAAGTCGAACGGGATTTCGTCCACCTTGCGGCAGCCGCGTTCCACGTCCAGATCGGTGTTCGACAGGATCGCCATGTCCAGCAGGTTGCGCAGGCCCGTCTGGTAGTAGCTGTTCATGTACGCGTAGCGCAGTACGTCCTCGCTCTCGCGGCTGGTCACGTCCACGTGCCGCTCGAGGACGATCTTGTCCTGGGTGAGCGTGCCCGTCTTGTCGGTGCAGAGGATGTCCATCGCGCCGAAGTTCTGGATCGAGTTCAGGCGTTTGACGATGACCTTCTTCTTCGACATGGCCAGCGCGCCCTTCGAGAGGTTCACCGTGACGATCATCGGGAGCATTTCGGGCGTCAACCCGACGGCGACCGAAAGTCCGAACAGCAGCGCCTCCGTCCAATCGTGCTTCGTGACGCCGACGATGATGAAAACCACCGAGACCATCACGACCATGAAGCGGATCATCAGCCAGGTGAACTGCTCGACGCCGCGATCGAAGCTGGTGAGCACGCGCTGGCCCGCCAGCTTCTGGGAAATGGCGCCGAAGTAGGTCTTCGCGCCGGTGTTGACGACGGCGCCGCGGGCGGTTCCGCTGAGCACGTTGCTGCCTTGGAACGCGGCGTTCGGGAGATCGAGGGCGCCCTTGCCGGCGCGGTCGCACGCGGCGGCGTTCTTCTCGATCGGCATGGATTCGCCGGTCAGCGCCGACTGGCTGACGAAGAAGTCCTTCGCCGTCACCAGGCGCAGGTCCGCCGGGATGATGGAGCCGGCCGCCAGGACGACGATGTCGCCCGGCACGAGCTCGTGCAGCGGGATCTCGGCCTCCTTGCCCTCGCGCAGGACCGTGCACGTCGTCTTGACCATGGCCAACAGGCGCTCGACGGCCTTATTCGACTGGGCCTCCTGCACGTAGGCCAGGATCACGCTGAGCACGACCATGAGGCCGACGACCACGAAGGACGGCATGTCCCCCATCGCCGCCGACACCAGGGCGATGACGAGCAGTTGGACCACGAGGGGATTCTTCGCGCGCTGGTACAGTTCGCCCAGCAGGCCCAGCTTGCGCGCCGCCCCGACCATGTTGGGGCCGAAGCGCTCCCGGCGTTCGGCCACGGAATCCGCGGCGAGTCCCTTATCTCCGGTCTGGAGCTTCGCGAGGACGGCTTCCGGCGCCAGGCCCGCGATCTCCAGAAGCTCCTGCTCGCCCTGCGCGGCCTCCGGGGTGACCCCCGGCTTCTCGTCGCCGAGCTTGCGCAGGCGGTCCATCATCGTGGGGGCGGGTGTCGTCATTGGAAAAGGCCCGGAGCTCGGTCACAGAGTTTAACACACATAGCGGGGAGGCTCAACCCGGCAGAAACGTCGGCGTCTCAGAAGGAGTAATTGATGTCGGTGAAGACGGACACGCCCTCGCGCCCCACCCCGACGTCCACCGAGCCCACGACCTGCGGCTTGGCGACGGCGCGGAAGGCGGTCCCGACCACGGGGCGCGCGTAGCGGGCGGCGGCGCGGCCGGGATTGTCGAAGGCCTGTCCGACCCCGGCGAACGGGGCCACTTGGAGCTCGGTGACCACGCCGGCGGTCTTGGCCTCGAAGACCTTGAAGCGTTCCTCGATGTTGACGGCGGCCACGCCGCGGTCCACGTAGCGGCCGTCGCCATAAGCGCGCAGGGAGTATTTGCCGCCGAGCGACGGGAGGAGCCAGAACGGGGGCGTCGCGCCCATGATCTGCTCGTATTGGAATTGCACCGCGAAGACGCGGTCCGGGCCGGCCGCCGACGGCTTGAACCAGCGCGCGTCCAGGCCGTAGCGCTGGTAATCGTACTGGCTCATGTAGCCGCTGATGGACGTTTCGGCGAACGCGTTGAAATAAGCCCCTCGTCCCGTCGTCACCGCGTGGTCCCGCGTGTCGTAGTCCAGGTTGATCCGCGTCTCATTCGTCTGCTGGGCATGTTCCGCGATCTGCTCGGGATAGGTCTGGTCAAAACTGACGAGATTGGGAATCGGCCCGTTGGTGATCCTTGAGGCCTGGTAGCGCTGAGAGATGTGGGCGCGCCATGGCGAACCGGGCCCGAATGGAACGCCGACGCCCCAGCGGTAATGCCAGTACTGTTCCTTGTAATTCGCTTCCATGGATTTCGGCGTGTTGGGCCCGATGCCGAAGAATCTCTGTCCCGCGTCCGCGTTTTCCTGGAGCCGCAAAAACACGTCATAATCGGTTCCGGCGAAGCTGTGATCCTCGTACTCGAGCATCACTTCATGTTCGAATTTGGCCCTCGAAACGCGCGCCAGGAAGCTGGCGTCCTCCTCCGGGTAATAATAATACCGGTACGTCGGCGACACGCCGAAGTTCTTGTTGTAGGTGATGGAGGGGGCGTGGATCTGCTGGATGCGGTCGTCGTGCTTGCCCTGCAGGACGACGATCGGCATCACGCCGTAGGTGATCCCGCGGTTCGGGTCCGTGTCGATGATGGGCAGGCGCACGAACATGCCGCGCTTGAGCGGCGCCAGCATCCAACGCAGGAACGGCGGGGTTTGGTCGTCGCCCTTGGTTTGGGCGGCGGTGGGCACGACCGCGCGGGCGGGCATCATGTCCCCTCCGTCCGGGTCGAGAGCGCGCGCGGCTCGAGCGGCGGTAGCGAGGATAAGGACGGCGAGAAGCGCTCGGTTCTTCACGGAGGCGTTGATTTTACCTTACTGCCGGGTCCGCGACAATCGTTCCAGGCTCCAGCTCGCCTGCTTGGCGATCATCTCGTCGCCGTCGGCCGCGAAGCCTTCGAGCAACGCGCGGAACCGCTCCTGGCGGGAATTGCCCATCGCGAGCAGGGCGTTGCGCAGAAGCCCCCGGCGCTTGGAGCGGGACATGGGCAGATTCTTGAACTTCCGGCGGAAGGCCTCGTCGTCCAGCGTCGCGAGCTCCTCCAACGGGATCTCCAGAGGAAGGAGCGGGGGCGGCAGCGCGAGTCCCGGGCGTTCGAACCGGTTCCACGGACAGACCTCCTGGCACACGTCGCAGCCGAATGCCCAATGTCCGACCCCCTCGCGGAATTCCTCCGGCACCGGTCCGCGGTTTTCGATGGTGAAGTAGGCGATGCAGCGCGAGGCGTCGAGCACCCGCTCGCGGGGGAACGCGTCGGTCGGACAGGCGTCCAGGCAGCGGCGGCACGAGCCGCAATGATCCGCTTCCGGCTCGTCGGAGG
The DNA here is from genome assembly GCA_028871595.1 of Elusimicrobiota bacterium. The sequence continues at coordinate 6,186 of JAGWMT010000146.1, forward strand.
GCAAATCCAAGTCCAGAGCCAGGCCCGCGAGCAGGTAATACGACCCCAGATCGGACGAGATCATCATCGCGTTCTTGCCCTGCCAGCCCAGGCCCGCCCGGCGCGCGTAGGAGCGCTCCAACAGGGGACTGGTGTCGCAGAAGGGCAGTCCGGCGGCTCCGGGGACGGCGGTTTTCACCCATTCCAGCAGCTCCGCCATGCGCGCCTTCAGGAGCGGATGGTAGTCCTCCCGGACCGCGTAGCGCGCCAGGCGTCCGTCCCCGGGCTTGGGCGCGGGGCGCAGTCCCCCGTAGGAGAACGCGCAGACCAGCACGGATTTCGCTTCCGGCCGCCACGCGCGGATGTCGCGCCGGGACTCCTGGTTGCGCGCCATGTAGGACATGGTGCCGTGCATCCCCGCGCCGACCCAGGCGTCGTACGCGGCGGCGTCGAGCGACGCGGCGGCGGGAGCGATCCCGGCAAGGTCGGCGCCGGCGTCGAGCGCCCGGCGCTTGAGCGCGGCGGCGAGGGCTTCGGGCGTCAGGAGAAGCGCTTGACCTTCAGGATCTTGAAGCTGCGGACGGCGGTGGGCAAGGTGACCGACACCGTCTGGCCGACCTTCTTGCCGAGGAGGCCCTGGGCCAAGGGGGATTGCACCGAGATCTTCCCCTCCATGGGATCGGACTCGTCCTCGCCCACCAAGGAATACTCGACGGTGTCGCCGTCGCCGTCCTCCAGTTCCACGGTGGTGCCGATCGCGACGGTATCCTTGGGGATGTCCATGTCGTCGATGATCTTCGCGCTCTGAAGCTTGTCCTGGATCTGGCCGATGCGGCCCATGACCTCGCCCAGCTTCTCCTTGGCGGAATGGTACTCGGCGTTCTCCTTCAAGTCGCCTTTCTCGCGCGCCTCCCCGATGTCGAGCGAGACTTGGGCTTTCTGCTTCATCAGCCCGGCGAGATCCTTCTTCAGCTTCTCGAATCCGGCGCGCGTCAAATAGGTGTCGGCCATGGTTATCTCCGTATGACGAAGATTATATGAAATCCGGGCGTCGTCGGCGGGAGGCCTTGTCAAAAACCGGTCCGCGGCCCTACACTGTCACCGTGATCCTGATCCTCTCGTCCGGCGCCCGTCCGGAGAGCCCCGAATACCGCCGGCTGACCGCGCGCCTGGAGGCGTTGCCGGGAATCACCGCCCGCACGCACGTGGAGCGCGGCGCCGAGAAAACGCTGACCGAAATCTACCTCATCGGGAACACCAAGGCCCTGGACCTGGCGGAGATGCAGAGCCTGCCGTGCGTGGAACGGGTCGTGCGGGTGTCGGAGGAATACCGCATCCTGGGACGCCACGCGGACGACTCTCGACCCGCCCATTTCGACTACAACGGGGTGCGCTTCGGGCAGGACACGCTCCATATCTTCGCGGGCCTGTGCGCGGTGGACACGCGGGAGCACGTGG
>JAGWMT010000473.1 GCA_028871595.1 Elusimicrobiota bacterium
CCGACGCCGCCGCCGTCATGGCCGCCTCCGGCGCGGAGGTCACCCGCGCCCGCGTGGCCGGCGGGCTGTCGCGCTCCGACGCGATGATGGCCTTCCAGGCCGACGCGCTGGGCGCGACGCTCGAGCGCCGCAAGGAAGTGGAGGCCACCGCTCTGGGCGCCGCCATTTTGGCCGCCAAGGCCTCGGGCCTGCCCGATCCGGATAAAATGGCCGACGCGAAGGTGGAGAAGACGTTCTCCCCCAAGACGGACGAAACGACGCGCGAGCGCCGCCGGGCGGAATGGACGACGTTCGTCGAATCGACCCAGCGGCTCAGCCGGGAAATCGTTTTATAATCCTGACCGAATGGTCGAACTTACTCTGGAGTAAGTTCGGCGGCCGGATCAGGATTCCGCGAGCTTGAGGCGGGCGATCAGCCGGTCGTAGTCCAGACCAGCGAAGCCGGACAACTCGAAGTCGGCGAGCGATAAATCCTGCTTCTCGTTGTGCGCGGTGCGGAAGGCGGCGGTGCGCAGCCCCGCGCGCTTGGCGGCCAAAAGTCCGATGGACGAATCCTCGATGGCCAGGCACTCCACCGTGGGGATCTTGAGCCGGGACGCGGCTTCCAGGTAGATGTCGGGCGCGGGCTTGGTGTGTCCGCCCACGTCGTCGGCGGAAACGATCTCGTCGAGCAAGGGCGACAGGCTGAACCGGTCCACCACGTGCGCGATCCAGCGCGACGGGGACGACGAGGCGATGGCGGTGCGGATGCCCTTGTGCTTGAGGCCCAGGGCCAGGTGGATGAAGCCGTCGGCCAGCTCCACGCGCTGGAGGTACACCTTGCGCGCCACCTCGTCGCTGCGGCTCAGGAACTCGGTCTTCCCCATGGTGAGGTCGAATTTCTTGACCAGATGATGAAAGACGTCTTCCACCCCCATCCCCACGATCTGTTCGTGGTCGGCCGCCTTCCAGGACGGCACCGTGGCGCGGAAGAATTCCTCCTCCAGCTCCTTCCACTGGGATTCGCTGTCCACGATGACGCCGTCCATGTCGAAGACGACGGCGCGCATCAGGCCTCCGGGGCTTCCAGCTGCTGATAGCGCTGAAGCGTGGCGTAGACCCCGTTCTTGGCCATCAGCTCGGCGTGCGTCCCGGCTTCCTCGACGCGGCCGGTGCGCATCACGATGATGCGGTCGGCCTTCTGCACGGTGGAGAGCCGGTGCGCGATCATGACCACGGTGCGGCCCGGGTACAGCCGCTCCATGGCGTTCTGCACCGCGCGCTCGCTGCCCGTGTCCAGGTTCGAGGTGGCCTCGTCCAAAATGAGGAGCTTCGGATCCTTCAGCACCGCGCGCGCGATGGCCAGGCGCTGGCGCTGGCCGCCGGACAG
>JAGWMT010000147.1 GCA_028871595.1 Elusimicrobiota bacterium
CCAGTCGGCGTGAAAGTGCTCCACGTTCCAATAGCCCACGTTCGAGCGCACGTAGGTGGGCGGCGGGTTCATGCTCCCGCCGTCTCCGGTGAGCGGGACCATGGCGTCGGGCGTCTCGCGCGCGTGAATGGGCCCCACGCCGCGGGGAACGGTCAGCACTCCGGATTTTTTCAGCGCGGCCATGTCGTCTTGGACGATCCGGTCGTATAAAGCGAGAAGCTTCGCTCGCGTCAGCGTCTTCGCCCGTTCGATCTGCTCCGGCGTGGCCTTCGGCTCCGGCGAGAGTGCGGGCCGGAGCGCCGCCATGCGCGCGTCCACGTAGCCCAGCTCGCTTTGCGCCCGCGCCAGGAGTTCCGCCGGGGTCCAGGGCAGAAGCTCCGCGTTCTTCAGGATCCAGGCGTAGTTCTCGGCTCCCACCACGGAGAAGTCCGGAAGCCCCTTCATCCCTTTAAGGTCGTCCGCGTAGGCGGAAAGCGACGCCGCGACGGCGTCGCGCGCCGGGGACGCCTTTTCCGCGGACAGCATCTTCCGCAGACCGTCGATCAAGCCGAGCGCCGTCGCCGCGTCGCGCGCCGTGGGCGCGGCGGTCTCCCGGATCTCGGCCACCATCGGCGGGATCAGCGGCCAGATCTTCTCGCGCAGATCCACGCGTTCGGGCGCGTAAGTGAGCAAGGCGATGAAATTATTGGCCACCGGCTCCAACCAGGCGCCGGGGCGGTGGAGGTACAGTTTCTCGCTCATGAGGATGTGATCCGCGGCGCGGGCGTTCGCGTACACCCAGCGGAAGTCGATCTGCCGGTCCACCGGCCAGGTCCGCCAAGGCATGGTCCGCATCGCGACGACATCCGCTTCCAGCCGCCGGTGAAGCGCGTCCACGCGGACGGGGCCGAACGACGGCACCCGCGCCGCGTCGTCGAAAAGGCCGTCGCCCGACGCCAAGCTGGGGTCGAGCGCTATTCGAACGGCGATCACGTCCTTCGCGACGCGCACGAAGTCCGGCGTTCCGGGTATGGGAAGCTTCGCGACGGTCATGCCCGCGGACGCGGCGGACGAAAAAAACATAACGGCGACAAGAGCCCGTCTCATGCCCGCTCCTTCTTATGAAGGGGATAAAACGCCAGAACGCCCCACGTCAGAACGACCGCGTAAAGCTTGAAGTAACCGAGAAGGATGTCCCAATGCCCCATCCCCAGCTTCGCTCCCAGGGCCTTCGTCGAGTTCAGGACGGCGAAGATCGCGATGCTCCAAAGGATTCCCGCCGGCGCGCCGGACTCCAGGGCCGCCAAGGTCGGCGGGATCAGGAGGAAAAACGAGTAATCCTTCAGCCGCGGCACCACTAACGCGTAGGCGGCGCAGTAAAGAAGGAGCGTGCTCAACCGCTTCGCCCTCTCCGTTCCGGGGTTTTTCCAGAGGCGCAACAAGGAGACGCCCGTGACCGCGGCCACGGCCGCCGACCAAAGGAAATGAAGCGACGTCGCCAGCGTCACCGCGCGGCCGCGGTCGCCGGTGGCGACCTCGATGACGTGCTCGAGGAAGCCGTACACGGAGCAGTTGTTCGGCCCGCGTTCGAAGCGCCACGGCTGGGACGGGTCGGCCAACTGGTGGAAGAAACCCCGAAGCAGGCCCGGATGGACCAGTTCATTGAGACCGAACGCGCCGACGGTCAACACGGCGCCGCCGAGGAACAAAAGGGGCCGCGGACGCGGCCGAGCCAGGGCCAGACCCAGGAACGCGACCGGCAGGAGCTTGGGCTGGGCGGCGGCCGCCGTCAGGACGATGAACCACAGGTCTTTTCCCGCGACGAACGCGGCCAAGCCCGCCCAGAGCACGAGGTGCTCGAAGGAGGAGGCGTTCCCGGAGCGGAAATCCGACCAGAACGGGCTGCCGTAGGCCAGCGCGATGAACAGGAGACGCGGGAAATCCGCGCCGGGAGCCAGCAGAAAGTCCCGCCACAGCCACAACATCAGGACCAAGGACAGGACCTTCAGTCCCGCCCAAATCTTCTCGCCCGAGCCGGCCCAGGCGTCGGAGGCGGCGGCGAAGGGACGGTACAGGTCGGTCGCCAGAGGCGGGTATAGGCACTGATAGCCGATGCCGTCCACCGTGGGCACCGACGTGTACGGATCGCCGCCGGAGGCCAAGGTGCGCGAGCAGGCCATGTACACCTTCAAGTCCCACTGCAGACGCTCCGTCTTCATGAAGAATCCGACGGCGGCGGCGGCGGCAAGCACCGCGGCGACGACGGCGATGGACCAGCGGCGGCGCTTCATGCCGTCCTCAGCCACGCCAGCGCGGCGGCGCGCGTCTTCAGCCGTCCCAGACGCTGGAGACGCGCCGCTTCGTCCAGGGCTTTCTGGAATTCCGGACCGGGCTTGCGACCCAGCGCGATCAAATCGGAGCCGCGGAGGAAGCACGCCTTCAACGCGGAAGGCGGAAGCTTCGGCGCGGCGCGGCGAACGGCGGCGGCGACCAACTGCGACGGCGTCGCTTTGGGAGATTTATCCGAGAAGGCCAATGCGACCGCCTCGTGAAGTTGCGCGCGAAGATGATGCTCGAACGGGAACGAGTCGATGAAAGCCCCGCCTTTGTCGTTTCCCAGCGCCAACGCCATCGCGGCCAGACGCGCCTCGACCCCCTCGGGCATTTTTTCCCGCCAGGGAAGATCGGGATGGATCAACGGAAGGTAGCCCCACATTTCCAAAAGGCCGAACGCCAGAGCGGGATTTTTTTCGCCCAACAGGCAGAGAAGTTCATGGAGAACGCGATGACGGGACAGTTTTCCCGCTTCCCCCATCTTCAGCACGTCCTTCGCCTCGCCGCCCATCCCGTCCGCTGGTTTATAATGAAGACGCCCCAGGAATCGCGCCGCCCGGAACACGCGCGTCGGATCGTCGCGAAAGCTGGCGGGGTGCAGGACGCGAAGCGTGCGGCCCTTCAAGTCGCGCAGGCCGCCGTAGGGATCCACCAACCTCTTGGATCCATCGTCCAGACGCACCGCCATGGCGTTGATCGTGAAGTCGCGGCGGAAAAGGTCCTGCTCGATCGGCACGCCGACGGCCGTCACGTCGGGCAGAGCCGCGGGCGACGCGTACGTTTCGGACCGCGTCGTGGCCACGTCCACGCGGTAGCGGCCCCGTCCGATGATCCGCCGCGTGCCGAAGCGGCCGAACGGCTCCACCGCGCCGCCGGTCAGCTTCGCGCACAGGTTCGCCACGGGATCGGGATCCCCGGCGACCGCCAGGTCCAAATCGTAGGTCGAGCGTTTGAGCAGCCAGTCGCGCACCGGGCCGCCGACGACGTACAGGGGAAGCCCGCGGCGCTTGGCCTCGTCGGCCAGCGGTTTGAGAAGTCGCGCCGCGGCCGCGGGCACCGCGACCGTCGCCGCGGCGGTCTTCACCGTTTTTTCGCCGCCGGAGGCAGGGAGGCGGAGCCCTTTTCGAACGCCTTCAGGAAATCGGACCAGGAGGTCAGCCGGTCGTTGGCCTTGATCAGCTCCTTGATGCCCGCGATCAGGGATTCGCGCGTGGCCTTGCCCTTGTGAGGGTATTCGGACGGCGCCCCGGTCTCGCGCGCCCAACGAGGGCTGGCGCGGTACACCGAGAGGCCCAATTCCTTGGCGTACTCGAGCATCACGTCGCGCTCGTCGATGCGCCAGTCCTCCTTCTCAAGGAGAGCGCCGAGACCGTCCTGGCCGAAGAAGATCTCCGGGACGTAGTCCACCGGAAGCTTGTCGCCCAAGGTTCCCTTCATCTGCTCGAAGTCGGCCGTCATCTTCTCGCGCCACTTCGCCTGCTCGGCGCTCCAGGACTCCGGAAACACGAATGCCATCAACTCCGCGTCGGGCTCGTAATAGATCCAGGAGACCTCGGGCATGAAGGCCTCGTTGCAATGCGCGCAAAGGAGGAGGTTCAGCTCGCGCGCCTTGATCTGGTCCCGCAGCGAGACGTCGGTGCCGCCGTGGACGAAGCTCCACACCGGGGTCTCGAAGACCTCCGAGCACGCCGCGCAGCGAGCCTCGACTTCGCCTTGGAAGGACATGCGACGATTATAAGACTTGCGCGGCTCCGACGCTAGCGCGCCAGGCGCTTGAAGTACTCCTTGATGACGCCGTCCTGCGCCGCGGGCCGCGGCTCGGACAGCGAACGCCGCAGTTCCTCGCGCAGTTCGCGAGGCGGCTTGTAGTCCTCCGCCGAGGGCAGGCGGACGCGCTCGTAGCGGACGCCGGAGGCCCCGCGCGGCGCGGCGCGAATCGCTTCGCCCCCGGCCGAGCCCGCGCCCGCCCCCATGGAGGACGCCGCGCCCCCCGCCGCGGACGACGCCGCGTCGGCCTCGCGGCCGCCTTCCTGCAAAAGGGACAGCGCCGCCTCGGCGCGCCGGAGGCCCTCCACCGAATCTCCCCGCCGCAGCGCGCCCTCGCCGCCGCTTTCCTCTCCGATGGCGTCGTCCACGCGCCGTCCGACGCGTCCCGACAGGTAGCCCATGTTCTTGGACGCGCTCTCCACCTCGCCGCGAAGGGCCCGCGCGCGCGCCAGGGCGCCGGATTGCGCGTCCGCCGCGCCCCGGGAGGCTTCCGCGCCGGCGGACACGGCCGCCGGCCCCTTCTGGAGGCGGGCGACCAGGCCGTCCAGCGCCGCCGCGAACGGGTCCGCCCCGGGAGCTCCCGACGCGCGCAGCCGCGCGGACGCCTCGCGCGTCAGGGCCGAGGCGCCCGGGGCGTCGCCGGCTTTGAAGCGGAGCGACGCCTCCGCAAGAGCGCCCTCCGCGCGCGCGAGGCGCGCCGCGCCCGTCGCGGACGCCGAGGAGACCTCACGGTCGAAGTCCGCGCCCAGGCGCCGGACGAAGGCCCGCTGTTCCTCCAGCAGAGCCTGGAGGCGGCCGTCGTCCACTTTTCGCGCCGACTCGACGGCCCGGGTTTGAGCGTCGACCGCGTCTTGCCAAGCCCGCCGCACGCGCTCCGCGGCTTCGCTGCCGCGCCGGCCGCGGTCCTCGGCCGCGCGGCGCCCGGCGCCGTCCAAGGTCTGGGCCAGGCGCTTGAGACGCTCGGCCAGCGCCCGCGCCGCCTTGGCGGCGCCCGCCACGTCGCCGGAGCGCAAGGCGCGGCGCAGATCGCCCGCCGCCTGGCGCGCCGCGTCGAGAGGCATGTCCTCCGTTCGCCCGGTCGCCTGCTCCGGCGTGACCTCGGGCAAATCCTTCAAGGCGCGACGCAATTCGTCCAGCGCTTTCTCGACGTCATCGAGTGATTTCTCCAAAGCCTCCATCTCCGCCGGGGACACGGTTCCCTGGCTGCCGCGCCCGGCCAGTTCCCCCGCCTTCCGGGCCAGTTCGTCGCCGGTCTTTCCCGCGTCGCTCATCTTCTGCGCGAAATCCTGGACTTCCTGGGCGCGCGCGCCCTCGCGCAGCGCCCGTTGGACGCCGCGGGCCTGCTGCGCCAACGCGTCCTGGGCGCGCCCGGCGCGCGCCGCGTCGGCGGCCGCCAGCGCCGCCGCGGCGTCGGGAAGGCCCTCCTCTCCGGCGCGGGCGAACTCCTGGGCGGCGCGCGCGGCCTCCTCGGCCAGACCGGGATCGCCGCGCGGGTCGGCGCCGGAGCGTTTGGCCCACTCGTCCAAGGCCGACTTCGCCGCCGGCCAATCGGAGCGGAGCTCCCTCGTCCGTTCCGCGGAGACGGCCAGGTCGTTCCGGGCCGAGGCCTCGCTCGCCGACTCGGCGCGCGCCGCCGCCCGCTCGACCGCCGCGTCGGCCGCGTCGCGGGCGGCGAGGGCCGCCGCGTGATCCGCCGCCGCGTCCACGATTTCAACGGAGCCGCTTTCGGACGTTCCCTTCTGCGGCGGAGAGGCGTCGTCGAACGCCTCGATCCGGAACTCCACCCGCGTTCCGGGACGCAGGCGCGGCACGGTCCACGTGTGGTCGCCGAGAAGCTCCGCGGGAGGCGGCGACGCAACGGTGAGGGGAACCGCGTGGGGCGCCTGGCCGGGGATGGAAAAGACGACTTCCGCGCGGGTGACGGCCCCGTCGTCCCGGGCCGCGTAGGCGATGACCACGGAATCCCCGGGCGAAGCGACCAACGGCACCTGCGGCGACAGCAATTCCGCGGTCGGAGGAGCGTCGGCGGCGACCTTCACCGCGTAGGCGGGCGGGGACGGATCGCGGCGCCCGTCGCCGGAGACCAACTCGAACGACAAGGAGCCGTCCTCCGCCGCCAAAAAGCCGCCCCGCCACCGCTCCCCGTCCCGCCTCATCGCGGACGGCTCCCGCCCGGCGAGCCGCAGGGACGCGGACGCCAGGGGGCCATCGCCCTCCGCCTCGATCTCCACCCAATCCCCGCGCCGCGCCCGGACGGGCGCGTCCTCGCCCAGCGCGTAGCGGCGCTCCCCCCGCGTCTCGCGCACCACGGCGGTCGCCCGTTTCCAGCGCGGCGGCGGCGCGGGATCCAGACGGTACGCTCGGCTGACGCGGTCGCGCCACCTCACGCGATAATCAAGCGCAGCCGAAATGTCCGCGGTCCGCCATTCGTCGCTTCCAGGGCTGACGACGGTCCACGGAAGGCTCCGCCAGGCCCCGTCGCTGCCGCGCGCCTCCAGCGCCAGTTCTCCGGCGCGCACGCCGGCCTTCGCTCCCTCCACGTTGGGGGCGGCCGTCACCGCAACAGGGCCGCCCCAATCCGGACGCGCGTCGCCGGGAGCCACCGAAATCCACCGCTCAAGGGCCGCGTCGCTCCAGGGCGTCAAAGCGCGCGCCCAGGACGCGCGGTCGCCCCACGCGGCGTTCGCCGCCAGCGCGGCCAGGCCCGCGGCCGCCCAACGGCGCGCCCGGGGCGAAAGCGCCTGGGAATAGAGGGACCGATCGGGAAGGCTCGCGGCCAGGCGGTCCGCCCGCGCCCCGTGCTCCGCGCGCAGTTCCTCCGACGTGCCCGGAGACGCCTCCGTTCCGGCCAGCGCCCAAGCGGACGCCAGAATCGCCCGCGTCTCGGGCCACGCGGCCGCGGCCTGGTCGAAAACCGCGTCCCACGTCAGCGCGCGCCACGGACGCCACGCCCGCCGCGCCAGGACCGACGCCAGCCACGCCGCGGCGGCGAGGAGACCCGCTTCGCGGACGCCGCCGGGCAGAGGCAGAAAGCGGTCCGCCAGGGCCAGCGCGCCCAGAAGGGCCGCGACGCCGCCGGCCGATTCCGCCAGGGCTCCGATCACGATCGCGCGGCGGCCCTGCGCGCGCCAGGACCGGGCGCGCCGGTTCAAATCCATGGGCTCAGTGTAGCGCTTAGGCGGACGCGGTGGAAGACAGGCGCTGCTCCGCCTCTTCGACGTCGCGCAGGGACTCTCGGCGGAGCTCCAGCGGCTGCAAGGGCGGGCGAGGTGCGCCGCCTGCGCGACGCCCCTCGATCTCCTGAAGGATGTCCTCCGCGCGGACGTGCTCCACGGCCGAACTGCGATGGGAGTAGGACTTCCACCAACGCCGGGCGTCCACGACCGGGTCCCAGTCGCTGAGGATGGTTTCCAGGATGGTTTTCAACACGAGGCCCACCCCCGCCAGGCCCAAGGTGAGGGTGAACATGAACTTCACGTACAGCTCCATTCCCGTCATGCCTTGATGGTAACACGCCGGCCGCGGTCGCG
>JAGWMT010000474.1 GCA_028871595.1 Elusimicrobiota bacterium
GTTTTTCCGTTACGGCAGGATGATCTTGGACTTCGGCGCGCCCACGGTCAGGACCTCCACGTCGAACTCCAAGGTCTTGCCGGCCAGCGGGTGGTTGAGGTCGAGCGTGACTTCTTCCAAGGAGATCTCGCGGACCACCGCGCGGAACGGGCCGTCCGGCCCCTCGCCCTGCACCACCGCGCCCACGGCCAGGTCGGGCAGGTGCGCCAGCGCCTGACGGGGCGCCTTGATCAGCAGCTCCGGGTGCAGCTCCCCGTAGCCCTGAGCGGCTTCCACCTTGATGTGGCGCTTCTCGCCTTCCTTCGCGCCGGCCAGGCCGGCCTCGATGCCGGGGACCAGCATCCCCTCGCCCTGCACGTACTCCAGCGGCTCCCGTCCGGCGGAACTGTCCACCACCGCCCCGTCCACCGTCAACGTGTAATGCATGCTGACCTTCGAGCCCGCTGCGATCATGGAAAGGTCTCCTGGCGCGACGTGTTTAATGGCCCTCGGGCTTGGGGGCGGGAGGGAGGGTCTTCTTCAAGGCGTCGAGGCGGGCCTTCGTCTCGACCAGGTGCGTCTCCACCGACGCGAGGTACTTCTTCGCGTAGTGGCCCTGGATGTCGTCGGGCTTGTAGTACGGGATCTCGAACTTGAGATTCTCGCACGTCTGCTCCAGCCCGGCCGTCAGGCGCTCCAGGTACTCGGCCAGCTTGACGGGATCGGTGGGCTCCACGACGCCATTGTCCCACATCCGGCGCCCGTCGTCAAATGCGGGCGCCTAAGGGAGGTACTTGATCTCGCGGAGCTCGTAGTGCCCGCCCATGTTGGCCAGCCGCTCGGCCCGGCGCAGCCCTTTGTACAGATCGTTGACCTTGATGGTGCTGTCCAGCCGGATGGTCACCACACCCTGCTCTTTTTCGAAGGAGAGGACCGCTTTTTCCACTTCCGGAAGCTTGCCCCATTCCGCGGCGATCGCCCGCGCGCAGACCGTGCACAGCATCCCGTGCACGCCCACGGAATAACGGCCCGGCGGCAGCTCCGTGTACGCCGCCGGCATGTCGGCGAATCCGGCCGACAAAGCCGTGCCGGCCAAAGCCAGCGGCAGGAACGCCAGGAGGCGAAGTCTCATCATTAAGGAGCATAGCAGGCGCGATGGCGCCCGTCCAGAGGATTTGATAGACTCGGCGCCGTGGAACTCTTCGGCCGCGCTACGTGGCTTATGCTCGCGGTCGGCGCCCTGCCGACGGGACTGGCCGGCTGGTGGATCGGCAGCCACGCCGGCGTCTCCTCCCCGTTGGCCCTCGCCCTGATCGCCCTGTCGTCCGTGTGTTTTTCCGTGGGCGCCACCTTGCTGGCGTGGCGCTGGTTCGTGTCCCCGCTGCG
>JAGWMT010000148.1 GCA_028871595.1 Elusimicrobiota bacterium
AGGTGCACGTCGCCGGGCGACTGCTTGCCTCCCTCGCGCGCGATGGCGACCTTGTGCCGCGAGCCGGGGGACAGGATGACCACGGTGGGACGGCGGTCATCCACCGCCTGTGAAACGACCGCGGTCTTATAATGAGGAAGGTGGTTTTCGGAAAGGCTGGTCGCCAGCTTGGCCAGCTCCTTGGCTTCGGCCCCGGCGGGGCTGAGATATTCGTGGTGGACGCCGCCGGGCGTGGCGGCCTTGGTGAGACCGGAGGAACGGCGGCGGGACGCGCCCGAGGCGGGAGCCGCCGAGACGTCGGCCCCGGCCTCCAGAGCCGGCGCCTTCGCCGCGGAATCGTAGAAGCCATCGAGATGGGACGCGGCATCGGTCTCCGGCTTGGCCAAGGTCGCGGCCGTCCGGCGAACCTGCGTGAACGCGGACACCGGAGCGGCGGCAACGGCGGCAACGGCGGAAGGCGCGGACAAGGCCGGAACGGCGGCCGGCGCCGGCATGATCGGAGCGGCCAACGCCGCGGACGGAGCGGCCAGCGGCGCGACGGACAGCGACGGAACGGCCGAGACGCTCAAAGGCGAGATCGCCAGCGCGGAGATCGAAGGCGCCGCCGGCGCCATCGCCGACGCCGACATCTCGGCGACCTCGACCTTCGCGGCACGCAACGGCGAGGCGAGGATCAGGCTCGAGAGGAGCGCGGCCAAAAAGTTGATCTGCATCAACTGTATTATGTGACATGTTCCACCTCCTCGCCAGGGGTCCTTCGGACCGTTTTGCCCCGGGCCGAAGGGCCCCTGGCGATTTTCTCCTCCGCGGACTATACTCAGGACATGAGATCTCCCCTCTCCCGGCTCTTCCTTTTCGCCGTCCTGTCGTGCGCCGCGCCTCTGCGCGCGGCCGTGGTCGAGCCGGTCTCCTTGGCGCCGACTTTGGGTATGGTGCAGTCGGCCCCCGGTTTCCAAGCTTCGGTCCTAAGCCAAATCCAACTGGCCGCTTCGCTCAGCGGCCAGCCCGCCGCGACCATCTCCTTGGCGCCGCTGACCGCCGCCATCGCGGCGCCCGCGCCGGTCTCCGACCCGTGGCGCCCGGAAGCCGCGCGCCTGGTGACCGCCTTGGTGGCCCAGCCCCAGTCCCTTTCTTTCAATAAGGAAGCCATTCGCGCCGCGCTCGGAGATCAGACCTACGAACGCCTGACGAAGACCGCCAGCCGCTTCGCCTCGAAGGCACCGGCGAACGCGGCGCTGCAGGAACAACTCGCCGGGATTCGTCAGGGCCTTGACCTGCGCGATCCCGCCGCCGTGCAGGAGATGGGCGCTCGGCTGAACTCGATTTTCGAAAATTCCCGCGCCAAGCCCGAGACCGCGGCTCCCGCGGTCGCAGCCGGCGCGGAGAGCGGAACGCACAAGCCCCTGGTCTCCTTGGTTCACCCCGGCGAGTCGCCGGTCATGTCCCATCAGGAGCTGGAAGCCTATGTCGCCGCCCATTCCGTCGTCACTCCCCGCGGCATGAAGCGCGTCAATTTCGCTTCCGGCGACTACAAGCCCTCGTACGATGCCGCGCTTCGCGGCCTGGGCGTGGACATGGTCGTCATCAAAGCTCCGTCGCGAGCGGAGTTGAGCCGCTATAAAGAGGAAGACGGCTATCATTTCAAGTCCGAGTACGAGCGTTGGGTCATGACCACCCGAACCTTGGAGGAGCACAAGGTCGCGCTCGGCAAAGCCCAGCGCGTGCGCCAGTTCGAGAACCAGTTGGCCTCGAGCGAGAAGATCCACACCGAGTTGAAGCCGCTGACCGTCGAAAACTACGAGAAATGGTATCCGATCTACGAGGACGAGGTCGTGGGCAAGCCGGGCGGCAAGCGCAACGTCGGTTTGGATTTCGCGCGCAAGCAGGCGGAGAAGGGCGCTCTGGAAGGCTGGTACGGACTTTTCTACTACGACCCCGTCGACAAGACGAAGATCATCGGCGGCGTGATCATGAAGGCCTGGCCCGAGCGCGGCATGTTCGTGCTGGGCTACGCGGCGTACCGCCCGGAGCTCAAGGACGTGAACCCGTCCGTGCGCACCTTCGCCGAATCCATGAAGCTGGCGCACGGCCTGGGCTACAAGGTCCTCAGCTTCGGTCAGGACACCAACTTCTTCGGCTACGACTACAGCTTGGGCCTCATGTCCAACAAGGCCGGCTTCCTGCTCACGCCCTACCCCGAGGACGAGCTGGTCCTGATGAAGGTCCTGGACTCCTCGAAGATCGCCGCCGTCAAGAACGGACAGGGCAAGACCGGCGGATACTTCTTCTTCGGCGTGAAGCGCGACAGCCCCGTGGTCGAGCGCTATCTGGAGTCGAAGGAGGCTGGAACGCCGAAGGAAGCCCAAGACCTGCTGGGCTCCCCGCATTACTTCGACGGGAAGGTGGTCGCCGCGAAGGACACCGTCGTGGGCTGGCACTACAAGGGCGACGACCCCAACCCCCTGCGCGTGCCGGTCGGCATCGACGTGAACGACCGCGAGATGGCGCCTCCCGGCGCGGTCGCCGGCAACTAACTCCCGAGCGACGCGCGCTATCCACAGGGCCACTGTCTTCAAAGACAGTTCAACCGCGGCGGCAGCATCACGTTCGAGGTGAAAAACGTGGACGCGGCGGTCAAGCGGCTGCGCGGCGTCAAAGTGAAGAAGACGCGCTGAACTAGTTGAAGTTCGGGGCTTCCAGGCTCTCGAGCAGGGCCTTCATCTTGCGCTCGTCGCGCTTCGGGGCCGGAGAGCGCTTCTGCTCGGGGATCTTCACGACGCCGTCCTTCTCCACGTCGATGACGGCCGCGCGGGGAATCTTGACGATGGCGAAAGGCTCGCACTGGACCTGCGCGGTGAAGCCCTTCGAAGTCATGGTCTCGCGGTAGAACACGTTCACGCGGTTGGCGTCCAGCGGGTCCGGCTGCACGATGACCTGAATATGGAGGCCCGAGGTGTTGGTCCGGCCGGCGAACACCACCACGACGCTCTCCTTCGAGAAATCCACTTCGGGGACCGGGGCCGACGCGTCGTGCTGGCGCCAAATCTCCGCCCACTTCTGAGGATCCTGCACGGCCTGGGCCATCGGCTCCTTCACGCCGCTGTGGCGCCCTTCGAGGCGCTCCCAGGACTGGGCGTTCGCGGAGACGGCGAGGGTCAGGACGAGGAGGGAGAGAAGGGTCTTCATGTCTTTATAGTACCAGTCGCGGCCGGTTTCCCCTCGGGCCGGGCGGGTCAAATCCGGGCGACAGGGGACCCAGTAAGAATTGGGACCTCGGGCCTAGGCCCCTAAGGGTCGGATTCGCTAAAGTGCCTCATGGACCCGCGCGCGATCCCCCCGCTCCCGTCCCAATCGCCCTGGAGCGCCTGGGCCCGGCCCGATATCCACCACTGCGAGGCGAACCTCGCGGGCTGGATCGCGGCGCCGGCCGACACCTGGTCGAACCTGGCCTATCTCGCCGTCGGCTGGTGGCTGTGGCGGCGCTCTCCCAGAGGGCCATACCGCGCGCTGAGCGCGATCTCCATCGTCGTCGGCCTATGCTCGTTCGCTTTCCACGCTTCCTTTACCTACGAGGGCCAGGTGCTGGATTTCGCCGCCATGTTCCTGCTCACGGGCTGGCTGCTGGCACGGGGCGCGGTCCGCGCGCGCTGGATCAGCGAGGACCGCCTGAACGCCGCCTGGGCCGCGGTCGTCGGTTTCAGCCTGAGCCTCTTCGCCGCGTTCCACGCCCGGGGCATTCCGGTGCAGACGATCATGATCGCCCATGTCGCCGCCGTCGCGCTTTTCGAGCTCCGGCTGCGCCTGAGCGGACCGAGGGCTCCGTCCTACGGTCCGTTCGCCGCGGCCCTGGGGCTGATCGCCGCGGCCTACGCCTGCTGGCAGCTGGACCACGCCGAACGGTTCTGCGCCCCGGATAACCATTTGTTCCAGTGGCACGCGGTCTGGCACGTGCTGACCGCCGCGGCCTTCGTGCCGCTGGCCCGCTTTCAGTCGCGCGCGACGGCCGCGCCCGACGCCGGGTAGATTTCCAGCACGCCCCCGTTCAGGCGCAGGCCCACGGCGAAAGCGCCGGCATGAGATTCCTCGGCGCCCACTCCCTTCGGCGATGAGATCAGAACGCGGTCGGCGGGAATCTCGCGCTCGAACCAATGATAGCCGACCAGCTTACCGCCCTCTTTGGCCATGAAGGTGATCGAACGGTCGCCGGTGTAGCCGGCGAATTCGCCGTTGTCGTCCTCGTTGAAGTCGCGGGTGTAAAGAACACGGAATTCACGCCCGCCGACGGAGACGGGAACCCCCGCGTCGTAGGAGTCGTCGGCGATCTCTTGGATGCTCCAACTCGACTTGGGCTCGGAGCGGTCCTCGGGCTCCACCACCACGCGGCTGTGCATCTTGTCGGCGGCCTTGCCCTCAAGGTAGGCGGCGTATTTCCGGGCGCCGATCTGGAAATGGACGGTCCGGTTCAGGAAGGCCCAGTGAAGCATCTTCCGGCCGTTGCGAAACTGCGCGTCCCCCCCGTCCACGGCGAAGCCGATGAACCAGTTCTTCTTATTTTGGCTCTTGCCCCCAAAGACGTGGATGATCGTCGAGCCGGAATGAAAGAAAATCCTCCCGCGCCTGACCCGGTCCAGGATCGGAGCCAATGGGACGGCCTGTGCCGGCGCGGCGAAGGCGCCCGCTTCGACGGAAAACGCCGCGCCCGCCGGCGGCCGCAAGGACATGGCCCGTACCGTCGAAAAATCGATCCCCAGCGCGGCGATGTCGGAGGAAACGGCGCCCGCCCGGCCGGAGGCCAGCAACAGTCCCAAAGCGACGACCCAGCGCGGCGCGCGTCTCATGGATCTATTATGCGTCGCGCCGCGCCCGCGCCACAGGGCCGAAAGCCTCAGAAACGCGGCGACGAAGGACCCACCCCTCTCCGTGCTAAAATGAGCCATGCTCCCGCTTCTGCTCGCCGTCGCGTCCTTAGCCGCCGCCGCCCCCGGTCCGGCGTCCTCCATCCACCTGTCGCCCGCCCAGGCGCACGAGATCGGACTCAAGATCTGGCAGAACGAGGCCGGCGGCAAGGTCCAGTTCCTCACGCACTGGAACAAAGGGGAGGATTTCGGCTCGTTCGGGATCGGCCATTTCATTTGGTACGTCGCCGGAAGGCCGGGGCCGTTCACCGAAAGCTTTCCCGGCGTCTTGGACGCCCTGCAAGCCTCCGGGGAGATCCTGCCCGCCTGGCTGGCGGGCCACCCGGCCTGCCCATGGCCCGATCGCGACGCCTTCTACGCCGACTTCCAAGGACCGCGCCTGACCGAACTGCGCGCGTTGCTGGCGCGCACCGTGGACGTGCAGGCGCTGTACGCCGCTCACCGCTTGGAAAGCGCCCTGCCGAAGCTGCTGGCGGCGGCCCCCGCCGCGGAACGCGCCCAGTTGGAGGAGCGCTTCAACCGCGTCGCCGCCGCGCCCAACGGCGTGTACGCCCTGGTGGACTACGTCAACTTCAAGGGCGAGGGCGTGAACCCGACCGAGCGCTACAACGGCCAGGGCTGGGGTCTGCTCCAAGCGCTGGAATTGACGGCCGACGCCCCCGCGGGGCAGCCGTCCGTCGAAGCCTTCGCCCGGGGCGCCGACGAGGCGCTGACCCGCCGCGTCGCCAACGCCCCCGCCGACCGCCGGGCGCGGGAAAGCGAATGGCTCCCCGGCTGGCGCGTCCGCCTGATCACCTACACGCGCCCCTGACGACAGCCGCGTCACGTGGCGCGAGAGATGGGTCTCGTTCCCCTTCCCGTCCGCGTCGGGATCCGCCGACGGCTTGATGACCGCCATCGAATTCTGATCCAGGCTCGGGCTTGACGAGCACGTTCTGGAACGCGGCGGACTCCTCACGGACGCCGCCCGTCGGCGCGCCCCAAGCCGAGGGCAGAGCCAGCGCCAGGACGAGCGTCTCAGCGGTAGTAGCCGTCCTGATTGTCGATCCAGTAGGCGTCATAGGGCTGCAGGCGCGGCAGGCGCATGAAGCGCTTGCCCTGGGAATCCGTCTGCTCGGTCAATCCCACGTACGCCATCTTGCCCTTCTCGTCGTTCTTCTCCGTCTCGGGATCCTTGAGGAAACCCGTCTCGCGGATCTCGTGGACCACGTGGTCGGCCCACTTCAAGCGCACGGCCTCGTCTCCGAACTCCTGCCAATCGCCGTCGGAACTGTGCTTGTACATCTCCTTGGTCCAGCCGTCCAGGCTGTAGCCGACCTTCTTGGCCACGGGCTCGGCCAGCCGCTTGTACCACTCCTTCAGTATGTCCAATTGCTCCTTCTGCTGGGTCAAATTGCCGAAAGAGAAGCTCAGGATCTGATGATGAAGGATCACCGCGTTCGGGTAGATGTAGGAATGCGGGGCCAAGGTCGTGATCACCGCGGCCATGCTGGCGGCGTACGACTTCACCACCACGTGCACCGGCGCCTTGCTGGCCGAGATGGCCTTGACGATGCGGTAGCCTTCCATGACCGAGCCTCCGGGGCAGCGGTCGATGACCACGAAGATCGGCAGGGTCTCGTCCTTGTTGTTGAAGTAGTGGATTCTCTCGGTCACGGCGTCGGCGGTCCCGGTCACGATGGGCCCGTCCAGCGTGACGCGGCGGTCGGAGATCGTCAGGATCCCGTCCTTGAAAGGCTGCAGCGGGTATTCGGGGTCGCGGTTGGCCTCCTTCTTCCACTCCTCCTTCTTCGCCCGCAGATCCAGGTCGGATCTGAGCGCCACGGTCTTATGATCGGCCACTTCGGCGTCCATGCGCAGCTTCCGGCTCTCGTAGTCCAGGTCGCGCAGCGCCACGTCCAGCTTCAGCTTCGCCGAGTCCGACTTGATCTGTTCCGCCGCCAGCTTCTCGCGCTCCACGTCGTTGCGCAGGTGCAGGCGCTCGCGTTCCTGGCGCATGTCGGCCAGTTCCATCTTGAACTTCTCCTCCTGGATATTCGATTCGATCTGCATCCGCTTGAGCGTGAATTCCAACGGGGACAGTTCCAGCTTCTGCTTCTCGAACAGGGCGTTGTAGCGCGCGGCCGAGTCCTCGCGCTCGTCGTTCACCGAACGCAGCTTCTGCGCCGTCTTCTGGGTCTCGATCATGTTGAGCGCGGTGATCTTGTCCAACTCCTGCCTTTCCGGGGCTCCGCACATGGGCCCGCCGGCGGGGGTGCTCCAGGCGGCCGAGGAGGGTCCGCCGTATGAAGGGAGGGAGACCGGCGTGGGGTAGGGGGACAGCGGGGAGATTCCGGAGCCCGAGGACGCACCGGAGGCAGACGACGTGTCGTTCGACGTGGACGCGGACAAAGCTTTCGCGTTCTTCGCCGCGAGTGCGGCTTTTAAGACGATTGTTTGCGCGGACCCGGCCGACGGCACGAGCATCAAGAGGGCCGAAAGGACGCGGAAAATTTTCATTCCTTCACCTCGGGGCGGACGACTCCGGAAGGATAGGGTCCGTCCCGCCCGCCGTCAAGGGGGGCGGGCGGCTAGGAGTGCTCGCGGATCAAGTACGCCGCGAAGGCCCCCGCCGGGAGCAGAACCGCCAG
>JAGWMT010000149.1 GCA_028871595.1 Elusimicrobiota bacterium
CTCTTCCCGGCGAACCTGGCCATGGCGGCGGTCGGCATGGCGATCGCCGGCGGCCTGTACGCGGTCTCCACGCGCCTGACCGACCGCGGCTGGATGAAGTACTCCTTCGTCGGCCTGACCTCCTTGGCCCTGCCCCTCGCCTTCTGGGGCAACATCCCCGCGCTCCTGCTGGGCGTCCTGATCCTGGGCCTGGTCAACGCGCCGAACAAGATCACCATCGACACCGTCGTCCAGCGCGAGGCCAAGCTGGACTCCGCCGACACCGGCCGCCTGCTGGGCGTGCGCTCCGCGCTCTCCTCCATCGCCTCGGCGTTCGGCTACGCGTCTTTCGGAGCGATCACCGCCGCCTTCCATCCGGCCTTCCCCACGGCGCTGTGGCCCATGTTGGCCATGTTCGCGGGCATCGGCGCGCTGCTGTGGCTGGCGCCGAAGTGGCTGGGCAAGAAGCTTTCCGCCACGAACTTCACCGTGGCGCCGCCGCGCGAATATTCGCGCGAGGAGCTGGCGCAGGCCGTGGCCAAGCGCGTGCGCGAGGGCGGCGTGCGCGCCATCATCACCGACTACGACGGCACCTTGATGGACAAGACGCCCGACGACAAGGCCGTGCCCGCCTCCGCGGAGCTGGCGGCCATCATCGCCAGCCTTCGCCGCCACGGCGTGACCGTGGTGATTTCCACGAATCACTTCTTCACCGGCGATCACAACGGGATGACCAACCTGCTGGGCGACCGCCTGGACGCGAAGACCCGCGCCGGGATGTACTACGCGGTGCAGTCGGGCGCGCGGATCTACCGCTACAACGACGACGGCTCCATCCCGTCCGAGCCGGTCTGGAAGGAGACCTCCTTCGACGACGCGGAGCGCGCCAAGATCACGCCCGTTTTCGAGGCCGCGGCCGCCAAGGTCGGTCTGGCGCCCGGGGACTACAAGATCTTCCACGAGGACAGCCGCACCTTGATCGAGCTGCGCAATCACCAGGACCGCGACGAGGCCCTCTACCACGCGCTGGCCGACGCCAACAAGGCCGCCGGCTTCGGCTACCTGGTCCAGCTCAAGCCCATGCCCACGATGCGGCACGTCCCGTACGTGCAGTACTTCAAGGCGCACAAGGGCACCGGCGCCCGCAAGGCCGTGGACATCCTGAAGTCCCAGGGGCTGCTCGACGATGAGTCTCAGGCGTTGGTCCTGGGCGACGACTTTAAAGCCGAAGGCAACGATCTGTACATGGCCCAGGCGTTGCCGGGGGCGTTGGCGGTGTCGGTCGGCAAGACCGCGGACTCGCGCGTGCCCAACGTGATGCAGTCCGCCGTCCGCGGCGCGGCCGAGACGCGTGAACTTCTGACCCGTCTCAATCAGATTCTCGACGAACAGGCCGCGGCGAAATGACGTTCTTCCATCGGTGTATCGCCGTCGGTGCCCTGATTACTTCTCTCTCCGTTATGCCTTGCCTGGCCGCCGGTCTGTCCTGCCCGGCCGAAGGATTGGACAAAGACGGTCACGGTTCGGCGTTGTTGTTTTCGGCGTTGCCGTTGGGCAAAACGAAGTTTGCTCGTCGGTGGTCGAAGGCGCAGAAGGAGCTGACCAAAGAGTTCCCTGGTCTTCGCTTCGAAAAAACGGAGAATCTCCACATCACCCTCTCCTTCGACGGCCCCGGTTGGGATCCGGCGAAGATCGATCTTCGCGAGAAGTACGGCCTCGACGGTCCGGACCTGTCCAGCGGTCCGCTCAAGATGAAGGGGACCCCGGATCTTTTCGGCGGCAAGAAAGAGGTCGTCGCGCTCCACATGACGCCGGTCCCCGACGAGTGGGCGAACCGCCTCATGAAGGACCGCCAGACCATGATCGACCTGGGCCTGCGGAAACATGACCGCTTCGACGGCGTGTTCACCGCTCACGTCTCTTTGGCTTCGGCCCCAAGGCCCGACGAGCAGCGGGCCGAGTTGGCCCGTTTCGAGAAATGGATGTCCGATCACGCGGCGCGTTTCGGCGGCCTGAACATCCCCATCACCCGCGCGGTCAAGCCCGCCTACTTCGTGGTCCTCGGCAAGGCCGAGTCGACCCGCTTCGTCCCGCTGCGCGAGTACTGCGCCGCGCCTGTCGCGCGCTAAGGTCTTCTCGACGGCGCTTCAACCGCCGTATTTCGTCATGCGATCGAGGATGAGCGACGTTTCCGCTTTGCTGGCGTACTTGATATCGGTCATCGGCGGGAAGCCCTGGTCGCGTCCGCTGGCGATGTCGGCCAGGAAGAGGCGCGTGACGCGGCACGCGTCGTAGTCGGGGCCCGCGCCCGCCCTTGCGTCGCAGAGCGCCTTGTCGGCCGGGGCGAGCCCGCGCGCGAGGAGCGCGTTCTGGTAGGCGACATGCGGGTTGCTCTGCGCGAACGCCGACGCGGCGGTGAAGAGCAGTCCGGCGAACAGGAATGGAGCGATGGCGGCTTTCATCAGGGCACCTCGCCTCACGAGCGGTCAGCTTCAGTTTAGAGGCCGCCGCTTGCCCTGTCAAGGGCCCTTCTTACCAAATTCGCTCGAGATCCCATGATCAGGGAGATGGGTCTTTGGACCCCTGTGGCGGCGCATGTAAAACGCTATTCTGACTCAGTGAAGAATTCGCTTGCCGCCGTGAGCGTGATCGGCCTGCTCGGAGCTTCCGGCCTCGTCGCCTGGTCGGTCCTATCCCGCCCGGACGCGACCCTTATTACCTCCGAACAGGCGAATTCATTCGATTTGAAGATCGTGTCCCCTCAGGAACGTCCGATGGCCGCGCACGTCCCGGTCGAGGAGATGCGCGACGCGGTCGCTTCTCCTGTTTCGCCGCGGCCCATCGCGATGGACGGGATGCTCGTTCCGGCGGCCGCGCCCGTGCCACCGTCCAAGCCGGCGTTCCGCTCGTTCTTGACGCCGCGGCTGGAGAGCGGCGTCCTGAAAAGCCGCTTCTTCGCGGCGATGCTGGGCGCGCCGGCGCGGTTCCTGGCCGGATCCGGACCGTTGAAGAGCCCGCGCGCGTTCCGGGCCTTCCTGGACGACAAAGGCGCGGTGGACGGTTACCTGAACTCGACCGTGGTTCGCGTCGTCCTCAACAGTCCGGCGGCGGCCAAAGCCGTCCTGGAAAGCCCGTCGCTGGTGAAGGCCTTCCTGGGCAGTCCGGCTCTGCGCGATCCCGGCGTCGTGCGCGCGCTCGTGACGAGCCCCATGGTCCTGAAGATGCTGGACTGCCCCGGCGTCCAAGAGGCGCTCGCCGATCCGGCGGTGATCCGGAGCATGACCGCCGACCCGGAGACCTTGCGCTGGCTGGGCGAGAACCCGGATGCGGTCCGCGCGATGGGGTCCATTGCTCCGGCGCTGGCCGGCTCGCTCCGCGCCTCGGGCCGCTGACCCGCCGCCGCTACTGGCAGAAACCGCCGCTGCAGGTCAATGTGCCGCAGCATTGGGACGACGCGTTGCAGGCCGTTCCCCGCGACGAGCAGGAACCGTCCGTGCACACCGAGCCGTTGCAGGTGAGCGTCCCGCAGCATTGCGAGGAGGAACCGCACGCCCCGCCGCTGTCCGTGCAGGCGTTGAGGCCGGTGCAGACGCCGTTGGAACACGTCAGGCTGCCGCAGCAGTCGGCGCCGCTCGAGCAGCGGGTTCCGGCGGACTGGCAGGAACCGCCGCTGCAGACCTTATTGCCGTTGCAGGTGAGCACGCCGCAGCAGTCGCCGCTGGTGTTGCAGGTCTGATTGGAGGACTGACAAGGGCCGGTTTGGGAGCCGCCGGGAATGGTATTGGTGTCCACGCCCTTGGGGCAGGCGCACAGCGCCAGTGCGGAACACAGCAGGGCCGACCAGGCCAGGACGCGGGATCGTGGGGGCATTCGGTAGTTTAACGCGGCCGAAGCGTTCGCGCAAGCCCCCCTTCTTGACAACGGACGAACGGGGCTCTACACTGAGCGGACCGCCATGAAAGCGACCTCGGGTCTGTTGGCCTTCCTCCTTTTCCACGCGGCGTCCGGCGCCACGGCCCCGGCTCCGGGCGATTCCGACACGACCGCGCAGGATCAGGCCCGTTTCGCCTTGCTCAAGAAGCGTTTTCTCCAGCAGCAGGGGATACCGGCCAGCGAGGCCGGAGGCGTGGTCGCGCCTCCGCCCGTCCCGGGACAGGCACCTCCGCCGTCCGCGCCGTCCTGGGAGCAGCAGGAGCGCGAGCGGTCGCTCGAGTTCAACAAGCAGTTCGGTCCGGACTCCTACGAAGGAATCATCGGCTTCTCGAAGCGTTGCCTGTCCGCCGACGGCTGCGACAAGTTGGCGACGGCGGACGTCATCGACGGGGCTTACAGGTTCGTCGATCTGCAAAAGGACGTCGAGAAGAAACTCGTCGCACCGGACTCGAATACCTATCGCCAACGCCACGGTGAGATCAAGAGTGGAATGCGCGCGGCCATGGAAGAGTTCCGCCCGCGGCCCGGAGCCAGGACCGCCTATGAGAACGACTTCATCAAGTTCTCCGATCCGATCGTCAAGAAGATATTTACGACGGACGAACTCCGGCAGTACGCGCAACAGAACGCGGCCTCTTCGGACTCGGCGCCGTTCTACACCTACCTGGGCCAGACTTTAAACGCCGGAAAGGGCTCGCCGGGGAAGGCGCGCCAGGCCTTCGACGCGGCGCTGGAGCGTGATCCTAAGAACGAGGCGGCGTTGAGCGGCCGCTCTCAGGCGCGCCTCGACCTGGGCGATTTCCCGGGCGCGGTTGCCGATGCGCGCGCCGCGCTGAAGTTGGACCCCGGAGATCGGTATGCCCTCGCCGCGCTTAAGTTCTCGGAAGGCCGCCTGGCTCCGGGAGCCGCGGCCGGCGCCGGTGCCGGCGGCGCCAGCGCGGTGGGAGCCGCCGGGGCGGGGACCGAATTAGGCGCTTCCGGGCCGGACGCAAGCGCGCAGGCCGGCCTGGCGCGTCCGGGTGACGCGGCGGCGTCGGACGCGGCGCGCCGATCGGAAGCTCTCGTCGTCGAGGCCAAGCGCAGCTTGGGCCTGGGCGACGTCGGCGCGGCGGCCCGCTCGCTGCGCCAGGCGTTGGAGCTCAACCCGCGCAGCGCGGAAGCCTTGTCGTTGTCGGCGATAACCGCGGTCCGGCTCGGGAAATACTCCGACGCGCTGGCCGCGGCCGAGGCGGGATTGGCGCTCGCGCCCGGAAGCGCGGCGCTGCTTGATGCCAAGGCAAGCGCCCTTCTTGGGATAAAGGATTATCACGGGGCACTGGCCGCGTCCGAAATGGCCATCGCCGCGAACCCCCAGGACGCGATGGGCTATTTCAATCGGGCATGGGCGCTGGCCGGGTTGAAGGACGCGCCCGGCGCCGCGTCATCCTTGGAGACCGCCGCGGCGTTGAATCCGCAATTCGCCGCGACGGCGGACGCGGCGCGGGTCCTGCCGCCGGACAGCGATCTGCTGGTTCTTTTTCCCGGGCGAAAATCCGCGTTGGATCCGGAGCCGGCGGCCTCGGCCTCGTGGCGCGCGCCTCCGCCGCGCGTTCTTATTCTGGGGGGGAGCGTCCTTGGATTTCTGGCGCTGGCGGCGCTGATCGTGCTGTTGCGCGGCGCCCGCGCCCCGGAGCCCGTAGCCCCCTCCATGCCCGCATTGCTGGCTGGAAAATACGAGCTGGGGCGGGAACTGGGTTCCGGCGGGATGGGCGTGGTCTACAAGGGTCGCGACCTGTCCTTGGACCGCGCCGTGGCGATCAAGCGCATGCGCGAGGAGGTCCGTTGGGACCCCAGGGAGCGCTCCCGGTTCGTTACCGAGGCACAGCTCGTCGCAAAGCTCAAGCATCCGCACATCGTCGAGATACATACGATCGTCGAGCAGGACGGCGAGGTATATCTGATCTTCGAGTACATCGCGGGACGGACCTTGCGCGAGGCGATCGAGCGCGAAAAAAAGATCCCGTTCCGGGCGGCGCGCGACTTGGTCCGCGGCGCGGCCGCGGGCCTGGACTACGCGCACTCGTTCGGCGTGGTCCATCGCGATCTGAAGCCGGCCAACATCATGATCGATGGCGACGGCCGCGTGCGCCTCATGGATTTCGGGATCGCCCGTTTGACGGACGAGGCGCTCACCCGGCACACGCGCACGGGTGCGGCGGTGGGAACGCCGCTGTACATGGCGCCGGAGCAGGAGCAGGGCGTGGCCCGCAAGGAATCGGACGTGTATTCGACGGCCCTGTGCCTTTATGAGGCTTTGACCGGACGGCTGCCGTTCTCCGGAACCGGCTCGGGACTGCTGATGAATAAGCTCAAGGGCGCCTATGAGCCCCCATCCAAGCTGGACCCGGGACTGCCCCGCGGCCTGGATGACGTCTTCGCGAAGGCGTTCGAACCCGATCCGGATAAGCGCTACGCGACGGCCGGAGCCTTCTCGCGGGCGCTGGAAAGCCTGGAGGCTTCGCACCGCGCGTAAAGAAGGGAGCCCCCCGGGCCGAGACCGGGAGGCTCCCGAACTTCAGGCGGCGTTTCTACTGCTGGCTGGTCTTCGGCAGGAGACTCCTCACGCGCTCCAAGCCTCCGGTCAGCTCGGCCTTGAGGACGGGCTCCGTCTCCGTCTGGAGCCGCCCCGCGAGCATCGTCTCGCCCGTCCGGGCGTCGACGGCCTTGGCGACGACCGCCTTCTTCACGGCGGCCACCGCGACCTTGCGCGTCTCCGCGTCGGGGCTGTCCAGGGCCGCCTTCAGGTGCTCGATCTTCGCCAAGCCGGGCCGTGAGGCCATCGCCGTGATCCCGCGCCGGAAGCCCGCCGTATCAGCCGTCTTCAGGTAGGCGTCCAGCAGCGGCGCGCTGATCCAGGGCATCTTGCCCGCGGAGTCCAGCCGGCCGACCTGCTCCAGGCGCTCCAGGACGTCGCCCAGCAAAGCCGGGTCCCGGTAGTCCTGCAGGGCGACGGCGCACTCGTTGACCAGGACCGCGCTGTCGGTGGATTTCATCAAGGCCGTCAGCGTGGCGCGGGCCTTCAGGCCGCCGGTGCGGCGCAGGGCCTGCGGCAGGAGCTCGTCGGGGATGAGCCCCTTGTCGCCCAGTTCGCGGATCTTCGCGTACACCGACGGGCCGCGCACGCCCCGCGGCGAACCCACGCGCGCCACGGCCTCCTCGCGCAGATCCTGCGGGCCTTCGTCCAACACCTTGAGCACGTAGGCCTTGGAGGTCGGCGACGGGACGCGCGAGGCCAGGAGGTCGACCGCGCGGCGGCGTAGCTCGGCGCCTTCCTTCGAGTTGTCGGGGTTCTTGTCCAGGATGGACACCACGTTCTTCGCGAGGCTCTCGGCCGTCTCGTCGTCGAAATCATCCGACGTGAGATCGGGGCCGTCCAGGGCGGCCAAAAACTCCCCGAGATGGATCATGCGGTCGTCGTCCGTCGCGTTCTCGGTGTTGGCCAGGAAGGCGTGCACGGCGGAGTCCAGCGTGGACACGGGCATGAGCTCGGCGGCGACATCGGGCTTCGTGAACTTCGGCGGAGCGGGCGTGTCGCCCATCCGGCGCAGCTCGACGTACGTCCGCCCCAGACCGGCGACGGCGAGGGCGATCA
>JAGWMT010000150.1 GCA_028871595.1 Elusimicrobiota bacterium
TTTCGATGCATCAGGCCGACATCTACCCGGAGAAAAAAGAGAGAAGTTCGATGGACGTCGAACTCAAGGCGGGAACCGGGGACGTAGAGTATTACGACGTATTGAGAAGTTCACTGAGGCGCGTCTTTGATTTTAAACCCGACCTCGTCGTTTATCAGTCCGGAGTGGATGTCTGGGAGCATGATCGCCTGGGCGGATTGAAATTATCCGAGCGCGGGATACTCGACCGCGACACCGCGGTCTGGGAGACCTGCCTTCAAGCGCGCATTCCGGTCGTCGTCGTCCTGGGCGGCGGCTATGGCCCGACGCCCGCCGACACCGCGCGCCTGCACGCGCGAACCTTGACGCTGTTCGCCGGCCTGGGCGCCTCTATATAGGAAGCCGACCCCGGATTTTCTAGACTACCTCCGATGTTCACCGAAACCGCCCAGAAGATCGACGAGATGAAGACCTTGCTGACCAAGGTCGCCAAGCTGCTGGATCTCCCGAAGCTGCGCAAGGACGTTTCCTCCCGCGAGGCCGAGGCCGGCGAGCCGTCTTTCTGGGCCGACTCGATCCAGGCGAAGAAGAAGTCGAAGGAACTCAACGATCTCAAGAAGACTTTGGCCGAATACGACAAGGCCGAGTCGACGCTGGACGATTTGAAGGCCCACTGCGAGCTGGCCGCCGAGATCAAGGACGAGGGCGAGATCAAGGAAGTGGCCAAGGGCATCGGCGAGGCGGAGAAGCTGCTTCGCGCGATGGACATGCGCCTGAAGCTCTCCTCGGAGTTCGACAAGGACGACGCCATCGTGGGCCTGAACGCCGGCGCCGGCGGCCTGGAGGCCTGCGACTGGGCCGAGATGCTGTGGCGCATGTTCGAGCGCTGGGCCGAGAAGCACGGTTACACCGTCTCGATCACCGAGCTTCAGAAGGGGGACGGGGCCGGCATCAAGAGCATCTCCGCCTTCATCCGCGGCCCCAACGCCTACGGCCTGCTCAAGGGGGAGATGGGCGTGCACCGCCTCGTGCGCATCAGCCCGTTCGACGCCAACAAGCGCCGCCACACCTCCTTCGCCGCGCTGGACATCGTTCCGGACATCGAGGACGAGATCGACATCCAGGTCAACGACGCCGACATCGAGCTGGAGACGTTCCGCTCCGGCGGCGCCGGCGGCCAGAACGTCAACAAGGTGGAGACCGCGGTCCGTATTCGACACAAGCCCAGCGGGCTTGTGATCGCCTGCCAGACCGAGCGCTCCCAGCTGCAGAACCGCCTGAACGCGATGCGCATGCTCAAGGCCAAGCTGTACCAGATCGAGCTGGACAAGAAGCGCTCCGTCGTGGAGAAGCACTACGGCGAGATGGGCGATATCGCCTGGGGCCACCAGATCCGCTCCTACGTGTTCATGCCCTACCAGATGGTGAAGGACCACCGCACCGGCGCCCAGACCTCCCAGATCCAGGACGTGATGGACGGGGACCTGGACCTGTTCACCGAGGCGTACCTGTCCTGGCTGGCCGCGGGCAAACCCCCGCGCGCGAAGGGCGGAGCCGACGAGGACTAGGACGTCGGCATTGTCGTAATATCGCGAGGGCTTGACAAAACAAGGGGCCGGGGCTATCCTCCGCCTAAGGCCGACCCCCCCGTCTCGCGGCCGAGACCGAGCATGCGCTCGGCCGTCGGGGTCGGCGTGGAGAACGCCATGAAGAACCCCTTGCCCCTCCTGGCTGCGGCCGTCCTGCTGGCTTCATTCGCCTCGGCCGTCGCGACCCCCTCGGATCGTTGCGACGTCGCCTGGCTGACCCAGGCGCAGAGCGTGGTGACCCGGAGCGGCTCTCCGGCGGATCCGAACAAGTATTTGACGGCGAAGACGGTGGACGGCGCCGTGTATCCGGTGCTCGATCCCGCGTCCGCGCCGAAGGTCTGCGACGCGAACGTCTGGAACTTGCTGGCGGGCAAAGCGCCCGCCGCCGCCTTGCTCGATCCGGACACCAAGGCGGCCTGGGACATGGGGCTGGGCGAGCAGATCAAGATCCTCCTGGCGACCGACGACCTTTTCAAGGCGGTCGATTCCCAAGGCGCCGGCGCCCTGGCGAAAGCGGACGCCGTCGCGGCGGCCGTCGCTAAAATCGAGGACAAGAACGCGAGCCCCGCCGAGATGACGGCGGCGTTGTCCTCTCTTTTGAAGGATCCGGCGGCCGCGAAGGGCGCCAAGCCCGGCGCGCCCACGGCCGGTCCCGCCGTGCTGGCGTACCGCAAGGCGGTCATCGGCTTGGCCGCCGACATCGCCGTGCACGCCGCCAGCCGGGGATTCGCCGCCGCGCGCGGCGTGGACGCGAAGATGAAAACCGACTTCCTGAAAACCGCCGCCGGGTCCTATGCCGCGCCGGCCAAGGCGGCCGGAAAATCGGGTTCCGCGGAGTACGCCGATTCCGCGGCCAGCGACGAAGGCTACGCCTCGGCTCTGAAGTTCCTGACCGAGCCGGCCTCTCCGGCGGTTTCGGCTCTGGCGCAATTCGACGCGTCGCTGCGTGACCGCCTCGTTGAGAAATCGGCGGCGGCGGACAAGGCCTACGCGGCAGCCAGGGCCCGTCTCAACGGTCAGAGCGTGAAGGCCGCGCTCGCCGCCATCGCGCATGACGCCAAGACGGCGCCGAAGCCCGGCGCGGCGACGGGGGCGCCGGCCAAAGGCTCCCTGGCCGCGGACGTCCTGGAGCGCCTGAAGGCCACCAAGGAGTACGGCGAACTCAACACCTTGTACGACAACAAGAGCAAATCCGATCCCGCGTGGGCCGGCAGCAAGGAAGGCAAGGAGGCGGCGGCGGAGATGGCCGCCATGCGACAGGACGCGGCGAACGCGGCCGTCGTCAATACGAAGAAGGGCGCCGTGGTGCAGTACACCGTCGGCGGGCAGAAGGTGACCGATGAGGGGATCGTCGTCGCGGACCTCAAGACGGATAAGGAGTATCACGAGTTCATCGCCACCGCGATCGCGTCCGTCATCTCCTCCGACAGCAAGGTGAACGCCGTTCTGGCGGCGTTGCGCGGCCAGGGAGGCTCGGGCACGGCGATCACTCCGCCGCTGACCCCCGACCAGCAGCGCGCCGCCGACAAACTGCCGCCCGGAGGCGCGAAGCCGGTCCCGGCGAAATCCGCCTGGCAGACGGTAGTGGCGGCGACCCCCGCCCCGGCTTGGTACGACTTCAGCGGAGAAAGCACGATGCAGCGCTACCGCGACGCCGAACGCGCCAAGGCGGCGGCGGCGGCATCGGCCGAATCCGACAAGCGGCGCGCCGCCCAGCGGAGTTTCGACGACGCGAAGGCCGCCCTGCAGCGGGAGAAGGACGCGAAGGCGGCGGAGATCAACAACGCCGCGACGGACCCGGCGTGGAAGCCGGACGCGGCCGCGAAGTGGCGCCAGACCAAGCTGACCGCTCTCGACGGCGAGTACGCGGGGAAGGTGGAGGCCGCCCGCAAGAAGGCGCTCGAAGCCAGCGGATTGGAGACCGACGCGCAGATCGCCGCCAATCTCAAGAAGCAGCAGGACGCGGCCGACGCCCAGGTGAACGCCGCGTACGCCGATGGGATCCTTGAATCCGTCGGTCAGCTGCAGGCGGAGTACATGAAGCCCAACAGCGCGCAGGCGCGGGCGGCGGCTCAGGGCTCCACTTTGGGAGCTTTCTACGGCCGGCACTTGGATCTGGTGGACAGCTACTTCAAGACGGCTTGGCCGAATAAGGACGCGGCCACGGTCGCGGCTTGCCGCGGCCGGCTCTGGGGGTCGGTCAAGTCGGGCCGCAGCACCCGGAGCGTCTTCTTGGATCCCAGCCCCGAGAACGTGGACTCCTCGTGCGTCCGCGCGGGGCTGGTGCAGTCGCTGAAGGATAACCTCGGCAAGGTCATGCCGTCGGACAAGTGAGGAATCGCGCCATGGAAAATCACAACTCGACGCGCCGGGCCGAATTCTCCGAGAGAGCTCTGGCCTTCGCCGTGGACGGAGCCCTGTTCGCCGCCGCCTGGGCGCTGACGCTGAAGGCCGTTTCTCCGGACGTCGATCTGGGGTTGAATCCGAAAGGGGCCGTCGCCGGCCTTCTTTGGATGGGGATATTCCTGATCTATCAGGCGTACTTTTCCAGCGAGGGGCGCGTCAGCGCCGGCAAGAAGCTCCTGGGGCTGAAAGTCGTCAGGACCGACGGCGAGCCCCTCGATCTGGGCGGGGGAATACTGCGCTCCCTCGGCTACCTGGCCAGCCAGTTCTTCACGGCGGGTTTCCTGTGGGCGCTGTTCGACGGCGAGGGCCGCGCTTTGCATGACTACCCCGCCGGAAGCCGGGTGGTCGCGCGGGGCGAGCTGCCGCCGCTGCGGCGCCTGGTTTCCAATCTGGCGGCCGCGGCGCTGATCGTCGCCTTCGCGGGCGCCTGGGGTTGGCAGAACATCTGGGCGCCCCGCTACGAGCGCATCATGACGGTCGCCTACGCGCAGCACGGCCTGGGCGAATTCGTCAAACTGCAGGCGGACTATAAGCGCGCGCATGGGCGCTACGCGGAGAACATCTTCGCCCTGGCGTCGGAATCCGTGGACCCGCAGGGGTTCCTGCGCGGCGCGACGGCGTTGTACGACCAGGGCCATGTCGCCTTCCAGGTCGACCGGAACCACTATTCGATCGCGGCCCGGGCCAACGACGTGGACAAGACCTTGGTCGCGGTCTCCGGGCCGTAGCCGTCGCGGCGCACCGAAAAGAGGAAGGCCCCCGCGCTTGCGGGGGCCTTCGCTTTTCGGGCCGGGCCTTCGTCAGGCGGCGGCGTACTTGACGTTGTGATCGACCTTGATTCCGGGGCCCATCGAGGACGTCAGCGTGATGCTCATCATGTACACGCCCTTCGACGCGGACGGCTTGGCCTTGGTCAGGGCTTCCAGGACGGTGCGGGCGTTTCCCGCGATCTTGTCGGCGGCGAACGACGCCTTGCCCACCGGAACGTGAATGATGCCGTAGTCGTCCACCTTGTACTCGACGCGGCCGGCCTTCAGCTCCTTGATCGTCTTGGCCACGTCCATGGTGACGGTGCCGGACTTCGGGTTCGGCATCAAGCCCTTGGGGCCCAGGACCTTTCCGAGCTTGGACAGGTCCTTCATCATGTCGGGGGTGGCGACCAGGACGTCGAAGTCGGTGAAGCCCTTCGAGATCTGCTCGATCAGGTCCTCGGCGCCGACGATGTCGGCTCCGGCGCCCTGCGCGTCCTTCTGCTTGTCGCCGCGGACCACGACCGCGACCTTCTTGGACTTGCCCAGGCCGTGCGGCAGGCCCACGGTGCCGCGAACCTGCTGGTCCGCCTGCTTCGGGTCCACGCCGAGTCGGACGTGCAGCTCGACGGTCTCGTCGAACTTCGCGGTCGCGCACTTCTTCACCACGGCCGCGGCCTCGTCGAGGCTGTTCAACTTCATGAGGTCCAGGTCCTTCACCAGCGCTTCGTATCTCTTGCCCATTTTATTCTCCTGACCTGTTAACGCCCCTTGAACGAGGAGCTCGGTCGAATATCGGTCGGGGGAGGCCCCCGGCGGTTACTTCGTGATGTCGATGCCCATCGAGCGCGCGGTGCCCTTGACCATCAGGGTCGCCTGCTCAAGGTCCTTGGTGTTCAGGTCGGGCATCTTCGCCTTGGCGATGTCCTCGGCCTGCTTCTGGCTGATCTTGCCGACCTTGTTGCGGTTCGGCTCGCCGGAACCCTTCGCCAGGCCCGCGGCCTTCTTCAGCAGGGACGAGACGGGGGGCATCTTGGTGATGAAGTCGAAAGAGCGGTCCTCGAAGACGGTGATGACCACGGGAATCAGCATCCCGGGCTCGGACGTCTTCGTCTTGTCGTTGAACCGCTTGCAGAAATCCATGATGTTGACGCCGTGCTGGCCCAGCGCGGGGCCGACGGGCGGCGCGGGGTTCGCGGCGCCGGCGGGAATCTGAAGCTTGATTTGCGTCTTGACCTTCTTCGCCATTGTAATGACCTCTGAGTGCGGCTTGAGATGCTACTTGCGGCTCGACGACGGCAGCAGCGCCTTCGCGAGCGTGCCGATCAAAACCATCAGTAGAAAGACCTTCCAGAACGGAGCGGCATCGGCGCCGAACACGAAACGGGTGAACTCGGCGCTGAACACGTACGGCCACAGCAAAACGACCACGGCGGCGGCCAGCAACGACCGCCCGAACAGCATCAGGAACCCGAAGCCCAGGGCCGCGCCCATCGTCAACAGCGCCAGCAGCGCGCCGACGGCCCCCAGGGACTTCACGTGGGCCATGCGGACGCGCACGCCCTCGAAGCCGGCGTCCTCGGAGGAGCCGGGGGGCAGGATCTCCGGCTCCATCGCGTTCAGATCTTCTCCACCTGCAGGAAATCCAGCTCGACCGGCGTCGGCCGGCCGAAGATGGTGACCATGGCCTTGATCTTGGCCTTGGTGTCGCTGACGTCCTCCACGACGCCGATGAAGTGGCGGAAGGGGCCGTCGATGATGCGGATGTTCTCGCCCTTCTCGAACTCCACGGCCGGACGGGGCTTGCCCTCGGCGGCGGTGGAGGTCAGCTCCAAAATCTTGTCGATCTCCTCCTGCGCCAGCGCCACGGGGTTCGTGTCGCCCAGGAAGCCGGTCACGCCGGGAATCCCGCGGATCATCCAGTAGGTGATCTCGTCCACGACCATGTCCATCAGGACGTAGCCGGGGAAGAATTTGCGCTTGGAGATCTTCTTCTTGTTCTTCTTGACCTCGACCACGTCCTCCGTCGGGATCAGGACGTTGAAGATGCGGTCCTGCAGCTTTTCGACCTCGATCTTCTGGAGGAGGGTCTTGTGGACGCGGTCCTCGTAGCCGGACTGGATGTGGACGACGTACCAGCCGCGGGTGCGGGTCGTGGTGGCCGAGTTTGAATCGCTCATGGCTTAGCGTCCTCCGAGGACGGCCCTGACGAGGATCGAAAGCACGTAATCCACCCCGGAGATGTAGAGCGCCATGATCGCCACGAGGATGGCCACGGCTTTCGTGGAGTCGATGGCCTGCTCGCGCGTCAGCCAGGAGGACTGCTTGAGCTCCGAATACGCTTCTTTCAGGAACTGCGTCGCTATGTTCATTTGTTTTCTAAATCCTCGGGTCCGGCGGGGGCGCCAGGATTCGAACCTGGAGGGGCGGTTTTGGAGACCGCTCGTTTAGCCAATTAACGGACACCCCCACCGAAACCGGTGGGTCCTACTTAACTTCCTTGTGCGCCGCCTGCTTTCCGCACGAACGGCAGAACTTCTTGAGCTCCAGCTTGAACTCCTTCTTCTTGCCGCGCTGGTAGTAGTAGTTCTTGTTCTTGCAGACGGTGCAGCCGAGAATGACGATGACTCTGTCGCCCATGACGTTTATACCTGTCCTAGCTGATGATGTCGGCCACGACGCCGGCGCCGACCGTATGGCCGCCTTCGCGCACGGCGAAGCGCAGACCCTTCTCCATCGCGATCGGGCAGATCAGCTCGCATTCGATGTCGATGTTGTCTCCCGGCATGACCATCTCCACGCCCGCCGGCAAAGT
>JAGWMT010000151.1 GCA_028871595.1 Elusimicrobiota bacterium
GTCCCGGTGATGTCGGGGCCGGCGATGTCCTTGACGCCCTGCGCGATGCCGGCCCAGTGCTCGTCGCCCTGCTCCCAGCGGTGATAGATGCTCTCCAGCACGATGATCGCGTCGTCGGCCAGGAGGCCCACGGCGACCGTCAGCGCGCCGAGCGTCATGAGATCGAGGCTTTGGCCGGCGGCGTAGAGCGCCGCGACGCCCATGAGCAAGGACAGCGGTATGCTCAGCGCCAGGATCAAAGTATCCTGGCTTCCGCCCAAGGCCCAGATCAGGACCAGGATCGCGAGGATGCCGCCCACGATCAGGTTGGTCCCCAAGTCTTTGCCGACCACGCCGACGAGGCGGCCTTGGTTGTACGTGCGCACCCAGCGGACTCCCGCCGGAAGCGCGGGAAGCGTGCCGGCGAGCGCGGCCGCCACCTCGCGGGTGACCGGCACGGTCGAGGCGCCCGGCTGCTTGAAGACGCTCAGCGCCAGGGCCGGGCGGCCGTCGAGGAGGACCGCGTTCAAGGTCGGCACGGCCGAGCGCACGACGCGCGCGAGAGCCCGCAGCGGGATCGGCCCCTCCGGTCCGGGAACCGGGATCGCCTCGATCTGGGACGCCGTCACGGGAAGGTTTCTCGCCTCGATGAAGACGTCTTGATGGCCCTGGCTCAGATAGCCTCCCGGGGTCAGGAGGACCTGGGCCTTGAGCGCCTCCACGAGCGCGTTCACCGATATCTTGTAGCGGTGCATCGCCGCCAGGTCGGGCTGCACCCAGAGCGCCTCGTCGCCGACGCCGTAGGCGTCGACGCGCTGCACTCCGGGAAGGGCGCGCAGCGCCGGGACGACGTCGGCCAAGACGGCGCGTTGGGCCTGCGCCGGAGGGACGCTGACCGGCAGCCGCAAGGCGTAGTCCGCCACCTCGTTGATGGCGTTGCCCATGATCTCGGCCATGGGGTGGACCGAGGCGGGGAGATCGCCGCGCGCGAGGTCGATGGCCCCGTTGACGGCCTGCAAGTCGAGTTGCGCGTTGCTTCCCTGCGCGAATCGCACGTCGATCTCGACCGTGCCGTTGCCCATCGTCGAGCGCACCGAGGCCAGGCCCGGCAGCGACATGATCCGGCCCTCCAGGGGCCAGACGAGCTGAGTCTCCAGCTCGACGGCCGCGGCGCCGGGCTCGTGAGCGACGACGCTGATCTGCGGGAAGTCGAAGCGCGGCAGGACCTCGACGGGGATATTATGCCAGGCGTAGAGTCCGTAGCAGATGAGCGCCCCGTAGACGAGGACCCATAGCACCGGACGCGTCAGCAGTTCGCGCAGACCGGAAGACTTGGGCTCCAGCATCAATCCGGCGCCTGGTAGCTTTGGGCGACGTTGCGATGATACCGCAGATAGGCGTCGGCGACCACGATCCTCGTCCCGGGCTTGAGCCCGCGTTCGATGAAGGTCTGCCAACCCCGCGTCGGCCCCAACTCTACCTCCTGCGGCACGTCGCCGCCAGGCGTGCTCGCAAGAACCCACCAACGTCCGCCGTCGAGGATCAGGGCGCGCGTGGGGACCGCGACCAGCGTTTGGACGGGACCGGTCAGCGTGACCGTGCCGAACATTCCGTTGACCAAATCCGGACGGGCCGATGTCGCGAGCATGGCCACCGACTCGCCGCCGTCAGCCCGCAGAAGGCCGAACTTGGCGCATACTTTGATGGGCACCGGCCTGCTTGAGCCGGCGGGCACGAAGAGTCCGCTCATCCCCGCCCGGACGGCGTTCACATCGGCGCCGTATAAGGCAGCCTTGAGCCAAAGCTGGTCGGCGGCCGGGCAGCCCGCGGGACGGGCGCTGCCCCAAGCGACGGACGGCTCGACTTGCGCGTAGGCTTGGTAGCGGGCGCTCACCGTGCCGGCCGCAACCGTCATGGTGTCGGGCTCCGCCGCGGGACCCGCGGCATGGGCCGAAGTGCTCGCGAGTTGATATGCCAGCGCTATTCCAAATAATTGCAGGACCATAAAGCGATTGTACACTTTGGCGGTTGGAACCGGACGGCACACGCTGCGCGGGCGCGTACAACTTTCAGCGACTACTCCTCCTCAATGAATTTTCCGACCTCATCGAAAGTCGCTTCTTGGCGCTTGCGTCCGCGGCGGAATGCCAGCTCATAAGTGACCTTCCCGTCCGCGAGCGTCTGCTTCTCGGCGCGGGTGGCCTTCGCCTTCGGATAGCGCGCGGAAAACGCCGACATGACTTGCACGGGCACGCTCGCCATCGCGACCTTTTGCTCGGTCTGGAGGATCGCGCCGTCCGGCGCGACGTCGAGTTCCATCAGCGTCTTCCCGGACTTGATTTTTATCTCATACTGGCTCTTTCCCTTCTCTTTTTCCGCCTTGCAGGAGACGATGCGGGCGCCGGGATGGGCCTTGATCACGGCGCCGGTCACCCCGGCCGGGCAGGAGGTTTTGGCAAAAGCGCCGGAAGCGGCGGCGAGAAGGACGGCTGCGATAATGGAGGCGTGGTTCGACATTACAGTATCTCCTGGCCCGCGACCATGACGGAGGGCGCGGACCTGTCATCATCCGATTGAGAGTCGTTTGAACGTATCTCGTCCCTCCTCGTCAGCGTGAGGAAGACGACCAAGCCCAGGATCGTGAGCAGAAAGAGCGCGCTCGTCACGGTTGTTCCCAACCCCAGGCCTCCGTCGGCGCGGGCCTGGGAGAGGAAGTCCCCAATGGATGCCCCGAGCGGACGAGTGAGGATGTACGCCAGCCAAAAAGCCAGGACTGCGTTGGTGGATTGGTGCCGGTGTTCTTTCGCCAAGAGGCCTCGCGCGATGAAATGCCCGGCCGTCACGACCGCGATGAGACCGGTGAAGATGAAGATCGAGGTCAGATATCCGAGGCCCAGCTTCTCGGCGCTGAGATCGCCCGCGGCGGTCCCCAAAGCGAAAGTGAACAGGATCGCCGACCAGTAGAAGCCCTCGCGGCGGGTCGTCAGGATGGAGTGGACCGAAAGGGTCTTCTCAACCGCGTACCACGCCGCGAACGTCAGCGCCAGCACGACGGCGAACACCATCGTCGTCAACTCCAGGGGGACCCCCAGCCGGTCGGTGAGATTGTCGGTGATCAGCGTGCCGACGACGCTGATGAAAACGACGGCCGCCCAATAGAGGGACGGCACGTACTTTCGCGCCTTGAACTGGATGAGGAGAACGATCAGGAGCAAGGCGCTCATGACGACCGACGTCCTGGTCAGGCCGAAATGGAGCGTCTCGTTCAGGTAGTCCGCCGCCGTCTCGCCGATCGTCGTGCACAGGACCTTGATGATCCAGAAGTAAAGGGTTACTTCCGGGACTTTGTTCAGCATCTGCCTGGTTCGTGCCGAGTTCATGTCGAATTGATAACACATCAGCATTGCCGCAGCGTGACCAGAGCATTACATTTTCGCAATGTCCGCAGACGCTCGCCGGAAGGCTGCCGCCGATTCAACCGGCGACGGGCTCGGGCCAGACGACGTTCTTGAACCGGCGGTGTACCCAGAGCCACTGCGCGGGGGTGGCGCGGATGAACTCCTCGATGCGCGCGGCGAGCGCCGTTGCCGATTCGGAGGGGTGTTCCAATTCTTCCGGAGTGAGGATTATTTCAGGCTCGAAGACAAGATGGATCTTGCCGTCTTTCTCGCGCCGCTGGCAAGCCGGCACGATCGCCGCGCCCGTGCGTTGCACGAGAAGGCCCACGACCGCCTGCGTGGCGACCGTTACGCCGAAGAAGGTGGCGGGCACGCCCATCGGCGGCGGCGCATACTGGTCGAGCATGAGGCCGACCATCTTGCCTTCCTTAAGTTGCTTGATCATCGTCGGGAGGATTCTCTTGCCAAAGACGGTCTGGCTGTCGAGCGAGTGACGCGACGCGATGATTTTATCGTGGACCCATTGCGGCTTGAGCTGGCGCGTCGCCATAAGCATCGGCAGCCCGTGGGCGCCGATGATGCCAGATGTTTCCCAGTTCGCGAAGTGGCCTGTGACGAGGATCGTGCCCTTGCCCTTGGCGTGAGCCGCTCGCCAATGCTCAAGGCCCTCGATGACGGTGAGGCTTTCGGCGTAGCGCCGATAGTGGCCGTGGATCGGCGAGAACATATGCAGCATCTCAAGGGCCAGCATGCCGTAATGCTCGAAGTTATCGCGCAGCAAGGTGTCGCATTCCCCCGGCCCGTATTCCGGAAAGCAGCGCCGGATGTTGTCGTAGGCGATGCGGCGGCGTTTGGGAGCGACGCGAAGGAGCAGCCAGCCCAGCTTGGGGCCGAGCCAGAGCTCGAAGCGGCGCGGCAGCGGCGTGACGATGAGGCCGAGCGCGGACAGGGCCGCGGCAGCCAGAAAATTCAGGCTGCCGCCAGCGCTTCTTTGGATTCTACGCAGACGGCCCTCGAAAGGCCGAGTTTGGCGCAGCCCTTGACGGGCACGGTCCAGCTTGAATCTGCGGGCACAAATATTCCTCTCATCCCCTGCCCGGATAGCGTTCGCATTACCGTCTTAACGGACGACCTGCAACGCCGAATCACGATCCAATTATATGATTTCGTGCCGTTGTCAGAGTCGACCGAACAGATGGACCTTGAGCAGATAAAACAGCAGCCCGAAGAGCGCGATCTCCCCGCTCAACCCCGCGAGATTAAGGACGACGCGGGAGCGCGTTCCGAGAAGGACTCGGCAGCTCGCGCGGCTGAGATCGTAAAGCCAGTCGTTGAGCATGATGATCCCGCACAGAGGGATCGCCAGCAGCACGAGGCAGACATGCGCCATCGTGGACGACAACAGGACGACGAAAGAGAGGATCGCAACGATTCCTCCGGGCAGGGCCCACAAGTCGCGCGCGGCCGGATTCCAGCCGAACTTCCAGTGAGCCACCAGACCAAAGGACAGTACGACGATCAATAGCCGGGTCAGCGGCCACCAGTCCCGCTCGCTCCAGGAAGATGCCGCGATCACGCGAGGCCCCCGCGGACCATGATGCGCCGTCGGCTGCCCGGCACGACGCCCATGCGCTCCATCGGACTGAACCGCCGATGCATCAGGGCCACGTCGCGGTTGGCCAGCGCCACGTAGAGGCGGACCATGTTGATCGTCGAGTGCCCGAGGATTTCCTGTAGGCTGAAGGCGTCTCCGCCGTTGATGATGTACTGCGTGGCGAAGGTGTGGCGCAGGGTGTGCGGCGAGAGGCGCACTCCTTGAAGCTTGAGGCGCTGATTGACGCAGCGCAGTGCCTTGCGCATCCAGCAGCGCTCCAGCCGCTTGCCGAACTGGCTGACGAAGACCAAGTCCTGGCCGGGAATCTCGCCCCGGCGCACGGTGTAGTTCCACAGGGCTTGCTTGGCCACCGAGCTGAAGGGCACCTGCCTCTCCTTGGCGCCCTTGCCCATGACGCGCAGGACTCCGGCCTGAAAGTCCATCTCGTCCACCCGCAGGCCCATGACCTCCGCGACACGAAGGCCGGTGTCGAGCATGAGCACGACCATCGTCCACAGCCGCAGGCCTTGGAAGGTCCGTTTGTTGATCGCCGCCAAAAGCAGCCGCGCCTGCTCCATCGAGAGCGGCTTGATGAGCTTCTTCTCCATCCGCGGCTTGGCGATCAGGGCGAACGGGTTCTGCGGGATCATCCGTTCGCGCGATAGGAAGCCGAAAAAGCAGCGCAGCGCGCCGTAGGTGCGCGCGATCGTGCCCGACGCCATGCCGCGCTTGCGCATGTCGTCGAAGTAGGACCGGATGAGCTCTGGGGTGACCTCCTTGGCGAGGGTCACGCCGTTCGACTCGAGATACCTGTTCCAGACGCGCAGGAGGTCGGTGTACCACGTGATGGTCCCGTCCGTGAGATTCTGCGCGTGGCACCGGAGCATGAAGGCCTCCGAGGCATTGCCTATGGGGACTTTGTTGACGCTGTGCGGCGCGTAAGCGAGTTCATTTCCCATGTGAGATCCTCCGCTAACCTTGAGACCTTGCGAGCCGGGCGGACATGAAAAAACCCGGGCTCTTTCGAGCCCGGGTCAGTCATTCTCTCGTCGAGAAACCTCGGGAAATGGTTGCGGGGGCTGGATTTGAACCAGCGACCTCAAGGTTATGAGCCTTGCGAGCTACCGGGCTGCTCTACCCCGCAGAGACATGATAGCACGGGGAGGGCCGGGAAAGCAAGGCCCGGCCGCCCGAGGGCTGGAATGTTGCGTTGCCCGAGGAAGAACGGGCCGCGAGCCCAAGGGGGCGTTCATGACTCTACCCGCGCGCCGCATCCTCGTCCCGGACGATTTCACGGCCGCGTCGAGCCATACCTGGGCGTGGGCGCGCCGCTTCGCCGCTCCCGGAGCGCGGCTCGCCTCTCTCTACGTCTACGACGCCCCGCCCGCCCCGGTCATGGGCCTGCCGGCGCCGCCGCTCACGGGCCGCGCGGAAAACGCGCTGCTCGAGCGCATGCGCGAGGAGAGGCCGGACGCCTCGTCGTGGCGCGTGGCGGAGGGGGACGCCGTGACCCGCATCCTGCGCGCCTCGAGGCGCGCGGACCTCGTCGTTCTCGGCACGCACGGGCGCACCGGCCTGGCGCGCGCCGCCTTCGGGTCCGTCGCCGAGGCCGTGATGCACGAGGCGGCGGTCCCGGTCCTCGCCGTCCGCGGCGCGCCCGGGAAGACGGCCACGGTCCTCGCGCCGGTGACCCTGGAGTCCTACGCGTACAGGGGTCTGCTCCTGGCCGCGGAGGCGGCGGCCTTCCTCGGTGCCGAGCTCGTGCTGCTGCACCTTACGCCTCCCGGAAAGCGGGAGGGAAATCCCCGCTTCTTCATCGACTCGCTCGTCGCGCGCCTGCCGCCGGCGCTGCGCGAGAAGACGCGTCCGCGCCTGCTCCTGCGCGGCGGCGAGCCCATTGCCGGCATACTGGCCGAGGCGCGCCGCCACGGCCTCGTCGTGCTGACCGCCCACCGCAAATCGCTGCTCGGAGACCTCGTGCTGGGCACCACGGTCGAGCGCGTCGTGCGGCACTCGCCGACGGCGGTGCTCGCCGCGCC
Source organism: Elusimicrobiota bacterium (assembly GCA_028871595.1). Next base: position 7,011 of record JAGWMT010000151.1, read on the forward strand.
CTCGTCCGGACGCTGAGGCCGCGGGTCAGTAGTCGGTGAGCCGGCCCGGCGGCCAGGCCGCCCGCACGGCGTTGAGCACGGCCGCCAGGTCGATGAGCTCCTGGACCACCGCTCCCTCGACGGGGGTCAGCCGCCCCGCGGCCGCGGCCGCCATGCCGATGAGGCTCAGCCCGATGCCGCCCACCGCGCTCTGCAGGGCGATGCGCCTCATCCGGTCGCCGATGTGCATGAGCTCGTCGATCTTCCCGATGGAGGGCGAGAGGATGACGGCGTCGGCGGCCTCGCTCGCCACGTCGTTGTTGGGGCCGAAGGCCACGCCCACCGTGGCCGTGCTCAGCGCCGGCGCGTCGTTGATCCCGTCGCCCACGAACAGGGTCTTGGCCCGGGCCGTCTCCTCGGCGACGATCGCGACCTTCCCCTCGGGGCTCGTCCCGGCGCGCACCTCCGTGATGCCGAGCGAGCGCGCGAGGTAGCGGACCGAGGCCTCGCGGTCGCC
>JAGWMT010000152.1 GCA_028871595.1 Elusimicrobiota bacterium
GCGGTCAGTTGGCCGCTGACCGTCCCGTCGGCGTCGATGCGCTCGATGATCCCCTCGAAGCGCCCGCCCTTGCCGTCGAACAGCGCCAGCGACTGCCCCTGGCCGTAGCGCAGGACCTTCACGATGTGGAACGCCTCCGGGCCGGTCAGACGGAACGACTTCTTTTGAATGTCCTCGGGCGCGACGAAGAATTGGGGCATGGGCGGCACCTCTCCGGCCCCGATTCTAGCAACCTTTCGGAGGATTAATCCTTGCCGAAGATGCGGCCGAACACGCCGCCGTCCTGCTTCGCGCCGTCCTCGCCGTGGAGGCTCTTGCGCAGTTCCTCCAGCAGCTCGCGCTGGCGGGCGGTCAGGTCCTTGGGCACGTCCACGCGCACGGTGACCAGGAGGTCCCCGCGGCCGCGGCCGTGCAGCTTGGGCATGCCCTTCTCGCGCACGCGGAACACCGCTCCGGCCTGGACGCCGGACGGGATCTTGACCTTCACCGGCTCCCCGTCGATGGTGGGCACCTCGGTCGTGCCGCCCAAGGAGGCCGACGCCACGTCCACGCCGGCGGTCACCAGCAGGTCGTCCTCGCGGCGCTCGAAGCGCGGGTCTCCCTGGACCTTCACGTGCACGTACAGGTCGCCCGGCTCTCCGCCGCGCGGCGCGCCCTCTCCCTCGCCGGTGATGCGCAAGGTCGCGCCGTCGTAGATGCCCGGCGGGATCTTGATCTTCAGGTCCGCCTCGCGGCGCACGCGGCCCTGGCCCTTGCAGTCCTTGCACGGGTCCTCGACGATCTGGCCCTCCCCGGCGCATTTCGGGCAGGTCTGGGCCATGGAGAAGAAGCCCTGGGACAATTGGACGCGGCCGGAGCCGCGGCACTGCGTGCAGCGCTTGGCGCCGGTCCCCGGTTTCGCGCCGGAGCCCCGGCAGGTGCCGCAGGACTCGGCGCGGCCGAACTTGAGGGGAAGCTGGGTGCCGTGGAAGGCGTCCTCCAGGGAGATCGCGGTCTCGTACTTCAGGTCCGCGCCGCCGGCGCGCCGCCGCCCGCCGCGGCCGCCTCCGCCGCCCCCGCCGAAGAAATTCTCGAACAGGTCGCCGAACACCTCGTTGACGTCCACGCCCGGGCCGAAGCCCTGGCCGCCGCCGAAGCCGCCCGCCGCGCCCGCGTTGACGCCGGCCTCGCCGTACTGGTCGTACAGGCGGCGCTTCTGCGGGTCCGACAGGGCCTCATAGGCCCCGTTGACGCGGCGGAAGGTCTCTTCGGCCTCCTTGTTCCCGGGGTTGCGGTCCGGGTGATGCTTCATGGCCAACTTCCGGTACGCGGCCTTGATCTCCGCGTCCGTCGCGTTGCGCGCGACGCCCAGAAGCCCGTAATAATCTTCAGCCATGGCTCACCCGGACCTCCCCGGCGCTTACTTCGAATCCTTTTCGTCGACGACTTCCGCGTCCACCACGCCGTCGCCCTTCGGCTGACCGCCTTCCGCCGCGGCTCCCGCGCCGGCCTTCGCCTGCTCGGTCTTGTACATCTCCTCGGCCAGCTTATGGGACGCCTTCATCAGCGCCTCCTTGGCCTTATTGATGGCGGCCAGATCCTCGCCCTTCATGGCCTCCTTCAGCTCGGAGATGCCGCGGTCGATGTTCTGCCGGTCCTCGGCGGACACCTTGTCGCCGTGGTCCTTCAGCGCCTTCTCCGCGGAGAACAGGAGCGTGTCGGCCTCGTTCTTGGCCGCCACCTTCTCCTTGAACTTCTTGTCGTCCTCGGCGAACTGCTCGGCCTGCTTGACGAACTTTTCAATTTCCGCTTTATCCAACTTATTCGCGGCGGAAATCGAAATATGCTGAGACTTCTTCGTCCCCAGATCCTCGGCCTTCACGCTCAGGATGCCGTTGGCGTCGATGGAGAAGCTGACCTTGATCTGCGGCGTGCCGCGCGGCGCCGGCGGGATGCCGTCCAGGTCGAACTTGCCCAGCGGCACGTTGTCGGTCGCCTTCGGCCGCTCGCCCTGAAGGACGTGCACCGTGACGGCCGGCTGGTTGTCGGCCGCCGTGGAGAACACCTGCGACTTCTCGACGGGGATGGTCGTGTTGCGCTCGATGACCGGAGTCATCACGCCGCCCAACGTCTCGATGCCGAGGGTCAGCGGGGTCACGTCCAGCAGCAGGACGTCCTTGACCTCGCCGGTCAGCACCGCGGCCTGCACGGCCGCGCCGGAGGCGACGCACTCCATGGGGTCGATGCCGCGCTCCAGCTTCTTGCCCACGTAGTCCTCGACGAACTTCTGCACGATGGGCATGCGCGTCGGACCGCCGACGAGGATGACCTTGGTGATGTCGGACGCCTTCAGCTTCGCGTCGTTGAGCGCCGTCTCGATGGAGGTCTTGCAGCGCTTGACGATGGGCTCGACGATGGACTCGAGCTTCGCGCGGCTGATCTTCATGGCCAGGTGCTTCGGCGCGTTGTCCACGGCGGTCAGGTAAGGCAGGTTCAGATCGGTCTCGAACGTGGTCGAGAGCTCGATCTTCGCCTTTTCCACGGCCTCGCGCACGCGCTGGGTGGCCATCGGATCCTTGCTGACGTCGGCGCCGGTCTCCTTCTTGAACTCGGAGGTGACGAAGTTCAGCAGGGCGTTGTCCATGTCGGTGCCGCCCAGCTGGGTGTCGCCGGAGGTGGACACCACCTCGAACACGCCGCCGCCGAAGTCCATGATGGTCACGTCGAGCGTTCCGCCGCCCAGGTCGAAGACCATGATCTTCTCGTCCTTGCCCTTCTTGTCGATGCCGTAGGCCAGGCAGGCGGCCGTGGGCTCGTTGACGATGCGCACGACCTCCAGGCCCGCGATGGTGCCCGCGTCCTTGGTCGCTTGCCGTTGGTTATCATTAAAGTAAGCGGGGACCGTGATGACCGCCTTCTCCACCTTGTCGCCCAGGAACGCCTCGGCGTCGCGCTTCACCTTCTGAAGCAGGAACGCGGACAGCTGCTGCGGCGTGTACTCCTTGCCGTCCGGAGCCTTGAAGTGGAAGTCCGTGCCCATCTTGCGCTTGAAGGCCATGAACGTGCCTTCCGGGTTGGCGACGGCCTGGCGCCGCGCCGGCTCGCCGACCAGCAGCTGCCCGTCCTTGGCGAACGCCACGTAGGACGGGAACGCCTTGCCGCCCACGGACGTGCCCTCGGCCGACGGGATGATGGTGGTCTTGCCGCCCTCCATCACCGACGCCGCCGTGTTCGAAGTGCCCAAGTCGATTCCGATAATCTTGCTCATAATGTGTCCTCCTGAAATGGTGTCAGGCCTACGGTTGTTACGGTTATTGCTTCTTCTGCAGACGCACTTTTGCCGTGCGCAGCACTTTGTCGCCCATGAGGAAGCCCGCCTGAAGTACATCGGCGACCACCCCTTCCTCGAAGCCCGGCTCATCCACGAAGCCGAAGGCTTCCTGGGTGTGCGGATCGAACGGCTTACCAATCGGGTCCATCTGCTTCACGCCTTCCTCGCGGAACAGCTTGTCGTACTCTCGAAAAATCGCATCAAGCCCCGTCGCCAACGGCGTGCCCGCGTGCCCCGTCTTCACTTCCTGGTGGGCGTGCCTCAACAGATCAAACAACGGAAGCAACTTCGCCAACACTTCCGCCCGTCCCAGCTTGAACCACTCGGGCTTCTCGCGGTCCACCCGTTTGCGGTAATTCTCGAACTCGGCCTTCAACCGCAGAAGCTGATCGTAGTAGTCCGGCTCCGACGCTTTCGGCGTCCCATCGGCCGCGTCTTCCGCAGCGACGTCCTCGGCGTTCCTCACTTCCTCGCTCACAGCCCTTCCTCCAAATCCCACTCGCGCAGCCGCGCCTCGACCAGGCGCCCGACGTAATCCACCAAACCCATCATCTTCGAGTACTCCATGCGCTTGGAGCCCAGCACGCCCAGGACGCCCAGCACCTGGTCGCCGTGGCGGTACACGTGAGTCACCAGACTGGCCGACTTCAGCTCCGGCAGGCCCGACTCCTCGCCGATGCGCACGCGCACGCGGGAAATTTTTCCGGGCGTGGAGGGCAGCTTCAACTCGTCCTCCAAGAGGCTGGCCAGCCGGCTCTTCTCGCCCATGACTCTCATCAGGGACTGCACCGTCTTCAAATCGCCGAACTGGTCGGCGTTGCTCAAGATATTATCGGCCCCGTCCACGTACAGCGACTCGGGCGAGACCACGCGGCCCACCTCGGTCAGAAGCTCCCCGGCCAGGGACGTCAGTTCCTGGAACTCGCGTTCCATCTGTGAGAGCTTCGACATCACGGTCTTCTGCGCCACGTCCACGCTGCAGCCGCGGACGTGCTCGTTCAGAAAGCGGTTCAGCACGTTGACCTGCTTGGCGCTGGGCGCGAAACCCAGGGAAATCGGCCAATGGCGGACCAGACCGGATTCGGTCACCAGCACGCCCAGCACGTTGCGGCCGCCCAACGGGATCAACTCCAGGCGCTTGATCGCCTGACGGTTCATCTGCGGCGAGAGCACGATGCCGGCGCTGTGGGACACGCGCGAGAGCAGGCGAGACGTCTCCGACAGCAAGGTGTCCAGCTCCTCGATGCGGCTCTTATACTGCTCCTCGATGTTCTGCTTCTCGCCCGAGGCCAGGCGCTGGACGTCGGACAGGTAGTCCACGAAGAAGCGATAGCCCTTGTCGGTGGGCTCGCGGCCGGCCGAGGTGTGCGCCTGATGCAGGAACCCTTCGTTCTCCAGCTCCTGCAGGATGCTGCGGATGGTGGCGCTCGACAGGTCCAGACCCGCCTCCTCGGCGATCAAGGACGAGGACACCGGCTTGGAGGTCTTGATGTAATAGTGCACGATCCACTGGAGAAGGTGGCGCTTGCGTTCCTGAACGACTTCGGGCTTCAGTTGGCGCATATCGTGGACCTCGCCGAAATTGGCAGTCAGTTTCAGCGACTGCTAACATTATAAACCAGCCCGAAAATATTGTCAATCCCCCGCCGCGACTGCTGATTTAGCGGGCTTCCAATCGCGCCAGGGCGGCGGACCAGGAAAGCACGTGAAGGGACGTCGGAGATTGGGCCAAGGCCAGTTTGACGTCATGCCGCAAGGCCCCCATCGGCGGCGGAGCCGCCAGGAGGTCTGGTCCGGTCGTGAGGTGCCTTAACATTTGATAGCCCGCCGGGGCGAGCCTCCCGTCCGGCCCGTCTTTCTTCACATATATCGCCGCCCGATCGTCCAAATAGACCATCGTCCACCGATGATCTTGGGCCAAGGTGAGCCCGAAAGGCCCCCCGCGGGCGTCGGTCATGGCCCATGCGAAATGATATTTTCCGTCCAAATCCGCGAACGCCGCCGGATCCGTCTCGGCCTTCCACGCGCGTTCCATGAAATCGATCGGATAAAGATACGCCGTACGGCCGTCGATAAACACCTTCCGGTCCGGAAAGCGCCAAATGAGATAGCCGCCGAAGGCCAGATTGTTCCAGACGGGACCTTCCAGATGATGGGCTTCCGCGTAGTCGCAAGCGGCCACCGGCAGCCACGACGGATCGAAGCCCGTCCCCAACGGCGCCACTTGCTGGGCCATCAAGCCAAACGGAGCGACCAGGGCCGCCGCCGCGGCCACACATGGGAGGGAGCGCTTCCCACGGACGTATGGCCACAACTCTCGGACGATCAGGGGGGCCGAAACGACGATGAACACCGGCGTCAGTCGAAACCTCAGGAGCGACGCCGCCATGAAAATGCCGATCAAAACCCGGGAGAATATATCCCGGGACCGAACGGCGGCCGCGACGGACAGGCCCATCAGCGCGAGAACGGCCGGATCGTAATGAATAAGCAGATCGTAGGACGCCGGGGTCCATTCGGTCAGGAAGCGCGAATGGTCCGCGATGCGCAGCGGTCCTAAAAATATTCCGGGACCGAACGAGCAAAGACATGTCGCGACGACGGCCGCCGCGGCAATACGACGGTCTTTTTCGGCGGAGACGATCGCGTACAGCGCGATGATCCCGGCGCCGATGATGGCGAAGCCGTGCACGTTCGCCCAGAGGATTTGCAGAGGAATCAGGGCGAAGATGAAACGCCTGTCGCCGCTTTTTCGATGGCGCTCGATCAAGAACATCTCCCCCGCCAGGATCGGGAAGCCGAGCGTCGCGGGGCGGACCAGCAACCAGGGGCCGAGGGCGATCAACGACAATGCCAACACGAAGCCGCCGAATACGAACGATTCACGGTCGTCCGGACTTCTCATCAGCCGCAAAAGAACGAGGACGCACAGAAGCAGAAGGACATGGAGGCCCAACGACGGGGACACGCGGTGGGCCATATAAAGAACGACGTCGGACAGATACTCGTACGGCACGTATTTCCCGGGGAAAGTGAATGAAAACGCATCCCCCGGCAAGAACGAATGGGTGGATAGAACCGCGCGGCCGACGGCGAGGTGCCAGGGCAGGTCGGGGTCAGGCAATTTACGAAACGCCGCCGCCGCGGCCCCGGCCAGGAGGCCCAGGCCGATCGTCGTCTTGGCCAGACGGTCGGAAAACGGTTTCACGCGATGAACACCGTAGCAATTACGGCCGGGCCCTTGTGACCGGAGAGGATTCCGTCTATATTGGGAGAATGAACCGGCGCGGTCAGGCGTCCGCCGAGTACATGTTTCTTCTCTGCACGGTTCTGATGGTGGCCGTGATGATGGGGGCGTTGATCTCCAAATACGGGCAGACCTTGCTCGACAACGTGGGCGACAAGATACTGGACGCGATGATCACGCTGGCGATGCCTTATTAGGTTCCCCGGAAATGAAGCGACCCGGCTCCGAAGGAGCCGGGCCGCACGGGGCGCGAAGCGACCTTACTTCTTGGAGCCGTTGAGAAGCGCCGCCACCTTCTGGCCGCTGATGACCTCGTCGATGATGCCGTAAGTCTTGGCTTCGTCGGCCGAGAGGTAGTAGTTGCGCTCCATGTCCGCGGAGACCTTGGCGAAGGTCTGGCCGGTGTGCTTGGCCATGATCTCCTCCAGGACCTTGCGGGTGTGCGCCATCTCCTTGGCCTCCACGATGATGTCCGTGGCCTGGCCGGAGATGCCGCCCACGAGGGGCTGGTGGATCATGATGCGGGAGTTGGGCAGGGCGTAGCGGCGGCCCTTGGACCCGGCGGCCAGGATGACCGCGCCGAAGCTCATGGCCATGCCCATGCAGATGGTGGTGATGGGAGCCTTGATGAACTGCATGGTGTCGTAGACGGCCAAGCCGGCGGTCACCATGCCTCCGGGGCTGTTGATGTAGAGGTTGATGTCCTTGGTGTTGTCGTCGCTGTCCAAGTACAGGAGCTGCGCGATGAGGGTGTTGGCCGAGTCGGTGGTGAACTCGCCTTCATAGCCTCCGACGAAAATGATGCGGTCCTTCAGCAGCCGCGAGTAGATGTCGTAGCCGATGACGGAGCCCTGCGTGGCGCGCTCGATGACTTGGGGGATCAGGTTCATGCCGCCATTGAAGCAAATGCCCCGGTCCGCCGCAAGCCGGGAGCCCCTTGAT
>JAGWMT010000153.1 GCA_028871595.1 Elusimicrobiota bacterium
GAGCGCGTGCAGGGTTTCCTTTACTACATCGACAAGCAGGGCGACGTGTCCCGCGCCAAGATGGCTCGCGGCGGCAAGAAGGGCGGCAAGCCGGAGAAGGTCGCCAAGGCCGGCGTGAAGAAGCAGAAGGGCTTCCTGTACTTCCTCGATAAGAAGGGCGACGTGTCCCGCGCGAAGATGGTCAACGCCTAATAGGCGTTCACCCCATCGCCGAAGTCGACCCCCGGCGCGCAAGCGCCGGGGGTCATTTTTTTGTCATACTCCCGCGATGGACGAACCCGTCCTCGTCGTCGGTCCCGGCGCCGTTGGCCTGGCCCTGACCGCAGGCCTGCGCCGCTCGGGCGAGCGCGTGGCGCTGCTGGGACGCGCGCCCGCCGCGGAGCGGCGCCTGGCCGCCTCCGGCTTCGCCGCGACGAACACTAACGGCCGGACGACCCTGATCCGCGGCGGACTTCTTTCCGCCCGCTCCCTCAAGGCTCCGGCTTCGGCGGCCTTCTTCTGCGTGAAGTCCGGCGACGCGGCCCAGGCCGCCGCCGCGGCCCGTCGTTGGATCGGTCCCCGGACCCCGGTGGTCGCGCTGCAGAACGGCTTGGGCCACGAGAAGATCTTCCGTCGCGCCTTCGGTCCGCGGCGAACCGTCATCGGCGTCTGCTATTTCGCCGCCGACCGGCCCGCCCCCGGGGACCTTCGCCTAAACGGCGGTGAGGACATCCTGCTCGCCCGCCGCGCCGGCAACGCCTCGGCCCTGGAAAGCGCGCGGGAACTCCTGACCCGGGCCGGGTTCCGAGTCCACGTTAAGGGAAGCGAGGCCGGAATGCTCTGGACCAAGGCCGCCTTCAACGCCGCGGTCAATCCCCTGGGCGCCGTTTGCGCGGTGGAAAGCGGACGTCTGGCCGAGGATCCCGCCCTCCGGGAATTGTCGTTGCGCGCGCTGGCCGAGGCCGCCGCCGCCGCCAAAGCCGCCGGGCACCGGCTGGATTACCCCGACATGGCGGAGAAGCTTCTCCGCAGCGGCCGGAACGCCCCGCGCCAGCGCAATTCCATGCTCCAGGATTTGGCGGCGGGGCGCCGGACCGAAGCCGACGCCATCCTGGGGCCCTTGCTGGCCTCGGCCCGTCGGCACCGCGTCGCCGCGCCCACCCTGGAACTGTTGGCCGCCGTCGTCGCGCGCCTGGAACGGAGGCGATCCCGATGAGCGCCCGCGCTCTGGACGGACGCGCGCTGGCTCTCGAGATCCTGGCCGAGGCGGGACGCCGGGCCCGCGCCGCGCGCCGCCGGCGCGGACGGGCGCCCCGACTGGCGATCGTCGCCGCCGCCGGGAGCGCGGCGGAGATCTACCTCAAGATGAAGTTGCGCGCCTGCGCCGCGGCCGGCGTGGAGACGACCGTCCACCGCCTGTCCACCGGGCCGCGCGCGAAGACCCTAGGTCTGATGGCCGATTACGCCTCCGACTCGGCGACCGACGCGCTGATCGTGGAAACCCCCTATCCGCGGGGCCTCACCGCCGCCGACGTCGCCGGACTCATCCCGCCGGGCAAGGACGCGGAAGGCGTGACCCCGGAGGTCTACGGCCGGCTGTTCCTCACGAAGGATTGGAACGAGGCCGCGGACCTCAATGGGCCGTGCACGGCCTTCGCCCTGGCCCGCCTGGCCATCGCCGCGAAGGTCCCGCTGGCGGGACGCCGGGCTTTAATCGTCGGCCGTTCGGCGACGGTGGGCCGGCCCGCCGCCCATCTGTTCTCCACGCTGAACATGACGGTCACCCTCGCGCACTCGCGCTCCAGGAACCTGGCGGCCCTGTGCCGCGAGGCCGACGTTCTGGTCGCCGCGGCGGGGGTCCCGGCCTTAATCAAGCCTTCCTGGATCAAACGCGGCGCCCTAGTGCTCGACGCGGGCGTGCACCGTTCGGGAGCACGCATCGTCGGCGACGTGGCGCCGGGCGCCGAAGCGCGCGCGGGCGTCCTGACTCCCGTGCCGGGCGGAGTCGGCCCCGTCACCACCGCCGTGGCCGTCCTTCAAACAGCGCTCCTCGCCGAAAGACGGGCTTAAGCCCGCTTCGGAGAGTTCGCCGCCGGCCCGGACGCCGGAGACAAAAGGCCCTTCAGCTCCGCGACATCTTTGGCCGGCTTCCAGTCCTCCGGCCCGCGCGCGCCCTCCGGGGCGACGCGCGAGTCGGGAGTGAAGCCTTCTTGTTTGACCAGGAACCGGTCGAGGTGCGGACCCCTCACCCGCTTCGTCCGCTCGTCGTAAAACCAGTATCTCACCGTCCACCCTTGCGGCCGCCCAGGAGCGAGCCGAAAAAGCCGCGGCGCGCCTCCGGCTCCCGTCGCGCGGCCTCGGCACGGGCATCCAGGATGCGCCGGTGCCAGCCGTTCGCGTACGCCAGATACGGCTCCAGCCTTTCGAGGAACGTTTCCGCGTTTCGATCCACCGCGGCGAGATAGACGTCCCGCTGCGCCCGCGACCAACCCTGGCCGGCGAGAAGCGAGTCCATGCGCGCGCGTCCGCCGGCGTCATAGTCGGCCTTCCAGCGGGCGAACCGGTCGCGGTAGAGGACGGGGTCGTTCGCGCTCAGGCGGTCCACGAGGGGGAAATTTTTCAGCATGACCTGCTCGTCGACCTCCCGCGGCGCGGCTTTCTCCAGCGGCGCGCGCGACAGCTTCTCGAAGTCGATCAGCCCGAACCGGCCGCCGCCCAATGGCAGAACGTCCGCTCCATGCATGTCCCCCAAGCCCAGGACCAGCTGAACGATGGCCGCGTCCGCCCGCTGTTCCGGCGAAAGTTCCCGACGGCGGCTCTCCCCGTCGCCGATGGACGGAAGCCCTTCGCTGAGAACGAACACGTCCTTGCCGTCGCGGAAGACGCTCACGCGCGGCGCCACGGAGAACGAGCGGGACAACTGCGGGTCCGCGCGCAGAACCGCGGCGAACCCCGCCTCATTGGCCGCCCGCGTCTCCGCGGGGGTGGCCGCGATGACCGCGTCGGGAGAGGACCCCAGGCGCTTCAAGAACCACGGCTTCCCGTCGATGCGGACATTCGTCGTCTCCCCGGAATTGCCGCGGCCCGTCGCGCCGGCCCATTCGATCCGGGCCATCCCGGGGATCGCTCCCGGCCCGGTCTTACCCTCGGCGCCGGCGCGCCGCAATCCCGCCAGGACCTTGCCCGCCGCGTTCGACGGAAGCCCGGCCTCGTCCGGCGGAACCGCGTCCCCGGCGCGGACGGCGGAAAGGTCGAACAGCTCAGACGAGCGCGCCCAGGCCGCCTCGCCCGCGCCCGGAGTCGAATCGGGAGCGGCGCTCTCCGACGCCGGGGCCCGCGCTCGCCGACCGAAGGAAGCGGATGACCGGCCCGAAACGGACGGTCCCGATATCGGGGCCGCGCGGGGGATCAAAACCGCCGCAGGAGCGGCGAGAACGGCCGCCGGGGAAGCGACGGGGGGCGCGAGGACCGCCGCCGACGCGGGCACTAAAACGGCCTGAGGGGCGGCGACCGCGGCAGGGGACCCCGGAACGGCCGGAGCGGAGTAGAGCGGAACCAACGCGGCGGCCCCGGGCGCCGAAGCGGCGCTCGCGGCGCCGGAACCGACCGGCGCGTCGATCGGCGGAAGTTCGACGGTCCCGGCGAACGGCGTTCCCGCCGCCAAGGACAGAAGCGCCGCCGCGGCGAGCGCGCGATAAAGGAGGGCGCGGCGCGGGCCGCGCTCGACGAGGCTCATACGGCTAGTGTAGCCCCGCCCGACGGAAAGTCAAGGCCGGACGGAGGATGGAACGGGGCCGATCAGTTCGAGATACTGTCCCGCCGCCATCGTCAGCCCGCGCTCGCAGCCCAGCACGAAGGACCGATAGGGGCTCCCGTCGTCGTTGACGGCCTCCAGAACCTGCCCGTGCCGCTCGATCAGCCCCTCGATCCGACCCCGGCCGTCAGATACGTCCCGGCCCAGGCCCCGGAGCCCGTTGAGCCACATCGCGCCCAGGTGCAGCCACGCCGCGCGATGGTAGCCCGCGACGAGACGGGTTAGAAGAGGCACGGTCGCCCCATCGTGCGGAACGGCGGCGCAGCGGATGGGCCAGGGATGCTCCAGTCGCTCGGCGAGCACTCGATCGGCGGCGGCCGAAAGGATCGACCTGTCGAACAAGCCGAGATACAAGGCGAGCACGGCGGAGTCGACGCTCAGCGCCTCCGTGGCGGCGTGGTCGCGGAAATGATCCCCCCGCCATCGATCGGTCCGCAAACGGCGGGAAAATTCCTCCGGGTCATGCCTCGTCTTTAGGCCCAGTGACGGCGCCTCGCGCAGGGCCATCAGGGCGCACACGTTATTGTAGGTCGACGACGGGCGGCGCACGGTATCGGCCCAATCGCCGGTGATTTCCATCGAGATGAGCCCGTCCGCGAAATGGGTCGTCTCGTATTCGTCGAAAAGTTTCTGCAGGATCGCACGGTTTTCCGCGTCGGGCCTCACACCGGTCCGGCGCCGGCGCTCCCCATGCGCGAAGATCAGCCAGGGCAGGCTGTCCCCGCGCGGCCAAGGCATGTCGAAGCCGTGGAAGCGCGTGAAGCAGCTGGTGACATGCCCGAGACGCGCCGATTCACGCGTCATGAAGTCGATTTGGCCGCTCAGATACTCGTCCCCGAGCACGTCCCACGCGCCGCGCAGGGACTTGCCGAAGTCGGAGACCCACATGAAGCGGAAATGTCCCTCTCCCGCGTACAGCACCGCCCCCGCGTTGCGCCGCAGGACGCCTTCCGCGATGCCGGACGACGTCAGGCCCGCCGCTCGGGGGATGCCGAAAAGGATCAAGCGCCATGCGTCCACGGCGTTCAAGGCGACCGACAGCGGCGCCTCGAACGTGACGGCGTAGGGCCCGAGCTTCAGAAGCCGGCGCTCAGCCCCGGACAGCGCGTCGCCAGCCACGCCGAGAGCTGGGCGTCGGTGAACTTGAGCGCATGGTCGCCGTCCGGCGTATAATTGAAGAGCTCGTTGTTCTTGACCGCGCACGTCTTGCCCTGCGCGTCGCGGAAGGTCGACTCCGCGTTGGGGCGGCCCGACGGGGACTCTCCCAGCCGGAAGCCGGCGTCCAGCATCAGGCCCGCGTAGCGCGGGATCTCCACGCCCCCGCGGTCGGCCGGATCGATGCGCGAGGCGACGGTCACGGCGCCGCGCTCCAGGGACGCGATCTGCGCGGTGGCCGGGTTGAAGTTCACGCGGCCTCCGTCGCTCATCCGCACCGACACGACGCCGGCCGCGGCGTCCATGGTCAGTTCCGGCGTGCCGCGGCGCGGGAAGAAGAAGAACTCCCGGGCGGAGGTCAGGTTCGGATTCCCCTCGCCGTCGCCGTAGGAGTTGAACACCATCAGCAGGCCGTCGTCGAAGAACGCATGCGCCCGGTAGACCAAGCCGTTGGTGGCCGTGGGGTCGATGGACACGAAGCAATGGCCGGAAGACAGGCTGTCGGCGTAGCCCTGGGTCCCGCCGATCATGACGGGACTGACCTGGGGACAGACCGAGGCGATCCGCGCGGCGAGGGATTCATGGAAGTACGGACGCCAGGCCTGCGCCCGCGCCGAGGACGCGAGGACGGAAACGGCGCACACGGCGGAGAAAATCAGCTTATTCATTTTATGCCTCATCCCGTCCCAGCCAAGGATACCGGAAATCGCGCGGCGGCTCGAAAGTCTCCTTGATGGTGCGCGGGGAAACCCAGCGGATCAGATTCAGGTAGGAGCCCGCCTTGTCGTTCGTGCCGGACGCGCGCGCTCCGCCGAACGGCTGCTGGCCGACGGTGGCGCCGGTGGGCTTGTCGTTCACGTAGAAGTTGCCGGCGGCGTTGCGCAGCTCGCGGTGCGAGTCGGCCACGGCAGTCCTGTCGCGGGCGAACACCGAGCCGGTGAGTGCGTACGGCGACGTCTGGTCCACCGTCCGCAGCGTCTCGAGCCACTTGGCGTCGTCGTACACGTAGGTGGTGATGACGGGGCCGAAGATCTCCTCGCACAGCAGGCGATACGACGGATCGCCCGTCTGGATGAGCGTGGGCTCGACAAACCAGCCGTCGGCGTCGTTCACGCCGCCGCCGGCGAGGATCTTCGCGTTCTTTGTGGCGTCGGCGAGGTAGCCGCTGATGCGGGTGAACGCCTTCTTGTCGATGACGGCGCCCATGAAGTTGCGGAAGTCGTTGACGTCACCCATGCGGATGTCGGCGATCATGGCCAGCGCACGGTCGCGCACCTCGGGCCAGAGCGACTTGGGGATATACGCGCGGCTGGCCGCCGAACACTTCTGCCCCTGGTACTCGAACGCGCCGCGGACGATGGCGACGGCGACCGCCGCCGCGTCGGCCGAGGGGTGCGCGACGATGAAGTCCTTGCCTCCCGTCTCGCCGACGATGCGGGGGTACGACTTGTACGTGCCCATGTTGGCGCCGATGGTCTTCCACATCGAGTTGAAGACGGCCGTGCTCCCCGTGAAGTGCACGCCGCCGAAGTCGCGGTCGGCGAGCAGGATGTCGGTGATGGTCGCGGCATTGCCGGGCACGAAGTTGATGACGCCAGGCGGCAGGCCGGCCTCCTGCAGCAGCTGGAACGTGTACCACGCCGAGAGAACGGCCGTGCCGGCCGGTTTCCAGATGGACGTGCACCCCATCAGCGCGGGGGCCGTGGGCAGGTTGGCCCCGATCGCCGTGAAGTTGAACGGCGAGATGGCGTAGACGAACCCTTCGAGGCCGCGGTAGTCGGTCTGGTTCCACACGCCGGGGCTCGAGATGGGCTGCTCGGCGTACAGTTGCGCGGCGAACCGCGTGTTGAAGCGCCAGAAGTCGATGATCTCGCACGCCGAGTCGATTTCCGCCTGGAACGCCGTCTTCGACTGGCCGAGCATCGTGGCCGCGTTGAGCGTGGCGCGGCGCGGGCCGGCGAGGAGGTCGGCCGCCTTCAGGAGGATGCCGGCCCGGTCTTCCCACTTCCACGAGGCCCATTCCCTGCGGGCGTCGTTCGAGGCCTTGATGGCGGCGCGCACGTCCTCGGGGCGGGCCCGGTGCCAGGTGGCCGTCACGTGGCGGTGCTTGTGGGGCGAAGTCGCCTTGGCGATGTCGCCGGTGCGAATCTCCTTGCCGCCGATGACGAGGGGAATCTCGGGGCATTCCTTCTCCATGGCGGCGAGGCGTGCCTTGAGCTCCGCGCGTTCCGGGGTGCCCGGCGCGTAGGACCTGATCGGTTCGTTGGCGAGCGGGGGGAGGCGACGGGTGCCGGTGCTGGAGTAATGCGACATTGAAGGCTCTGGCCGAAGTTGAGGGCGCGCGGGTCTGGTGAGACTCGAGCGCCGACGGCGCGTGAGGCGGGCGCGTGAGGCGTGAAGCGGGCGGGATTCTGGGTGCACGGTGCAGGGGCAGGCAGGAAACAGCGCTCGCCCCGCGATGCAAGATACCCTGTCCCACGGACGCCGCCCAAGGGGGCGCGCTGT
>JAGWMT010000154.1 GCA_028871595.1 Elusimicrobiota bacterium
CGTTCGAGCGCCATCGTCTCGTCCAGGGGCAGTCCGATGCGCACGGTGCCCACGCGCGCGCCCGGCGCCGCGTCGCCCGCGTCCGCGAGAAGGAAGTCGTCCCCGGAACCTTTCGCCGGCGCGGCGAAGACGGGCACGGCCAGGTCCAGAACCGGTTTTCCCATCCGCTCCGCTTCGACCGCCGATTCCCCGTCTGACGCCAGCGCGGCGGCGGTGCGCGCATCGCGATAGACCTTTCCGACCTCGGCGACGTTGGTGTGGCTCAGCACGCGCCCGTCCCGGTCCAATGCGGCGGCGTAGACGCCGCCGGTGTCGCGCTGAATATCATGCAGAACCGGAAGGAGACGGCGTTCGTCGGTCGCGGAGACGGCGGACGCCAGCGGTCCCAAGGACTGCCGGACCGCCTCCTCGGCGGACTGACGGATTCGGCTCAGCAAGGCCTGATGGACCGCCCGGCGCGAGTACACGATGATCCCCTCCCCCGCGAAAAGGGAGGCCAATACGACGCTGAGGATCATCTTGCCGCCGATCTTCACGGGTAGACCTTGTCCGCGTTCTTGACGACCTCCGCCGGGACGGCCAGCGCGACCGCCTTCGCGGCCGTTTGATTGACGGTCACCCGCACCCGGTCCGAATAAATCTCCGACGGCGGCTTGTTCCCGGCCAGGACGCTTTTCGCGGCGGCGGCCATCGTCCGCCCCATTTCCCGGTAGCCCACGGACACGGCCGCCGTGGCGCCCTGCTCGGCGAGTCCCGCGGTCGGCGCGTAAAACGGGATGCCGTTGTCGTAGGAATACTCCTTGATGATGCTGAAATTGCGCGCATTGACGAGCGCGGGATCCGGCGCCAGCCAGATCGCGTCCTCCCGGCCCATGAGTTCGCGCAGGCGGCCCGGCAGGCCGTCCCCATCTTCGAGCCGCTCCGCGGACACGGCCACGCCCCGCGCCGCGCCGACGCGGACCAGGCGCTCGGCGCTCGCGGCCTGGCCCGCGCTGGACCACAGCACCGCCAGCCGCTTCAGGCCCGGCTGGATGGCCGTGAGGATTCGGATCAGCGCTTCCGCCTGGGGTTCCATCATGATCTTGATGGACGTCCCGTCGTGCGTGTCGCGGCCGACGACCACGCTGGGGGCGACGGCATAGATCAGGACGACCCGGCCGGGATAGCGCGAGACGGCGGCCTTCCCGCCGAACGCCAGGACGATATCGGCGGAATCCGGGACCTTGTCGCCCGGCGCCAGGCGCGGCACCGGCCGGCCGAAAGCGGCCTGGAAGCCCTCGTAGACCTCGCGGTAGGCGCTCTGATCGGAGCTCAGCACCGCGGCGACTTCCTGGCCGCGCGCCCGCGCCGGGAAAACGGCGGCCGCGGCAAGCGCGAGGGTCCAGGGAAGGCCGGACTTCAAAGCGCCCCACCGAATTTCAGCCGGACGCCGCCGGACACGGTGCGCGGCACGGCGAGGGCGTCGGAGAACTCCGCGTGCTCCGGCTTGAGCAGGTTTTGCCCGGCCACGTAGAGCTCCGCGCTCCGATACCGGGGAATGACGTAGGCCACGCGAGCGTCCAGCCGCCAATACGCGGGAATGGCCACCTCGCTCCCCTGGTCGGAGATCGAATAGCGGTCCTTGTAGCCCCAATTGCAGCTGACCGAAAATCCCCCGCCCAGGTCGCCCGCCGCGCCGAGATTCAAGGCGTTCGCCGGAGTATTCCGCGTGATCTCGCCGGTGTTTCCCTTCGCGTCGGTGAGCCGCTCGTGCGCATAATTGGCGTAGAGAAAGCGGCGGGACGCGAGCTGATAGCGCAGCTGCAGTTCGGCCCCGCGGGCGATGGCCCTGTTGACGTTGGCGAACGTGTTGACGCCCGGCGCCGCCGCCGCGACGATGTCGTCGATATCGTCGATGACGGTGTAATACAGGTCCGCCTCCGCCGACCAGCGGCGGTCCAGCCAGCTCCCGCGATACCCGGTCTCGTAGGAGGTCAGCGTCTGCGGGCGCAACGCCGGGTTCCCGTTCAGCGGAGATCCCGACAACTGCGTGGCGGCGTGAAGGAGCCGCAGCGTCGGAACCGTGTGCGCGACGGAGTACGAGAGCCGGAGGGATTGGTCCGCGGCCGGCCGCCAGATCTGGCTGAATTGATAGTTGGCGTCCGGTCTGCCCGACTGCCTTGTTTCGACGGAGACGGCCCCGACCCAAAGCAATCTCGAGGCGATCCGCGCGGTCTGGTTGAAGTACGCGCGCCCGTTCTGGTCGCTTGAATGGCCGGCGTACTGCGTGGGCGAGTCCGCGCGGACCGATTGGTAATCGGCGCCGAAGGTGCTCTGGAGCCGCCCCTCCGCCCAATCGCGGCGATGGAGAACCTGTTCCTCGTATTGCACGACGACGTCCCGATCGGCGCCCCCCGCGGCGCCGGGGAAAATGCGGCTCGTCGTCTCGCTTCGCGACGTGAAGAATTCGGTGGATGCGTCCTTCCCGTGCGCGCGGATGACCCGCGCCGCCTCATAATGCTGCGCATAGCGATTCTCGGGACTCTGCGCCGCCGGCACGCCGGCATTCGTCCACGAGCCGCCGGCGTAAGCCTCGATCTCGGTGTCCCGGCCGGCGTTCCAATGCGCCCGGAAGTTCGCCTTGTGGGAGTGGAAAAAGTCGTTCGCCGCTGTTCCCGCGGCGGCGTCCCGATCGCCCTCTTGGCGGTACTCATGGCTGAGACGGTAGGACAACCTTTGGACCGAGGACTCCACCGATTCGGCGGCTTGGACCGTCCCGCGATCGCCGGCGCGGACGTCCGCGGCCGCCCCCTCCACGCCGTCGGGCTTCGTCGTGATGATGTTGATCACGCCCAGGCCCGCGCCGGACCCGTACAAGGCGGCGTTCGGCCCCCGGATGATCTCGATGCGCGCGATGTCCTGAATCTGGACGGGAAGCTGATCCCAGTCGGTGCCGCCGTTCAGCGGCGACAGGACTTTCCGCCCGTCCACCAGCACCAGCACGTTGCGCGTGTAGCGCTCGGCGAACCCGCGTATGGCGACGATGGCGCGATTGCCGCTGGAAGACCGTCCGTCGATGACGTTCATGCCGACGCGGTAGCGAAGCAGGTCCCAAAGATGGAGCGCTCCGGAGGCCCGGATCTCCTCGGCCGTGACCACGTCGATGGCCACCGGGGACTCGGAAATGGACTGCGGGCGCCGGGTGGCCGTGACGACCTTCGCCTCCTCCTCGAAGAACTGGAAGGCGTCCGCCGCCGCTCGGGCCGGCGCCGACTGGACCAGGATCAAGAACGCCACGAACAGCCGACCAGGCGCCATTCTCTTCATGCGTACATTGTAGTTTATGCCGTTGGCGGCGGGCTGAGCTCGGGCTTAACCCGGGCTGAAATGATTTCCGGCCGCCGCGCTTAAGCGGTTCATAAAGCGGGCCTCAGCGCGCCGCAGGCGCCTCTATGTATACTTGGCTCATGAGCGACAATTCCGACGCATCCTCCGGGCCCATCCGCGTCCTCGTCATCGATGACGAAAAAGGGCTGCGCGACATGCTGTCCCACACTTTGCGCCGCCTGACATTCGAGGTCGAGACCGCCGAAGACGGGGAGCGGGGTCTTGCGGCGGCGCGGCCCGGCGGCTTCGACGTCGTGGTCTGCGATATGATGATGCCCGGCATGAACGGGCTTGAAGTCCTGGAGGCGCTGCGCCGGGAGAAGATTCCGGTCGAGGCCGTCATGGTCACCGGCTACCCCACCCCCGAAACCGCCGCGCGCGCGGCGGAACTGGGCGCCTTCGACTACCTGGCCAAGCCTTACGACCTGATGGCGCTGGCCGCCGTGCTGGAAAAGGCCGCGCGGCGCAAACGCGCGCGCGGGCTTTAAGACGCATCACGGGACCCGGCCAGAATAGGGCGGCCTCTTCGGGCCGCTCTGATTCAGCGGATCTTGCGCAGGAAGCGGTCCTTCAAGTTCGCGTCGATGAAGGTGCCCAAGCCCTTGCCGGCCAAAGCCAGCGTCTTCATCTTGCTGATGTTGGCGGGATCCGCGCTCTGGTTCGTGTAGCGGTAAACCGTATGATCCGTGAACCGGATCGTCACGCCGTCCTTGCGGAGTTCATACCGCGCCACCTTGGAGTCGCCGCTGAGATTCTTGTACGCCACGAACGTCTTCCGCCGCTGTTGGGTTGCCATACGGCCAGTATGCGATAAATGGAGGCCCGCGCCAAGCGATATCGCGCGACGGCGCGGCGCGCGGGGCGCCCGTCTTCGTCTATAATATTCCCATGACGACCGTTCCCGCCGCCGTCGCTCCCGCGCGCCGCGCGCTGGGCCGCTTCAACGCCGCCGCCGCGATGTTCCTGCTCATGGCCGGAGGCATGGTCACGTCCACGAATTCGGGGATGGCGGTTCCCGATTGGCCCCTGTCCTACGGGCGCTGGCTTCCCTCCATGGTGGGCGGCGTGTTCTACGAGCACGGGCACCGGATGATCGCCGCGTTCGTGGGGCTGATGATCCTGATCATGGCCTTTTGGACCCAGTTCGACGAATCCCGTCCCGGCGTGCGCCGCCTGGCCTGGTGGACCTTGTTCGCCGTCTCCCTGCAGGGGGTATTGGGCGGGGTCACCGTGTTCTTCAATCTCCCCGTCGCCGTCTCCGCGGCGCACGCCACCCTCGGCCAGACCGTGTTCTGCCTGCTGGTGATCATGGCGGAACTGGTGGGCGACGGCGCGTCCCCCCCGGAGGCGGGAGAGCCCGTCGGCGGCCTCCCCCGGCTGGGCGCGTGGGCGGTGGCCGCGCTCTGGTTCCAGCTGGTCCTCGGCGCGGTGATGCGCCACGGCGGCGCCGGGGTGGCGTGGCACCTGTGCGGCGCCGTCGTCGCGGCGTCCGCGGCCGGCGTCTTCGGCGCCGCCGTTTTGGCCCGGCGCGAGCCCGCGCTGCGCGCGCCGGCGGGAGCGCTGCTCCTGTTGCTGGCGACCCAGCTCGCCCTCGGGCTGGCGACCCTCGATTTCCGCTCCATGCCCAGCCCGCGCACGAACCGGATCATGATCGCGGTCGCCACCACCCACCTGGCCGTCGGAGCGCTGCTCCTGGGCGTGACCGTCCTGCTCACCTTCCGCCTGTACCGCCGCTCCGCCCTTCCGCGATGAAGAGTCCCTCCTGACGCGCCCCGCCCCGCGCCGTCTTCAAGTCCTCCTGCTCGCCCGCCGCGGGGCGCCGCTCACCGCGGGCCTGCCCTGCTCCGTGCGCGCCGCCTATCGCGCGGGGACCGAACTGACCCCGGAGCGCGTGGTGATCGCCGGCGCGGACGACGCCTATCTCCGGCGCTGGGCCTTCCAATTCCGGGCGGCAGGAGTTCCGGTGGTCTCGGGAGACGACGGCGGAGCGCTCCAGGCCGGTGTCCCCCTCCTCGCCGTCGCCGACGACGCGTTTCCCGACGCCGGCGGCCTGGAGAAATTCTTGGCCGCCGCCGAAACGTCGGCGCTCGCCCGCCGGACGCTGAACGGACGCGCCGTCGCCGTCTACGCGCGCGACGCGGCCGCCTTCGGCGCCGGCTCCGCTTCTCCCGCCGACGTCCACGCGCGCGTCCTGGCCGCCGCGGCGGAGGACGTCTCCGCCGGGAAATTCCTGGACGCGACTACCCCGGACGCCTCGGCCGCGTCCGCGGCGGTCCTCTACGGCCGCATGTCCAAGGACAACGACGGCTATCTGGCCCGCTTCGACCGCCGGTTCTCTTTGATGATCACGCGGCTGCTCCTTCCGTTTCCCGTCAGTCCGAATCAGGTCACGGGCGCGAGCCTGATCATCGGCCTGATCGGCGCGTGGTGGCTGGCGGCCGCGTCCGCCCCGACGCAGTTCCTGGGTGCGGCCACGCTCTGGTTCTGCGCGCTGCTCGACGGCTGCGACGGGGAGATCGCGCGCCTCAAGCACCACATCACGACCTGGGGCGGCGATTTCGACCTGCTGGCCGACCACGTCGCGCACCTGGCGACCTTCGTGGCCCTTCCCATCGGCGTGGCCCGGCTTCATCCCGGGATCAATTGGTGGCCGCCCGGGATCCTTCTGGTGACGGGGTTCCTGGCCTGCGGGTTCTCGGTGTATTGGCTGATCCTGCGCGTGCCCGAGGACCGGCGCGGGCCCAACGCGCTGGTCGTGGAACGCATCGCCAGCCGCGACTACGTGTACCTGATCGTCGCGCTCACCGCGGTCGGGCGCCTGGACTGCTTCCTGTGGGCCGCGGCGTTCGGCTCCCATCTGTTTTGGGCGTGGCTGTGGCTGACCGCGGCCGCGCCCCTGAGCGGAAAAACCAAGTCGGCGGCAGGAGCTTGCGGGTCACCGGCTCGTCCAGCGGAGTGAACCCGTCGGCGCCGCGGCAGAAGGGCCGCTCCTCGCCCGCGTGGGCCGCGACCAGCGCGCGCGCCCGACGGCGCATGCCCGCGGTGATCTCGCGCGTCGTCGCGATGGTCCGGAATAATTCAAAACTCGGGCGCGGCGCGCGGCGCAGGCCGTGCGCCCGGTCCACGGCCGCCAGGCCGAATTTAGGACAGTAGCCGTCGGTCCATTCCAAATTGTCCGACAAAGTCCATTCGATGTAGCCCTCCACCGGAACGCCTTCGGCGCGCGCCCGGGCGACGGCCTGGAGGTGCTCGATCAGATAAGCGGGCCGGAGGATGTCGGTGGAATCGGCGATGCCGTTTTCGGTGACGACGATCGGAACGCCCGGGAACCTCCGGCCGATCCGCTTCAGAAAGAGATACAGGCCCTCCGGATCGATGGCCCGCCCGGATTCGGAATATTCGACGCGCGGATCGAGGACCAGCCCGCTCCCCTCGATCCACTCGGCGCCGTAATAGTTGATCCCGAAGAAATCCATGCGCCCGCGGATCCGCTCCGGGAAACGCCAATTCATCAGGTCGGACGTGAAATGAGCGATGAGCCCCCCCAGCAGGCCGTCGCTGGTGTAATAGGCCATGTTTTGGGCGACGCCCATGCGGATGCCGGGATGAGTCGCGTGCGCCCAGTCGTAGAGATCGTTATGGGCGTCGCTCATCCGGTCCATGGCCCGGACCGCGGCGCCGCGGAACGGATCCAGGGCGACGAGCGACAAGACCGAGCGGCGCTCGCCGGGCGGCCAGAAGCCGGAGGAATACGCCATGGGGGCGAACACGTTCGCCTCATTGAATGAGACCCAGTAGTCCACGTCGGGTGCGTACTCGTTGATCATGCGCCGGGCGAACTCCTGGAAGTCGTCCTTCATCCCGTCGTCCAGCCAGCCGCCGCGCTCCTGAGCCCATCGGGGGATCGAGTGATGCATCAAGGTCAGCATCACGCGCATATGACGGGCGCGGATCATGCGCAGGATGACGCGGTAGCGCGCGATCGCCTCCGGGTCGAACTCGTGGCGGCGCGGCATCACGCGCCCCCAATCCACGCCCA
>JAGWMT010000155.1 GCA_028871595.1 Elusimicrobiota bacterium
GGCTTCCACGGCTTCGTGGTCAGCGATTGGGACGCCGTCTCGCAGTTGATCCCGCACGGCATCGCGGCCGACGGCGCCGACGCGGCGCGCCTGGCCCTGAACGCGGGCGTGGACATGGAAATGGACAGTCGCCTTTACGGATCGACGCTTCCGAAGCTCCTTAAAGAAGGACGCGTTTCGACGTCGACGTTAGATGAAGCCGTGCGCAGAATACTGCGGGTCAAGATGAAATTGGGATTGTTCGAGCGTCCGTACGCCGACGAAAGCCGCGCGGCCGGAGCGCCCGACGCCGATTCGCGCGCGGCCGCGCGCGCCGCCGCCGTCAAGTCTATGGTGCTTCTCAAGAACGAAGGCGCCGTGCTTCCCTTGAGAAAAGATCTGAAGAATATCGCCGTCATCGGCCCGGTCGGGGATGACGGCGCCGCCGTGCTGGGCTCCTGGTTCGGCGATGGGCGGTCCACGGAAGCGGTCACGGTGTTGGCCGGCATTCGCGCCGCCCTTCCGAACGCGACCGTCGTTTATTCCACCGGCTGCTCGGTGAAGGGCGAAACGGACGAAGGCTTCGCCGCCGCCGTCGCGGCGGCGAAAAATGCCGAGGCCGTCATTTTGACTTTGGGAGAAGCGGGGGATATGACCGGGGAGGCGACGTCGCGCGCGTTTCTCGATCTGCCCGGCCGGCAATTGGATCTGGAGAAGGCCGTGCTCGCTTTGGGCAAGCCCACCGTCGTGGTTCTTCTCAACGGCCGCCCGCTGACCATCCCGTGGACCGCCGAACATGCTCCGTCCATATTAGAAGCGTGGCAGCCGGGAACGGAAGGGGGGCGCGCCGTGGCCGACGTCTTGTTCGGCGACGCGAACCCCGGCGGCAAGCTTCCCCTCACCTTCCCGCGCGCGGTGGGGCAGATCCCGCTGTACTACGATCACAAGAACACGGGACGGCCGCCGGAGGACGATAACCATTACACATCCAAATACCAGGATCTTCCGGTGACGCCTTTGTTCCCGTTCGGCTATGGGCTCAGCTACGCCAAGTTTTCGTTGGGGGCGCCTTCTTTGAGCGCCAAAAAGATTCGTACGAATGGGTCGCTCACCGTGAGCACGGCGCTCGAAAATATTGGAACGAGACCCGGCGACGAGGTGGTGCAGTTGTATATCCACCGGACTTCGGGCAGCGTGACGAGACCCGTGCGGGAGTTGAAGGGATTCGCTCGGATTTCCTTGAAGCCGGGCGACAAGAAAAACGTTTCGTTTGAACTCGGACCGAAAGAATTGGGCTTCTACGGGGCCGACATGAAATGGAGAAATGAACCCGGGGAAGTCGAGGTCTACGTCGGTACGGATTCCGCCGCCGGCCTGGGCGGGCGTTTCGTCATCGATCAATAAAACAGGTCTTGACGTCGTACATATGTTCGATTAAACTGTTCCTATGCCCGCCCCGCGCGGCCGGGGAACCGGCCTCAATCCCGCCAACCGCTTCGAGGAGCTCGCCTACGAGTGGGAGGAGTCCGCGGACCCGGCGGAGAAGCCCGCGCCGAAAACACGCTTCTTCCGGGACAACTCGCGGTCCATCCTGGTCAAGAACGACAGCCCGGACATTCCCTTCACTTGGAGCCTGAACCCGTACCGCGGCTGCGAGCACGGCTGCGTGTACTGCTACGCGCGGCCCTATCATGAATACCTGGGCCTGTCGTCGGGGCTGGACTTCGAGTCCATGATCTTCGTGAAGTCCGACGCGCCGGAGCTGCTGACCGCGGAACTGGCCAAGCCCTCGTGGGAGCCGGAGACCGTCGCGCTGGGCGGCGTCACCGACGTGTACCAGCCCATCGAGCGGAAGCTGGAGATCACGCGGCGCTGCCTGCAGGTGCTGGCCGACGCGCGCCATCCGTGCGGCCTGGTGACGAAGAACCATCTGGTGACGCGCGACGCGGACGTGCTGCAGGACCTCGCGGCGCGGAAGCTGGCGCGCGTGTTCGTCTCGCTGACCACCTTGGATCCGGACTTGGCGCGGAAGATGGAGCCGCGCGCGTCCACCCCGGCCAAGCGCCTGGAGGCCATGCGCGTCCTGGCCAAGGCCGGCGTGCACGTGGGCGTGATGACCGCGCCCATGATTCTGGGGCTCAACGACCACGAACTGCCCGCTTTGCTCCAGGCGGCGGCCGACGCGGGCGCGACGTCGGCGGGCTACGTGCCCCTGCGCCTGCCGCACCAGCTGGGGGCGGTGTTCTCGGACTGGCTGGAGCGGAACTATCCCGACCGCAAGGAGAAGGTGCTCAACCAGCTCCGCGCCCTGCGCGGCGGCGCGCTCAACGACCCGCGCTTCACCTCGCGCATGCGCGGGGAGGGGATTTTCGCCGAGCACCTGGCCAAGTTGTTCGCGCTGACCTGCCGGAAAGTCGGCCTGAACCGGGAGCGCTTCGCCAACGCCATGAGCGGCGAGCACTTCCGCCGGCCGTTGGGAGCGCAGCTGCGGCTGCTTTAGCGGGGGGACTTCAGGACGGCGTCGCGCTCGCGGCCGAACACCGAGGCGAGCACGAGGGGCTGGTCGAACCAGACCTTGAAGCCGCCGAGGAGGCGGGGCGAAACGTTGAGGACCATCTCCGGCGCGTCCACGCCCTTGAGCGTCGCCGTCAGGACCGCGTCGCCGGAACCGGAGACGGGCTTGAGATCGAGCTCGGAGCCGCGGGCGGCCTGCAGCAGCATCCAGGGGCGCACCAGGCTGCGCAGCGCGTCGGGAAGCTGGGCGGAGCTGTCCACGTCCAGCGCCAGCTCGGGCCGGGCGCAGTCCTTCAAGGCGGAGCAGACCGAGGGCACGGGCGCCTGCATGCCCGGCAGGCGGCCGATCAGGGAGGCGCGGTCGCCGCCGCCGTCGGTGACGGCGTCGCGCAGATCGCCGTCGCGATTCTCGGCCAGGAAGGCCTCCTCGCGCTTGGCCGCGTCGTCGATCTTGGCCTTCAGGCGCGGGTCGTTGGAGACGAACTTGCGCAGAACGTCCTCGGCCTTCGGACCGCCCTTGAGGCGGACCGACTTGTCGGCGGCGCGCGACGGCGCCGCGCAGACGGCGAGGACGGCCAGGAGAAGGGAAAGCTTCATGTCCCTATTATACCCCGTCCGGCCCGGAAGGCGCCTGGGCCTTTGGGCGAGCGTATTGGTAGGCCCAGAACGGGGTTACGGACGGGAACTGAGAGGCGGCGGTTCCCGCGACGCGCGCCATCTGCAGGTTGGCGGGGAACACCACCGCCAGAAGGACGATCAGTCCCCAGGCCGCCCGCCGCTGATGGACGGGGGAGAGGAGCAGGACGCCGCAGACCAGCTCGGCCGCGCCGCTGAGGAGGACCAGCTCGCGATGCGCGGGCAGCTCCGGCGGCATCATCTTCATGAACGTCGCCGCGCGCGCGAAGTGTCCCACGCCGCTGGCGCAAAACAGCAGGCTCAGCGGCCAGCGCCCCGCGGCGCTCCCCGGCGGGGCCTTCACTTCCGCCCGCGCGTGAAGACGCCGCGGCGCCGGTCCTTGCGCACGTCGTCCCACGGGAAGCACAGGCCGTTCATGGCCACGTACACGCCGGGCGGCAGGACCTGGGCGAAGGACAGCGCGGAGCCCAGGTTGAACAGCCCGTCGGACGAGCCGAAGCGGTACGGCCGCATGGCGCCGGTCAGCACCACCGTCTTGCCGCGCAAGGCGCGGCCCAGGACGGCGGCCGTCTCGGCCATGGTGTCGGTGCCGTGCGTGACGACCAGGCGCTTCTCCGGCGCGCGGCGGCAGGCGGCCAGGATGCGGCGCCGGTCGGCCGCGGTCATGAACAGGCTGTCCTTCATCATGAGCGTCGCGATCTTCGCGCGCAGGCGGCAGCGGCCCAGGGCCAGCATCTCGGGCACGTGCGTGCGCCGGAACGACAGGGTCCCGCGGAGCTCGTCGTATTCCTTGTCGAAGGTGCCGCCCGTCACCAGGACTCGCACGGTCATGGTGTCTCGCCGTCTAGAGATGGGCGAGGGCGGGCGCGGCGGCGTAGGCGGTGGCCGTCTCCGCGCGCAGCGAGCGGCCGTTGGCGTAGGCTTTGATGGCCGCGGCCATGGACGAGGCCAACTTGTCCTGGTAGGCCGGGTCGTTGAGACGGGCGGCCTCCTCGGGGTTGCTCAGGTAGCCGATCTCGATGAGGATGCTGGGCTGGGCGGGATTCTTCAGGACGTAGTAGTCGGACTTCGCGGGCTCCACGCGGAAGCCGTCGGCGCGCATGGCCTTGACCAAGGACCCGGCCAGGTACGCGCTTTCCTTGGCCTCCACGCCGGGCGGAGCCGGCATGGGCGGAACTTTCGGGTGG
The DNA here is from genome assembly GCA_028871595.1 of Elusimicrobiota bacterium. Next base: position 4,317 of record JAGWMT010000155.1, read on the forward strand.
TGCCGCCGCCGGTGCCACGCTCCGCGCTTCTGCACGGCGAAGCTGTACACCACGGCGCCGGAGAGCTTCTTGTTGCGCACCTTGTTGAGATGGATGGACACGAAGACGGCGCCGTTCCAGTCCACGGACTCGACCAGGCGTTGGTCCAAGGTCACATAGTGGTCGCTATCGCGGGTGAGCACCACGGGCATGTCGCCCTTGATCTTGTCGCGCAGCTTGAGGGCGACGGCCAAGGCGATGTCCTTCTCCTGGAGGCCTTGCGCGACGGCGCCTAGGTCGTCGCCTCCGTGGCCGGGATCGAGGATCACCGGGGTGACGGGACGATCGGCCGGCAGGGGCAGAGGCGCGCCGCCGGTCATGGCCGCGACGGAGGCGGCCATGCCGGAACACAGCAGAACGGCGGCGATCAGGGTTCGAGTCATTCCTCTATGTATATAACGGCTGAGACCACGACTGTCAAGGGGGCGTCAATAATACACAATAAACTGGGAAGGCCGGCCCTTTGTGGGGGCCGGCCTTCCCGCGTGATATCGGTGGCGCGCGTCAGTGCAGCAGTTTGGACACCAGGAAGCCGATCGCGAACCCGGCCGCGGCGCCGATGGCGGCGCCCAGGAGTCCGCCGAACAGCCAGCCGACGGTGCCGCCCAGGGCGGCTCCGCCGCTGCCCATCAGCAGGCTGCGGCCGCTGAAAAATCCTTCTTTTTCCGCCGCTTTGTCGGGAGCGGGAACGTCGGCGGCGCGGAGAACGTCGGAAGAGCTGGCCTTCAGTGCCGGGGCCGCCGGCACGGTCAATTCGCCGGGATTCAGCGCGCCGTTGACCTCCGCGCGCACGGCGCCGCGCGCGGTGTTGCCGTCGTAGGCGGAGGCGGCCGACTTTCCGGCGGCCAAATCCTTGGCTTCGTTATAGGTCGGGCTGTTGAAGGCGGAGGCCGCCGAAGCGGTCAGGCCCAACACGAAGGCGGCGGCGATGGCTCGGCGAATCATGAAATCAGTATAGTGAGGACGGGGCCAAGGCGCCTGAGGCGGAACACCCAGGCTCGTCTGGGCCCAAAGACCTAGACGCCATGAAACCCGAAACCCTCCTCCTGACCGGCGCGACCGGCTTCCTGGGACGGCGCCTGGCGCCGGAGCTGGCCGCGTCGTGGCGGGTGGTGCGCGCGTCCCGGAGCGCCGAGGGCGAGGATTCGATCCGCCTGGACCTGGAGGACGCGGACTCCGTGCGCCGCGCGTTCGACCGCGTCCGGCCGTCCGTCGTGGTCCACTGCGGCGCGGTCGCCGGGCCCGACGAGTGCGAGCGCGAGCCGGAGCGCGCCCGGCGCGTGAACTTGGACGCGGCGCGGGTGATCGCTCAACTGTGCGGCGGCGCGAAGGCGCGTCTGGTGCACCTGTCCACCGACCTGGTGTTCGACGGAGAGAAGGGCTGGTACTCCGAGGATGACGCTCCGAATCCGATCTCCGTGTACGGCCGGGCGAAGCTGGAGGCGGAGGAGGCCGTGCTGTCCGCCGCGCCCGGGGCCTGCGCGCTGCGCGTGGCCAGCGTGTACGGGCGGCCGCTGGGCACGCGCACGTGCTTCGTGGACGAACTGCGCGCGGCGCTGTCGCAAGGCCGGCCGATCGGAGCCTTCATGGACCAGTGGCGCACGCCGACGGCCGGCGACCGCCTGGGCGAAGTGATCCTGCGCCTGCTCGCCGATCCGGATCTGGACGGCGTGTACCATTGGGGCGGCGCGGACCGCGTCACGCGTCACGAGTCGGCGCTACGGCTGTGCCGCGTGTTCGGCTACGACGAGAACCTGGTGCGCCCCACGCGGGCCTCTGACAAGCGTCCGCCGGCGCCGCGTCCGCGCGACTCTTCGCTGGACTCCTCGCGCCTGGCGGCGGCGCTGGGCCTGGCGCCGACGCCGTTGGACGAGGGCTTCGCCGCGCTGAAGGCCGCGCCTTGAGCGAGGGCCGCGTCCGGGCGTCTTGGGGCGCTCTCTTCTTCGTCTGGTCCCTGCTGGCCGTGTTCCGCGCCCCGACCTATCATCTGTGGCTGTTCGCCTTGGTGGCGACGGAATGGGGACACTGGCTGGCGGCTCCGGCCCTGCTGACGTTCGCCCCGGGCTGGCGCCGCACGCGGGGCGGGAGCGCCGGGGCGGTCCTGGGACTCGCCGCGGCCGTTCTCTTTTTGTCGCCCGTCGCGCGGGCCGCGCGGGAATTCGGCCTGGCCTGGTCCGGACCGGCCCCGCTGGTCCTGCCGCGGCTGTGGCTGGGAGCGCACGTGCCGGCCGTCCGCGAGGAGTCCCTGGTATACGCGCGCGCCTGCGGCGACGAACTGCGCCTTCAACTCTACCGTCCCATGGTCGCGGCGGGAAGGCTCCCGGTGGTGCTCGTCGTGCACGGCGGCTCCTGGCAGAGCGGCTCGCGCCTGGAGATGCCGGAGCTGTCGCGGGAGCTGGCCGGGCTCGGCTACGCGGTGGCGTCCATCGACTACGGCCTGGCTCCGCGCAACGTCTTCCCGGGCCCCGTGGACGACCTGCGCGACGCGGCCGCCTTTCTGCGCGCGCGCGCCGGGGATTTGTCTCTCGACATGGGCCGCGTCGTCTTGTTGGGCCGTTCGGCGGGCGGACAGATCGTCCTGGCCGCCGCCGCCGCCTCCGATCCCATTCCCGGCGTGCGCGGCGTGGTGGACTTCTACGGCCCCAACGACATGCGTCTGGCCTGGACCATTCCGGGCAGCCCGTGGATCCTGGACTCGCGCCGGCTGCTGTCCCAATACATCGGCGGCGCGCCCGCCGAATATCCGGAGCGCTACGACGAGGCCTCGGCCCTCCTGCGCGCCGGCCCGAAGTTCCCGCCCACCTTGATGATCCACGGCGGCCGCGACGAGCTGGTCTGGCCCGTCCATGAGCTGCGCCTTTCCGCGCGCTTGGCCGCGCTGGGCGTGCCGCACGAATACCTGGAGCTGCCCTGGGCCACGCACGGCTGCGACTACGCGTTCAACGGTCCGTGCGGGCAGATCACGACCTTCGAGGTGGAGCGCTTCCTGGGGCGCGTCTTGGGAGGTGCGCCTCCTTTCGCGGCGACTTATCCTGACCGATCGGT
>JAGWMT010000156.1 GCA_028871595.1 Elusimicrobiota bacterium
TTCGGCGTGTCCGCCAGCCGGAAGTATTCCTTCCAGCCGGTAAGATAGCCGCGCAGTTCCGTGGTCACCGACTTCAGGTTCCGTCCTCCGTTGCGGCTCGTTATCCGCCTCACTCTGTCCTTCATCGCCTCAAGGGCTTTCGGCGCAACGCGCCTCCTGACTTCGCCGCCAGACCGGCGCGACCGCGCTCTTGGTCTCGTTGACTCTCAATCGAAGCCCCGCGTAAAGGCGTCTCAGCGCCTCCATGACCCATCAGCACGTCATGGTTGACCCGGTCGAAGAACTTCTCCAGGTCTACGTCACCACCCAGCGGCGTCCACCCTGAACGTATTTCTGCGCCGCGACCACGGCGTCATGCGCCCGTCGTCCGGGCCTGAAGCCGTGGCTATGCTCTGAGAACGTCGGGTCGAACCTCGGTTGAAGCACCTGAAGGATGGCCTGTTGGACGAACCGATCCAGCACGCTCGGAATCCCAAGCGTCCGGGTTCCGCCGTCCTGCTTCGGTATTCCAACGGCAGCTCCGCTTGCGCGGACTTCTGGCGCCTGGCGCTTCCGAGACTCACGGTCGTTTCGCTCTCCCTTTCCTTTCAGGCGCGAGGCGAGACCTCCCCAGGTAAGAACCTCGACTTTCACCGCGCAGTCGCCGGATTTACGCCGCCGTCCTTTGGGCGCGAGAGCTTCGCGGTCAATTGCCCGCTCGCCCTGGACGGCAACGCCTTCTATCCGGTTTCTGTTCGTCGACTCGCGGTTTCGCTCCCCGCTTCTTTCAGCTCAGACCTCGCGGTCCATAGCCTTGCGGTTCGCTCGTAGTCCCTGCGACCGGGTTCTCCAGAGGACTTTCACCTCCAAGTCGTGTTCATGCTGGGCACACAATCCGGCACCAGCGCCTTTCGGCGTTTTCGCAAATAGTCAAAAAGTGTCGTAAGATGTTCAGATACGCCTCGATAGCTCAATGGATAGAGCTACTCCGTCCTAAGGAGAAGATGGGGGTTCGATTCCCTCTCGGGGCACGTTTTGCGATGGGAATCGGACACCCATCTTCGGTATGAAAGAAAGAGGCGGCGAAGCCGCCGCGGGGGTTCGAATCCCTCTCGGGGCAAGAATTTGACGGGCCGAACACATCGATATGACCGGAATGGATTTTGGCGCGGTGCTGGAACGGCTGGCGGACTTCTTTTCCCGCGATAAGGTCCGCTGGGCTCTCACCGGCGGTTTCGCCATGGGAGCGCTCGGGGCGGCGCGGACGACGGCGGATCTCGACTTCCTCGTTCACCGCGAGGACATGCCCCGCGTCCATGCCTTTCTCGAATCCCTCGGCTACCGCCGGATTCATTTCAGCGAGAACGTATCCCAATACGACCATCCGGCCTCGACCTGGGGCTCGCTCGACTTCATCCACGCCTTCCGGCCGCTCGCCCTGGAGATGCTCGCCCGCTCGCTGGAGAAACCCTTGACGGCGGCCCGCCGGGCGAGGGTGCTCACGCCGGAGGACGTGATCGGCCTGAAAGTCCAGGCGATCGCGAACAGTCCGGCCAGGCGCTTGCGGGATCTGGCGGATATCGAGGCGCTCATTTCGGCGAACCGGGACGGGCTGGACTGGGCCCGGATCAAGAACTACTTCGGCCTTTTCTCCATGGACGCGGAATATGCGGATCTCAAGGCGAGACTCGGCGATGGCTGACGAGAATCCCGCGTCCTTCCCGGGAGACGACAGGCTGGCGCGGGACTTCGAGGCGCTGCGCCGCAACTCGGCGGAACGCGCGCCCGCCACGCTCGCTGACCTGATCCTGTTCCTGGCGTCCGCCGCGCTCTTCGAACCGGCCGGTCCCCGGCGCCGTCCCCGGGACTCCGGTCAATGCAAGCTGTGACGGTAACGCCTTAAGAGAAACTTAAGCGCGGGATAGCCCGCCGGTCAGACCGGAGGGCTACAGTGGCTCCATGCAACCACATGGATACGCCGCGGCGACGCAGCCGGAGACGCCCCTCCACCCCGAGTCCTTCGCCGAACTGCGCGAGCTGTTCGCCGGCGAACCATCCGGAGAATTCGAGCGTTTTTTGGATTCCTACCTGGCGGGCGCGGAACGAGGCCTGCGGGAAATCCGCGCGGCGGCCGGCGCCGATCCCCGCGCCGTCGTCTTCTCCGCCCACGCGCTGAAGGGTTCCAGCGCGAACGTGGGCGCGCGCCGCTTGGCCGAATTGTGCGAGAGCCTCATCGCCGCGGCCGGAGACCGCGCGCGACAGGACGCCATCCTGAGCTCGATGGAAGAGGAGTACGAACGCCTGCGCACGGCCCTCAAGGAGAGTTGACCCCATGCACCACCATTTTCAATTCATCGCCTCCGGCCGGGATCTGCCCTTAGAAATGACCGGTTCCTACAACGGCTGGCTGGTCGCGCTGTCCTTTCTGGTCGCCAGCGCGGCGGCCTTCACGGCCCTGCAGATCTCGGAGCGGCTGAGTTCGGGACGCACCGCCGGGACGCACCGGGCCTGGCACGCCTCCGGCGCGCTCGCGCTCGGTTGCGGGATCTGGAGCATGCACTTCATCGGCATGCTGGCCTTCGAACTGCCGGTCCACGTCAGTTACGGCCTGGGGATGACCTTGGCGTCCCTGGTGCCCGGAATCGTCGCCAGCGCGATCGCGCTCCACTATATCTCCCAGCCGGAGCTGAGCTTCGCGCGCATGAACCTGGGGGGCCTGATGATGGGGGTCGGGATCGGCGCCATGCACTACATGGGGATGGCGGCGATGAGCATGAACGCGGAGATGGCCTATCGGGCCTCCGTCTTCGTCCTCTCCATAGTGGTCGCGCACGTGCTGGCGACCGCGGCCATCTATGTGAAATTCGCGCTCGCTCGCGCCGGCCTGAAGGGCGGCGCGCCGCAAATCGCGGCCTCCCTGCTGATGGGCTCGGCCGTGGCCGGCATGCATTACACGGGCATGGCCGCCGCTCACTACTTCCCGCCCACGATGGTCCACCAGGAGATTCCGGGCATGGACAGCGGGACCCTGGGCCTGGCGCTCGGCGCGGCGACCGGCATGATCCTGCTCATCGCCATCATCAGCGCGCTGGTGGACCGCCGCCTGGAAAGCTCCGCGCAGGCGCTCAAGGAAAGCGAGGAGTACGCCCGACTGCTGTTGGATTCCGTGGGCGAGGGCGTTTTCGGCGTGGATCTGAAGGGAAACATCATTTTCATCAATCCCGCCGCGCTGTCCTTGCTGGGCCTGGAGGGAAAAGGGGCCATCGCGCTTCGCGCCAAGGACCTTCTGGCCGAGGACGGCGCCGCGCTGGAACGCTTCGTCGCCGCGACGCAGGGCACGTTCCGCAAGGCCTCCGGCGAAGCGCGATTTCGCCGCGAGGGAGGGGAGCCGGTATCCATCTCCTACCTGGCGGCTCCGCTGCTGGTGGACGGGCGGCCGAAGGGGAGCGTCGTGTGCTTCAGCGACGTGACCGAGCGCAACGCCGCCCGCGCGGTGCTGGAGGCGGCCCGAGACTCCGCCGAGAAGGCCAACCAGGCGAAGAGCGACTTCCTGGCCAACATGAGCCACGAGATCCGCACGCCGATGAACGGCGTCATGGGAATGGCCAGCCTGCTGCTGGACACGGAGCTCGACGAGAAGCAGCGGGACTACACGCGGACCATCATGAACTCGTCCGAATCCCTGCTGACGGTCATCAACGACATCCTGGACTTCTCCAAAATCGAGGCCGGAAAGATGGACTTCGAGGCGGTCTCCTTCGACCTGCGCGACTCCCTGCAGGACGTGGCCGAGCTGCTGCGGGGCAAGGCCGAGGAGAAGGGGATCGAGCTGCTGGTGCGCTACGCGCAGGACATTCCCGCCCGCGTCGTCGGGGACGTGGGCCGCATCCGCCAGGTCGTCACGAACCTGGTGGGCAACGGCGTCAAGTTCACCCAGCACGGCTACGTGCTGATCGACGTCACGGCGTCCAAGCCGGAGCGGGGCGCCGCCGAGTTCCGGATCATGGTCCGCGACACGGGACTGGGCATCGAGGAGAAGAATCTCCGAAAAATATTCGAGAAATTCTCCCAGGCCGACACCTCCACCACGCGCCGTTTCGGCGGGACCGGACTGGGGCTGACCATCTCCAAGCGCCTGGCCGAGTTGATGGGCGGGAACATCGAGGTGGCCAGCGTGCCCGGCCGGGGCTCCGACTTCACCTTGCGCCTGCGGCTGACCGTGGACCCCGGAGCGGCCGACGCGCCCGCGCGCCACGACAGCGTCGCGGGACGCCGCGTCCTGATCGTGGACGACAACGAGGTCAACCGGCGCATCCTGTCCGAGCAGCTGGGATACTGGGGGGTCGAAAGCGCCGCGGTGGAAACGCCCGCGGAGGCGCTGGCCCTGATTTCCGACCCGGCCCGCGGCGAATGGGACGCCGCGGTCCTGGACTATCAGATGCCCGTCACCAACGGGTTGGATCTGGCGGCCGCCATCCGCGCGGGGACGCGCGGCGCGGACCTGCCCCTTGTACTGCTCTCGTCGGTGAGTTCGGGGCTGGACAAGCAGTTGATCGCGCGATTGGGCATCGTGGCTCACCTGACCAAGCCGGTGCGGCCCTCGCAGCTCAGGCAGGCGTTGGAGAAAGCGTTGGGAGTGACGCCCGCGATACCGCCCGGCCGGGCACTGGCCGCGGCGGAGCCCGCCGCGGAGCCGCCCCGCGACGAGCGGACGCGAATGGGGCCGAAGGTTCTCCTGGCGGAGGACAACATCGTCAACCAGAAGGTCGCCAAGCTGATGCTCCACAAGCTGGGCTGCCGGGTGGACATCGCGGCCAACGGCGTCGAAACGGTCCGAATGGCGGAGATGTTCGACTACGATGTCATCCTCATGGACTGCCAGATGCCCGAGATGGACGGCTACCAGGCCGCGGCCGCGATCCGCAAGCTGGCCGGAGGAAAGGGCCGCGTGACGATCATCGCCATGACCGCCGCCGCGCTCAAACAGGATGAGGACCGGACCTTCGACGCCGGCATGAATGATCACCTCAGCAAACCGGTCAAGTTGGCGGACGTCCAGGCCAAGCTGGCCCAATGGCTCAAAAAAGATACGAATGCGTCCTAGGCGATTCACTCCGGGGGCCTGATTTAGTAATATACCGCCCCCATGACCCTGAAAGATAAGAAGCATTGGTCCCACAAGTCCGAGGCCGCGCAAGACGAGGTCAAGGACGCGATCGAGGAAACCGTCGATTGGCTTTGGGTGCGCCGCCGCGAGGCGGGATACGCGGCCGGCGGCGTGGCCGCGGCCGCTTTGGTCCTGGGATTCTTCCTTTATCAACGCCGCGCCGCGGTGAACGCCGCGTGGGACAAGCTCTCCCAGGCCGAGCTGTACGCCTACTCCGGCCGGCCCCAGGACGCGCGGGAACTGGTCAACCAGGTGACGGACGGCAGCAGCCCGGCCGCGGCCGCCCTGGCCCAGATGCTGGACGGCGACCTGCACTTCCCGAAGGGGGAGTACGACCAGGCCCTGACGGCCTACGACAAGGCCGCCGCGGTGGCCCCCGAGGCCCTGCGGCCCTTCGCCCAGGCCGAGAAGGTCATGACCTTGGCCGCCGCCGGCAAAGCCGCCGACTGCGCGACGTCCGCCCAGGCCTTCCTGGACGCCTATCCCGAGCACCTGCTCGCCGCCCAGATCCACACCGACCTGGCCCGCTGCCAGATGGCGCTGGGTCAAAACGACGTGGCCAAGGCCACGTTGCAGCGCATCGCGCTGCAATATCCTGGGACGCCTTGGGCCGAGTGGGCCGCCGACCGTCTCACGCCCGCTCCCGCGGCCAAGTAGCCCGTCCGACACCTGTCGGTAACAAACAACACGAGCCAGCGTCTAACGTTTCTGCCTGAACGCGACGGTCATGTGACGGTTTGTTGACAACGGCGGGACCCCTTTGCTACATTTTGGCCGCTCGCAAGGGCAAGGAGGCGCTCGATATGGCCCTCCTGTCGTACGTAGGCCCCGCCACAAGCGGGGTATGACGGAAGAGTATCCCCGCATCGCGGGGCTTACGAAACAACTGGAGGAACAAAGCGCAATGAAAAAGCTCCTGGGATCGACGCTCGCCCTGGCCATGCTCGTTCCGGTCGGCGCGAACGCTGAGTTGCTCAAGAACTTCAAGGCGAGCGGTTCGCTTGAAGTTGACGCCGTCTCCGCGAACAACGTGAAGGACTTCTCCACCAAGGCGTACGACCACCTGGACACCGTGCAGACCCGCCTCATGGTCCACGGGGACTGGGACTTGCTGGACGACGTGCACGCGCACGTGTCGCTGACGAAGAACGACCGCGCCTACGGAACCGCTCACCAGTCGGTGAACGGCGCCGCCGGAACCAGCGTGCTCGAGAACACGTTCGTGGACGAGTCCTACATCAAGATCGACAAGCTGTTCGGTGGATTGGACACGACGCTGGGCCGCCAGTTCTACGGCGAAGCCGGCGACCTGGTCATCTACTACGGACCGAAGTACAACCTGTACGGGCTGCCGGTGACGGCCCTGGACGGGGCGCGCTTCGACTGGAACGGCGAGAAGGTCGGCGTGACCGTCCTGGCCTCGAAGGTCACGGGACACGCCGCCGGCACCATCGACGCCGGCGACGTCAACCTGATGGGTCTGGACCTGCACGCGAAGCCCATGGACAACGTGTCCGGCGGGGCGTACGTGTACAACAAGACCACGGTCAACTCCAACGCCACGAACGGCGTCCTGGGCAACGACCGCCTCTACGTCGCCGGCCTTAAGGGCAAGGTGACGATGGGCGGCGCGTGGCTGAAGGGCGAGTTCGCGAAGGATTTCGGCCAGAACCGCACCCTGATCGGCGGCACCTATCCTTACGCCACCGCTCTGAACTACACCGGCTGGGCGGCGAAGCTCAACGGCGGAGTGAAGGTCGACCTCGACAACCTCGGCGCCCTGACGGGTTGGGGTGAGGCCGGCGTGGGAAGCGGCGGCGCGACGTCCAACCGCAACTTCCAGGCCATCGCGGGCGACTACCGCCCCGGCGGCATCTACGGCCGCTTCGGCACCGGCGCGAGCGCGGCGCTCGGCTCGACCTCCGGAGCCGTGGACACCAACACCCTGAGCAACCGCGTCATCTTCGGCGCGGGCGTGAAGGCGACTCCGGCGATGCTGTCGAAGCTGACGGCGGGCCTCTCGTACTGGAACTACCGCGCGCAGAGCGTGGCTCCCAGCCCGAACGGCAACACCGGCATCGGCAGCGAGTACGACCTGGACCTGTCCTGGGCGCACTCGGAGAACGTGACGGTGAGCGCGGGCGTGGGCTCGTTCCAGCCCGGCCGCTTGATCCGCGACGCGGTGGCCGCCGTCAACCCGGCGACGCTGTGCTACACGGACTTCTCGGTCAAGTTCTAAGAT
>JAGWMT010000157.1 GCA_028871595.1 Elusimicrobiota bacterium
GAGGAGCCGCCGCTGGACGCGGACCTGGTCAAGGCGGAGAAGGCCGCGGCGGTGCAGAAGGCCTTGATGACGCTGGACGGCGACGACCGCGCCCTCGTGGTGCTGCGCGAGCTCGAGGAAAGATCGTACGCGGAAATCGGCTCCATGCTGGGACTTCCGCAAGGCACCGTGAAATCGCGCTTGTTCCGCGCGCGCGCGAAGCTGAAGGGGCTTTTGAAGGAAACGGCGGCGGCGATATGATCAACGACGAGACACTCGAACTCCTTTCCTCCTATCTCGACGGCGCCATGACCGAGGCCGAGCGTCTGGCGTTGGAGGCCCGGTTGGCCGCTTCGGCGGATCTGCGCCGCGAATTGGAGTCCCTGCGCGCCGCCTCCATGGCCGTCAAGAATCTCCCCCGCGAGCCCCTCCCGCCCGGTTTCCTAGCCCGCCTGCAAGCCCGGCGCGCGCGCGGCGACGCGCCGCGCCAGGACTGGGTGTTCCTCCCCCCGGCGATGCGGCCCGTGGCGCTCGCGCTCTCCTGCGGCGTCGTCGCGCTGCTCGTCTGGGACAAGGTCACGGTGCCGCCTCCCGAGCCCCTGCGCCACAGCGAGAACGAGGCCAAGGTCGCGGCGACGGCGGACGGTCCCGTCGCCCCGTTCGACGTCAGCCGTCGCGCCGCCGGGCTGACCGGCGCCCGCGACGCCTCCCAGGATTTGGACGGCTCGGGAACGTCGGTGATCGGCCCCGTGCCCGAGGACGTCCAAAAAGGAGAAGTGCTCCCCCGGTTGACCGATCAAATCGCCCCTCCGGCGGCGCCCGCCGCGGCGGCGAAAAGCGCGGCGACGGGCTCCGTCAGCGGAATCCGCGGCGGCTCCGGCCGGGCCGCGGGCCGGCCCTTATTGGCCGCCGGTGCCGCGGGCGGCGGAACGACGGAACCCGTTTTGACCGACCGCACCCGGATCACGATGACGGAGGAGGAACGCTCCGCCCGCAACGAGCAGATGTTCGATTATATCGAGAGCCAGAAGAAGAAAATGGGCATCGCCCAGGTCCTCCCGCACGGCGCGCGCAGTCCGCGCCCCGAGGCGGCTGCCGCGCCGGCCCTTTCCGCGCCGACTCCGAACCTGCTCAAGAACGTCCGGCGCGAGGGGCTCGCGGCCGCCGACGCGACGTTCCGCGCCCAGGCCGCGGGTCCCGGCCGCCTGGCGCCGGACGCGGGCCTCGTGTTCTCCGACGCGCGGAGCCTCGGCTCCACCTGGGTGCTTCTCGGCTTTCCGGGAATCCCCCCCACGACCGACTTCTCCGCCGGCCGCCTGATCCTGATCAAGCCGTCGGCCACGAAGATCGTATCCGTGACCGTCGACGCGGGCGCGGTGAACGTCGCGTACCGTTCGCTGCTTCCGGACGAGACCGCCGATCCCGTGAAAGACCGCGTCGCCCCGATTCCCTCCGAGCCCAGGACCGTCCTGCTGTTCGACGTCTCTCCCCCCTGACGGAACATTTCCGCGCTCGCGGAGTCCCATCTCCAGCACAGGAGGTGGACCATGAATCGTTTCAGCTTGACGGCCGTTCTCGCACTCGGTATTGCCGCCGCGCCGGCGTCGGCGCAACAGTTGATGGCCTGGCCGGTCGAACCCATGCCCCGCTTTTTTCCCGGCCCCCGGCCGCTCCCGTCGTTCCCTCCGGAAGCCGTGCCCGTGACCATGTCGGGCTATCGCGTCGAGGGAACCGTGACCGACCGGGTCGCGGAATTGACGTACCGCATCACCTTCCACAATCCCGCGGACCGGCGCCTGGAGGGCGTTCTGATGGTGCCGATTCCCGCCGACGCGGCCCTGTCGGGATTCTCGATGACCGTGGGCGGGAAGGACGCCAAAGGCGAACTGATCGAAGCCGGTCAAGCGGCGTCCATCTATGAAAGCATCGTCCGCCAGTTGCGCGATCCCGGCCTTCTGGAGTTGGTCGGCGAACGGATGTTCCGCGCCCGCGTGTTTCCCATCGAGCCCCGCGGCGACGTCGTCGCGACGCTGAAGCTGACGCAGACCTTGCCCCAGAGCGGCGGCATGATCTCGCTGCGCGTGCCGCTGCGCCCGGCCGGCGCGTCTTCCGCCTCCGTCGGCCGGGCGTCCGCGCGCGTGGAACTTCGCACCACGCTCCCGATGCGCAGTCTATTCTCCCCCAATCCCGACGTCCGCGTTGAACGCCGCGGGGAGCGGGAGGCGGTCGCGACCTACGAGGAGGGCGCCGGCGGCCCCCAGGACCTCGCGCTGATGTTCTCCCTGCGCCAGGACCCGCTCGCGGCGGGAGTGCTGGCCTACCACGAATCAGGCGAGGACGGAACGTTCCTGCTGAGCCTGTCGCCGAAAACGGAGGATGCCGCGGCGAAGGCCGCTCCCAAGGACATCGTCTTCGTGCTGGACCGCTCCGGCTCGATGGCCGACGACGGGAAGATCGAACAGGCGAAAAAGGCCCTGGAGTACTGCGTGTCGCGCCTCGGTCCGGACGACCGTTTCGGAATCGTGGATTTCGCGACCGACTGGAATTCACTGGCGGAGCGGCTGCTGCCCGGCGACGCGGACAACAAGGCCCGGGCGAAACGCTACATCGAGGGCCTGGAGGCCGGCGGCGGAACGAACATCGAGGCGGCGCTGGAGGAAGGTCTGAAGCTGCTCGCGCGGAGCGACGGTCGCGTCCCGATGGTATTCTTCCTCACCGACGGGGTGCCGACCGTCGGTCAGACCGACGTCAACGCCCTGCTGGCGAAGGTGGCCGGCGAAAATCGGGACGTGAAGGCCCGCGTCTTCGACTTCGGCGTCGGCTCGGACGTGAACACGCTTCTCCTCGACAAGCTCGCCGACGGCGGGCGCGGCGCGCGCGACTACGTCGCGCCGGGAGAGGACATCGAGGCCAAGGTCTCGTCGCTGTACCAGAAGGTCTCCCGCCCGGCCTTGACCGACGTGAAAATCGAGTGGCGCGGCCTGGAGACCGCGGACGTCTACCCCCGCCCGGTCCCGGACCTCTTCCACGGCTCCGAGCTGACCTTGTACGGGCGCTACCATGGTCACGGCAGGGGGACTTTGATCGTCACCGGAAAATCCGGCGGGCGCGACGTCCGGTTCGAATACCCTGTGGACCTGCCCGAGATTCAAACGAGCAACTCCTTCCTGCCGCGCCTGTGGGCCGCGCGGAAGGTCGCGCATGAGCTCGACGCCTTGCGCCTGTCGGGCGGACCGGCCGATCCCGAAGCCGTGGCCTCCATCGTCAAGCTGGCCAAGAAATACGGCATCGTGACGCCGTACACGTCGTTCCTGGTGACAGAAGAAGGCGCGGACGGGCGCGCGGCCGAGGATCAGGGCCGGCGGCGCTTCGAGGCGCTGAGCCGCGACGCGCTGTCGAGCGGCTTCCGCGGCGGCGCCGGAGCCGGCGGCGCGGCGCAGGCGGATTCGTTGCGCCTGATGAAGATGTCGGGAAGCGTCGCCGCGACGCGCGGCGCGGCCTCGCCGGCGGCGCCGGCGGCGGCGCTCCGTTCGTACGAGGCGGAGGCGCGGGCGGAACTCAAGGCGGCGGGGCGCGACGCGGTCGAGACGCGGACGGTGGGCGACAAGACGTTCTACCGGCGAGCCGGGATCTGGATCGACGCGGACGCGGAATCCCCGGACGCCCGCTCGGCTCCGCGCCGGACCGTGAAGGCCCGCGGGAATGAGTATTTCGACCTGCTGGCGAAGTCCCCGGAGTTGGCGCGCTGGTTCGCGCTGGGCGACGACGTGGAGGTGCTCTGGCGCGGAACGGTTTATCGCGTCGTCAGCGCGCGATGAAGGAAGCCGTCAACGGGGGGAGGACGCGGGCCGGATGGGCGGCGTCGAGGACGATGTCCCCGCGGCCGCCGGTCACCGCGGCTTCCCCCCGGCCGCCGGGAAGGGCGACGGCCAGGTAGTAGCGGCCCGCCGTCAAGCCGGTGAAGACGAAACGGCCGCGCGAGTCCGGTTCGACCGAGGCGGCCAGCCCGGCGGCGCCCAGCAGGTACGGCGCCGCCGGGTCCTCCTTCGAATACAACGCCACGCGCGCGTGGTCCGCGCCGCGCAGCACTCCCGTCACGCGTCCGGCGGCTCCGGTCCCGACCGCGTCCAAACCCAGAAGCCCCGGAGCGATCCCGCCCGCCTCGCCCGACCGCGCGGCCCAGCGCGCGGCGGACGCCCGGTCGCCCAGATGCGCATACGCACGCGCCAACGCGGCGGCGCCCAACGGGCCGACGCGCCACGCCGACTCGTCGGACACGACGCCCAAGGCCGCCAGCGCCTGCGTGGAACGGCGAACGGCGGTGAAATGGGATAAAAGAAGCGAGGGGGCCAGCGGGTCGCGGCGCGCGACTCCCAGCAGCAGCGCGCCGCGCAGACCGTCCAGGTCCCAGCGCTTGGTTTCTTCCTGGTACAGGGCGCGCAGCGCGGGGAGGCACCGGGCGTCACGCGGCGCGGCGGCCAAACCGCGCAGATACGGACGCGGATCGGGATCCGAGAAAACGTCGGGCGCCAGTTCGTACGTATCGGTCCCGGGACCGCGCGGGCCGTCGGTCAGCACGACGTACGCCGTCCTCCCGCTCGCGGACGGCGGGGTCAGCGGACGTCCCACGCCGCGGTACGCGCCGAACAACGCGGCGCCCGCGTCCAAGGCGATGAGCGCGGCGGCCAGAATGATCGCCCGTCGCCTGCGCCCGGCGACCCAATCGCGCGCGGCGGCCGCGGCGGGGACCAAAGCGACCGCGAACAATGCTCCGTCGACGAACGGTTCGCGGACGTCCATGGAGGCATACGGAAAATAAACGAGTTGAATCAGATCCAGCCACCGGCCGCCAAGCCGCCACGCCAGGATCAACGCGAAGACCGGCCCCGCCGCCGCCCCGGCCCACTGGCTCGCGCCGGCGGGGCGGCGCCGCAGCGCGCGGCGCAGGGCCGCCCCGAACGCCGCCGCGCACGCCAGCAGCAGCAGAGCCGCGGCCGCCGAAAATGCCCAACGCCCCGCGGGCCGGTCGAACAGAGCCCACGCCGCGCGGTACAGCCCGAACCCGCCGCGGCGCGGCAGCAGGAAGTCCCCGCCCAAGGGCAGGCGCGACGCGAACAGCATGGCCGCCAGGACGATCGAGGCGACGACGGCGGTCAACGGCGTCCCTTGATGCGGATGGCCGTGGGCAGGCCGTCGTCGGCGACGCTGCGCCGCGGCGCCCGCTCCGTGCGCGGGCGCTCGGCCAGCACGATCAGGCGCGCGCTCTCCATCCCGTAGGCGGCCCCGTCGAAGCCGCCCCAGGCCTGGCGGTACTCCAGTCCGGCGCGCTCGGCCTGGGCGATCAGCTCCGTCAGCGCGTAGATACGCACGCTGAGGAACGAGGGCGTGCGCTTGCCGTCGCCGGAAACGATGGTGCGCTTGTTGTCCAGGCGGCCCTTTTCAAAATCGAAAGAGATCTGATCGAGCACCACGGCCCCGCGACCGTCGTCGCCGTGCTCCCAGAAGTTGGGCTCGAAATGGCGCATCAGCCACTCCTTGTTCAGGACGTCGATCAGCAGCTTCGCGCCGGGCTTGAGCGACTTGCGCACGCAGTCCAGGGCGCGCGCGTCGTCGCGGTCTCCCGGGAGCTGGCCGAACGCGCCGTCCAGGCTGACCACGGCGTCGAACTCGCCGCGGTAGGAAATTTTTCGGGGATCGGACTTGATGAAATGGACGTTCAGGCGCTCGCTCTTGGCCGCCGCGCGCGCCTCGGTCAGCGCGCGCTCGTCCGGGTCGATGCCCAGCACGCGGTGGCCGCGGCGCGCCAACTCCAGCGTGCGCCGCCCCGAGCCGCAGCCCAGATCCAGCACGCGCGAGCGCGGCTCCAGGCCCAGGAAGCGCTCGACGCCGTCGATCTGCGCCTTGACGTGGGAGTGCGGCCGCTTCGTGGGGTCGTCCTCCAAATGCATGCGCCACCAGGACAGGGCTTCCTTCTTCATGACCGGATTCTATATAAACGAAGCGCGCTCAGGAACGGGAGCGCGTACATGCCCCAGCAGGACTCGAATTCCGGCTCGTCGGCGTCCGCCAGGCCGAAGGAGACGTCCGCGGGGTCCTCCGGCAGGACGAAGGTGCCGAAGACGACGTCCCAGACCGGGAACATGAAGGCGAAGTTCTTGTCCACGTGCGCGGGATGCCGGCTGTGGTGGACTTGATGATGAGCCGGACAGCCGAAGACGTAGACCAACGGGCCGGGCCAGCGCAGCCAGATCGGGGAGTGCCGCAGGTTGTAGCCGGCGGCGTTGTAAAGAAACAGGAACACGCTCACGCCCATCACGGCCGGCTCCGGCGGCACGTACCCCAACGCCGCCGACGCGGCCGCCGCCGTCAGCCCGGTGCACAGCCCCAGTCCCGCCGCGTACGCGACGTTGTCCACGGGGTGCTCGCGGTAATTGGTCAGCGGATGCATGACCTTCGCCGAATGATGGACCTTGTGAAACTCCCAAAGGAGCGGGATCTTGTGCTGGGCGAAATGGATCGTCCACGCGGTGAAGTCGAAGACGACGGCCGTCGTCAGGGCGAACGCGAACGCGACGGGCCACGCCGCGTCCAAGGACGGCGTCATGGGCGTACCGGCCGCCCCTCCGAACGCGCGGCCCAGGACGCGGAACGTCGCCTCGGCCGTCGCGGCGGAGAATGTCCCGTAAAGAAAGACCCGCAGAATCTGATGGAAGAAGAAATAACGGACGTCCAGCCACGCCGAGCGCGTGCGCCAGACCTCGGCCGGGAAGAGAAACTGCCGAAGGGAGACCGGAGCGCGGCCCGCGGACACGGCGCGCCGGACCGAGAGCCGGTGCACGGCGACGGCCAGCAGCAGCGATGTGGCCAAGTACGGGAGGAATATCCGTTCTTTCGGGTTTAACGGGTAGGCGAGAACTTTCAGGAAATTCCCGCCAACCCACCGGACGGCGGCGATGATCGGCTTCACCGGATCATCGTAACTTCCCTTTTCCCCCAAAGCAAGTGCGGCGCGGAGCGCCGCCGTTTCTCTGGGTCTTTGGGCCCAGAGCGGCCCGGGTCCGGCGACCCTGCCGCGCGCCCTGGATTCCGGGTATTCTCACATCAGCACCCCGTCTTCCTCCTCCCCGACGCGACGGCGCCGGGACCCGGAAGCGGACGTCGCGAAAGGAAGTAACGCCCCCTTTCCGCGGCTCGAATTGAAGTCCGCCTCCCACCCCTCGGAGGCGGACTTCTTCGTTTTTTAGTAGACTCGGGCCGCATGGAACTGAAAATCGGCGTCGTCCAGAACCACCCTCAATTCCTCAAAGCCGCCCCGAACCTGAAGGCCGTCCTGGAGCTGATGGACGGCCTCGAGGCCGATCTCTGGG
>JAGWMT010000158.1 GCA_028871595.1 Elusimicrobiota bacterium
TTTTTCTTCTCGTCGGCCGGGATCGGGATGCGCACCAGGTGGTCGACGAGCACGCCGTCCTTCCCCATGTGGGTTTCGGACAGGTAGATGAGGTCGGGGCTCAGGTAAAGGCCCAGGCTGGACCCGTTCTTGGGGCCCTGTTCCCCGAAGGCGATCTGTTCGGCGATCTCGTCGATTTTGCTCATTGATCGTTGCGGGCGAGCACCAATTCCACGGTGGCCCCCTCGCCGGTCGAGGACTTGACCTGGATTTTATTGGGCTCGACCTGATAGCGGTTGATCAGCAGGCCGGCGACCATCTTCGCGCGCCGGTCGGCCAGCGCGGTCGCGTCGGTCTCGTCGGCCTCGGCGTGGCCGATCACCTGGAGGGTCTCCAAGGGATAGGAGGCGATGTCGGTGGCGGCCTTCGCCAGGGACTTCTCGGCGGCCGGGGTCATCTGGTGCGTGTTCTTGTTGAAGCCCAGTTCGTAATGCCCGGGGCGCGCGGGCGCGGCCGAAGGCTCCGCGGCCTTGGCTTTGACTGTCCGGTGCGCGGACGCCCGCTTCGCGCGGACCGCGCGCGCGACGACCTTGCGCTTGGCCTTCGCGACGCTCTTCGGGACCGGCTCGATCTCCACGGCGGCGGGCTTGACGCCCTTCACCAGGGGCTTGGCGTCGCCGCCCGAGATATCCTCGCTGGGCGCGGCGCTCGCAGGGACGGACTCGGCCTTGCGGGGGATGGGCGCGACGGCGGCGCGCGCGTCCTGGACCGGCTCGGGGCCGGTGGCCAGCAGATTCTCGCTCCCGCCCTCCTCGGGAAGGACCGAGATCCAGCGGTGCAGGGTGCGCTGGCGGTTCTTGGCGTCGAGCGCGGTCAGCACGCACTCGTAGCGGCCCGACGCCAGCGGAATGCCGAAATAGTTCTGCCGCCCGTTCCAGAAGATCTGATGGAACACCGGCCCCCCGCCGACGACCTCCTGCAGAGGCGCCAATTCGGTGCCGTCCTTCGAGGGCTGGAGAAGCTGGAATTTCCAGGAGACCAGGCCCGCCGGCGGATCGGACACCGAGAACTCGATGATCGCGCCCTGGTTGCGGGACGGGCGGATCTGAGGCGGGAACACGCCCAGGGAGATCGGCGGGCCCAGCTCGTCGCCGACCGCGCTTTCCACGGTCAACTGCATGGGCTGGTCGTACTGGAAAACGATCACGACGCCGCGAAAATCGGTCAGGCCGCGCGGAATGTCCACCTGGGTGTTGAGCAGGTTCACGCGCACGCGCGGCGGGGCGACGCCGGCCTGGTACAGCGCCGAGGAGATGCCCATGGTCCGGCGCATGTCCAGGACCTTCGCGTCGCCCATGGCCGTGCCTTCGGGAAGGATCAGCACCTGGGTGCTGCCCAAGGCGAAGACCAGCTTGGTCAGCGGGTCGAGAAGGCGGACGGCGTCGCGCTGGAAGGAAATTCCGGATTGGAACAGGAGCGGCGACGGGATGCCGATCGCGTCGGGATCCCCGTTCTCGCGCATCATGACCCGCACGCCGTTGATCGCCTTGAGGTCCTCCAGGCTGCGCTCCTGGGCCGAGTGCAGGCGGGATTTGATCTCCTTGCGCATCAGGGCCTTGTTCGAAGCGGTCATCTCCTCGCTGCGGGCCGACGGGGTCGAACGGACGGAGCGCTGGGGAGCCTTGCGGGCGGCGGGCTCGGGCTCGTCGATCGAGTCCAGGCGGGTCGCCCGCCGCGACGGAGCGGCCGTGCCCTCGGAGACGATCTCCCCGCCGCTGGCGCCCCCGTCCCGCGCGGCGGCCGGCGCGCGCGACGGAGCGGCGGACGGGGCCGGAGCCGACGGCTCGGGCGCGGGCGCGCCCGGCTTCGGCGCCGGGGACCCTCCCGCGCCGCCGCCGCTGTTCATCCGGTGCGTGATCAGGTTGATGTACTCGTTGGCCATCGAACGCTCGGACGGATCGCCCTTCGTCAGAATCTCCATGAAGCGGTCCATCGCCTGCATGTCATCGCCCGTCTCGTAAAAATGGATGGCCGCCTTCATCGGGCGGCTCAGGCCGGCGCGCGAGTCGTCGTCGTCCTGCGCGCGCGCGCGCGGGACGAGGGTCAACAAGGCCGCGACGATCATAATTTTTTTAATGGAAGACATACAAACGGACCCGTGCGAAGGCACGCGAAAAGGATCATAAGACATGAGGATTACTGAATTATTACGCCCCTTTAACCGAAGATTCCCAAAGTCATGGGGCCGCTCCCAAAGCGGTCAGGCGCTGGCGGGCGACCGCGTTCCCGGGCTCGAGGCGCAGGGCTTCGCGGAACTGCGCCACGGCGTCGGCCGTCCGGCCCGCCACCTGGTACGCCGTGCCCAGGTTGATGTGCCCGGCCGCCCTCCCCGATTCCCGCGCCTGGGCCGCCTCCAGCTCCGGGATGGCGTCGGCGGCGCGGCCGCGGGCCAGAAGCAGGCTGCCGTAAAGGAACCGCGCCTTGGCCGACTCCGGAAGGCGGCGCGCGATGGACGCCGCCAGCGCGACGGTGCGGTCCGAGTAGTCGCGCGCGGCGACCTCCGCGTCCAAGGTCCGCATGTCGGCGATCACTCCCAGAATGGGAGCCCGCGGCCTTCCGGAGCGCGCGGCCAGGCCGGCCAGGTTGCGCTCGGCCAGAACCAGATCCGGCGCGATGCTGAGCGCGCGCGTGTAGGCGTCCTCCGCCTCCGCCCATTGCCGGCGCTGGGTGTAGGCGTAGCCCAGGTTGTTCCAGTGGTTCGGGTCCCCGGGGAAGTCGCGCACGGCCTCGCGCAGGACGTCGAACGCGTCGTCGAGATGATGCTCGGGGTCGCGGAGATAGAACGCGCTGAGCGCGTTCGGCGCTCCGGACGACAGGGGATTGATGGCCCAGGACACCTCGTAGTACTTGAGCGCCTGCGCGGGCCGGCCCAGGTTGGCGTTGTTCACGGTGCCCAGGTTGAAATAGATCTCGTCGTAGCCGGCGTTGGCGTCCAGCGCCTCGCGGTAGGCCTTCTCCGCGTCGGCGAAGCGTCCCGTCCGGGCGTACACGTTGCCCAATTCGTACAGCGCGTTGACCTCGCGCGGGCCCCACGCGCGGGAGCGCTCCAGGGCGCTGGTCGCGGCGGGCAGGTCCCCCATGCGCACCAGCTTGAACCCAGCGAAGTACCAGGCCTCGCGCTCCCAGAAGCGGACCTGGGTCCAGGAAGACAGGGCGGCGAACAGAGCGAGCGCGGCGAAGACCGAGCGCTTGGCCCAGGCCGGACCCTTCCACGGGGCGGCCAGGCCGGTCTCGCGCGCGCCGCGGCCCATCGTCACGCCCGCCAGCCACCAGAACAGGAAGGCGGGCACGGCGAAATGCATGGAGACGTTGAGCATGTTGTCGGTCAGCACGCCCGCGCAGCCCGCCGCCGCCCCGATCCAGAGCGGATCCTCGCCCAAGCGGCCCTTGGCCCAGCGCCGGACGGACTCGAAGAACGCCGTCCAGAAGGCGAGGTAGGCGCCCAGGCCGATCAAGCCGGTCTGCGAGAAGATCTCCAGGATCTCGTTGTGCGAGTTGTTCGCGTGCGTGCGCATGTTGTGGAAGAACGTGAAGGCGTGGAGCATCGCGCCTTGGTAGAAGGGATAGAACAGCTCGAACAGCCCCGCGCCCTTCCCCAGGAGCGGCGACTCGGAGCCCATCAGCCACGCCGAGGCCCAGATCAGCACGCGCTGGTGGAACGGGCTGTAGGCGCCGTCCCGCTTCATCATCGCGGAGAACTCGGTCAGCCGGCCCACCACGCTGGGCTCGTAGGTCGCCGCGATGGTGCTGGCCGGCCACAACAGGGCCATCGCCATGCCCGCGCCCAGAATCAGGCCCAGCAGGCGGGGTTCCGCCTTCGCCCGCGCGCGCAGGTGCGGCGACAGCGCCAGCGCCGCGCAGGCGATCACGCCGCCGCCCCACGAGGAGCGCGTCAAGGTGGCCAGCATCGCCGCCTCCAAGGTCAGGAACAACAGCGCGTAGGTCAGGCGCCGGGAGGCGTTTTCCGCTTTCAAGAACAACGCCAGCGCTATGGGCAGAAGCGCGACGTTGAAGCTGGAGAGGAAGTTCGGGTTGCCGAAGGTCGAGACCGCGCGGCCGCCGTAAGGATTCAGGGTGTACGGCCAGACCAGGTCGACGTTGAAATACTGAAGGATGCCGTACGCCGAGGCCAGGAACCCGGCGCACAGCGCCAGGTGCAGGAAGTCGGCGGTGCGCGCGCGGCGCGTCAGCCGGCCCGCGGCGGCCATGCCCGCCACCCACAGGAAGGCCCCGTAGGGATCCCAGATCAGGCTGCCGAAATCCTCCGGGCGCGGCGAGGCGCGCACGCGCAGCGCGGAGAAGCCGAACCACGCCAGTCCCCAGAGCAGGGCGAAAGCCGTCCAGGCGCCCAGCGGCACGTCGGAGCCGCCGTCATCCTCGGAGGACAAGGTCGCGGAGACGAAGAAAGTCGAGACGGACACGGCCAGCAGGAACCACGTCCCGCGGGCCCCTTCGGCGCGCATGGCCGGGTGGAAAAAGGCCGGCTCCACCAGGTAGGCGCGCAGCCAACTGGCGCCCCAGGCCGCCAGGAACAAGGCCAGGGGCAGGGTCACCGGCAGGCGCGGCAGGCGCCAGCCTTCGGCGCGGTTCGATTCGTTCCAGGCCCACGCGGCCAGGGCCAGCGGCACGCCGGCGTGGATCAGCGCGATCTGGGTGACGTAGGGATTGCGCGTGAGGTTGGTGAAGAAAATCAGCGGCGCGATGAAATGGCAGGCGACCAGCAGCCAGCGGCGGACCTCGTTCATCGCGTCCTTCACGGTCATGAATAGTACGAAATTCGGACACGAAATCGTCCCGGGAGTGCTAGACTTTCGCATGATCCGAACCTTCCTCGCGTGCGTTTTCTCCGTGTCCGCCGCGGCCGCCGCCGCGCCGGTCTGCCCGCCCGGTCAATCCGCCCGACGCGGAAGCAGCGGCGTCGTCTGCTCCGCGTGCGGGCCCGCCGGCGCGGTCAGCGCGGCCGACGAAGAGGGCTGGACGACGTGCGTGGGCGGCGACGCCGGAGCGGCGTGGTGCCCGCCCGGCACCGGCACGGTCATCCTCCACCGCGTCGGGATCAAGGCCTGGTTCTGCCTGCCCTGTCCCGACAAGACGCTCAGCGTGCAGTACAGCGCCGCGGGCACCGGCGCCTGGCGCGAGTGCGTGCCCCTGCGCTGCGCCGAGGGCGAAGTTCCCATCCGGCGGGCCGGACCGGTGCGCGATTACACGTGCGTGAAGCCGCTGAACGGGCAGGCGTCGAGCGCGAGCCGGGCGCTTCCGGCGGGCACGGGCGGCTGGACGGGCGCGGTGCCCGCCTGCGGCTCCGGACAGGGGCTGGAACTGGATCCGGCGTCGGGGGCTTTCGAATGCCGGCGCTGCGCGCCCGGCGAATCGGTCCTGCGACGGCTGGGGAGTCCGGTCTGCGGCTTCGCCGAGCCCGGCCCGCGCCTGCGCTGGACCGACCCTTGCGGCGCGAAGAAGGTTCCGCTGCACGACGGGCGGTGCGTCCCCTGCCCGAAGGGCTCGCGCCTGACCGAGGAAGTCGAGGGCCAGCCGCAGTGCCTTCCGTCCGCGAACCCGTAGAAAAAAAGTAAGCCGGGGATGGGATTCGAACCCACGACCTGCTGTTTACGAAACAGCTGCTCTGCCGCTGAGCTACCCCGGCGACGAAAGGATTCTAGCTCATTTTCGCAAATTCGCCAAGCGCCCGCGCCGGGGCAGCGGCGCGATCAACTGTCGGCGCCAACAGTTGAACTGTCCCCGGGGACAGTTGATTTGTGGATAACGCGGATAACTTCCGGTCGTCGGGGCGATTAATGCAGGCCGAGGTACGCCTTGCGCACCGCGGGGTCGTTCATCATGCTGGCGGAGTCCTGCGCCGCCACGATCTCCCCCGTCTCCAGCACGTAGGCGCGCGACGCGGCGCGCAGCGCGCGCTTGGCGTTCTGCTCCACCAGCAGGACCGTCACGCCTTCCTTGTTGATCAGCTCGATGATCTCGAATATTTTATCGACGACCACGGGGGCCAGCCCCATGGACGGCTCGTCGAGCATCAGGAGTTTCGGGGCCGCCATCAGCGCCCGGCCCATGGCGAGCATCTGCTGCTCGCCGCCCGACAACGTCCCGCCGAACTGCGTTCGGCGTTTTCCGAGGACGGGAAAGAGATGGAACACATGGTCGTACTCCCTCTGCAGCTCCGCGTTGCGCGGGCGCGAGTACGCCCCCATTTCCAGATTTTCCATCACGGTGAGCCGGGGAAAGATCTTCCGCCCCTCCGGCACCAACGATAAACCCATGCGCATGATCTGATCCGGCGGCAATCCCGCCAGGTCGCGGCCTTGGAAGGACACGCGCCCCTTCTCGGGCTTCAAAAGACCGGCGACGGTTTTCATCATCGTGGTCTTTCCGGCGCCGTTGTTGCCGATGAGCGCCACCACTTCCCCGGCGTGGACCTCCAGGCTGACGCCCTTCAGCGCGCGGATCTTGCGGCCGTACACGGCATGCACGGCGTCCAGCTGGAGCATGGCATGGCCCGGCTTCACGCGCCCTCCTTGCCCAGGTAGGCCTCGACCACGCGCGGGTTGGAGACCACCTCGCGCGGCGTGCCCTCGGCGATCTTCACGCCGTAGTCGAACACGAACACGCGGTCGGAGACGTCCATCACCACGCGCATCTGGTGCTCGATGAGCAGGACCGTGACGCCCAGGTCGCGGACGCGGCGCACCAGGGCCACCAGGTCCTGGCTCTCGGTGGGGTTCATGCCCGCGGTGGGCTCGTCCAGGATCAGGAGCTTGGGATCGGAGGCCAGGGCGCGCGCCACCTCCAGCTTGCGCTGCGCGCCGTACGGCAGATTGCGCGCCAGGTGGTTGCCCAAGGATTTCAGCCCCACGAAGTCGAGCAGTTCCTTGGCGCGGGCCTCCGTCGCCGTCTCCTCCGCGATGAACGCCCGGGTCCGCAGCAGCGGGCCCAGCAGGAGCTGGGACGTGCGCGCGTGCCGCCCCACCATCACGTTCTCCAACGCCGTCATCTCCGGGAACAAGCGTATATTTTGGAACGTGCGCGCGATGCCGCGCGCCACGATCTCGTGCGCGCTCAGGCCGCGCACGGCCCGCCCGTCGAAGTTGATCTCCCCGCGCGTGCCCGAATAGACTCCGGTCAGCACGTTGAAGAAGGTGGTCTTGCCCGCGCCGTTGGGCCCGATCACGGAGACGATCTCCCCCGCGCGGATGGTCAGGCTGACCTGGTCCACCGCCTTCAGGCCCCCGAAATGCTGGGCCAGGTCCCTGACCTCGAGCAAAACGGCGGCGG
>JAGWMT010000159.1 GCA_028871595.1 Elusimicrobiota bacterium
GCCAAGAGGCCAAGAGGCCAAGAGGCCAAGAGGCCAAGAGGCCAAGAGGCCAAGAGGCCAAGAGGCCAAGAGGCCAAGAGGCCAAGAGGCCAAGAGGCCAAGAGGCCAAGAGGCCAAGAGGCCAAGAGGCAGGAGGACTGGTCCATAACGCCACAGTATTGCCCCAAAAATAGAATCCCGTCAAGGCCGCGACTCGTCAATCCAGCCCTGACGAATGGTAGGGCTAAAAAAATTAACATCCTTGACGCAGCCCGGAACTGGGGCTACCCTAAAGACGACGTCAACCGGCGAAGATTCCCGATTCCACCATTGTCTGCGCCCGGCCAGAGGACTCATCCGATCATGGCAGACGAGCACGCCGAGCGCGCGTTCACGACGTTCGAAGTCTCCCGCCTGTGCGGCGTCCTCCACGCCACGGTCGCGCACTGGATCAACAAAGGGAAGATCAAGGCCTACACCACGCCAGACAAGCACCGCCGCGTCGATCGCTCCGAACTAGTCGCCTTCATGCACGCCTACGAGTTGCCGATCCCGTCCGACCTGGAGCCCGCGCCGAGGCGCATCCTCATCATCGACGACGACCCGGCGATCACGCGACTCCTGGAGCGTTCCTGGGACCACGACGGCGACGGCTATGCGGTCCTGGCGGTCAACAACCCCGTCGCGGGGCTCGTCGAGGTCGGCCGGCACCAGCCCGACGTCCTGATTCTCGATCTGCTGATGCCGATCCTGAGCGGCTACGAGGTCTGCCGCATCCTCAAGGCGGGACCGGCCACCCGGCACATCCGCGTCATCGCGATCTCAGGCGGCGCGCCAAGCGACGCCCAACTCGACTTCATTCTCGCCAACGCCGATATGTTCCTGCCCAAGCCGTTCGATCCCCGCAGGCTGGTCGGGGCGGTGGACCTTCTCTTGGGCGCGCGGTAAGGCGCGCGCGCTTGCGGGAACCAAACCCGCTCTGTTAAACTGTCGCAAGCCGCATCGGAGGCGCTCGAAAACAGACCGAATCACGCAGGCGTAAAATTATGGCTTCACCGGGACCGCGCGTAAGAGCGCGGTAAGCTCATCTCGACGCTGAGAGGGCGCATTGGAAACCGGATTGAAGCCGCTGATGTACTCTGGCCGAAAGGCCAGGGGAAAGGCGGCATTCGATTCCCGGTTATTCCAATGGCTGGGGGTTGGGTGCCGCTGATCTTTTCTGAGCAATCCATCCCGGCATCCCGCGCGGCCTAGCACGAGGTGCCATCATGCGCGCGCTCATAGTTGACGACGATGCAGCCCTGTCCCGAATGCTCTCGCGTTGCCTGACCCTGTGGGGCTGGCTTGCCGACGAAGCCCCGAGCGTTTCCGCCGCGCTCGATTCCTTCAAGCGGGGCTCCTATGACCTCCTGCTTTGCGACGTGGACCTGCCGGACGGCGACGGGATATCCTTGGCCCAGTCGCTTCTGAAGGTCAAGCCGTCGCTCATCGTCATCATCGCTTCCGGCGATCCCCATAACCTGGAACGAGCCCGGAAAGGCGGACTGGCCGCGCGCCTCGGCAAGCCCTTCGCGCTGGACGATCTGCGGGTCTTGATCGATTTGGAATACGCGGGAAAAGCTACTATCGGCAGACAAGTCATCGCATTGGAAAAACAAGCTCCTCCAAACGGTCCCGCTCATGTCCTCCTCGTGGAGGACGACCCCGCCCAACTCGCGGACGCCTGGGGCATCCTCGAAGCCATCGGTTGCAGGATCACCGCCGCCGAGAGCGCGGAGGCCGCGCTTCGCGAGGTCGAACGGACCCGCTTCGATGTCATCTTGACGGACAACATCCTCCCGGGAATGACGGGCTTCCAAGCGCTCCCGCGCCTGCGCGCGTCAGGCGCTCCCGTCATCGTCATGAGCAGCCAGCATGGTCCCGACACGGAGAAGGACGCACGTCTCCTCGGAGCCGCCGCTTTCATTAAGAAGCCGCTCGTCGTCAAAGAACTGTCTCGACTCATCCGGCAGTCGCTTGATTGCGGCGTGCCCAGCCCCGGGAGCCCTGACCGGCCATAGTGAAAATCCGGCAAAAGCGCCCATGTGAACTCTCACGAGGCAGACCGACGTTTTTGCAGTCGGAGCCGATCGCAAGCGTGCCGCCTCCCGTTTGCCGGGAGACGGCACTTGGAGTCAATCCTCGTCCGGGAGCATGATCGTAATAACTGCCTCCGCATCGTCGCCCGGACCTGATTTGGCCCGCAACGCGACGGACTCCGCCTTCCGTCCAGGTTTCAGGACGAACAGCGGAGAGAAGCGGACTTCGTCCGGCCTGGACGCGCTCCTGATCGCGTAGCGCAGGATAGTCAGCATATCCCATGCCCGGCCCTTCCAGCTTTGCCCCTCGGCCTTGAGTTCATCCGACGGCTCCAGAATCGCCCAGACTCCCTGAGTGACGGCCAGCGGCCATTTGAAGCCGGCCTCTCGGGCAAACTCGCTCACGTCCACCAAAACGCCGTCTTCAAGCGCGTCTCGGCGCAAGTACGACGAGATGACCTCCCAACCTTCCATGCCTTGCTCGTTATTCATCGTGTCCCCCAGGTGTTTAGTCGAGTCGGACCTGCTTGGCCGCGCTCCGCAACAGCACGCGCGCCCTATGTAGCCGGGAGCGTACCGTTCCGCACGGAATTCGTAGAACACGCGCCGCGCTTTCGTAACTCATCGCCTGCGCATCGCAAAGTCGAAGGACCTTCCGAAATCGAGGCTTGAGACGCGCCACGGCTTCGCGGACTTTGCTTTCCGATTCCTCACGCTCCAGCCGTTCCAGGAGTCCCTCGGAGTCATCCGAAATGGTCTCGTGGTAGAGTTGCTTCCTCTCCCCTTTTGGCGTCCAGTCCAACGAGGACCCGTTGCGCCGCTCAAACCGCCGCCGGGAGTCCGTGAAGGCGTTTCGCAGTATGGTCTTCATCCACCCTCCAAGCGGTCGTGAACTGTCGTAGCGCCTCCACGTCCTCAGCGCCCGGTAGCAGGTCTCCTGGACCAGTTCCTGAGCCTCCACCGCGTCCCGGCACATCCCGTAGGCGAAACATCGAATCTCTTCGCCCTCAAAAGCCAGGTAAGCTTCCAGCATCTTCGCGGCCTTAGTGCGGCCGTCCGTCTTGCTTCCCGTCCCGACGTTCTCGTAGGTCTTTTTCATTTCACACCTCCGAACGCCCGGAGGGTCGAAGACGGCCGAGGAGTGCCGAAGCGGAGAGGAATAAATGGGGGTCCCCCGTGGAACCGCCCTCGGCGCAGCCGAGCCGGCGGCCCCGGCGCGGCCGGGCTGACTGAGAAAACGGAGCTAGCAAGGCTAGGCCGTTTCTCGGTTTCTGCGAGAGGGTGACCGTTTATGCCGGAGCCGCGGCGGCGCTCACTCCTGGCCGGCTGCGCGCGAGGTGTGAAATGAAAAAGACTGTAGAGACGGAGAGACGGGAGTGGACGTGGCAAAGAAAGCGAAAAATTCCCGCCGCCGAGCGGTGGGTACTGTGGAGTTCGCGGTCCCGGCCGAGATCAGGCCGGGAGGAGCGCACGCGGACCGATCCGCGTCCATATCAGGGGCGATGTCCAAGCGGCGGTGGGCGGGGTGGGTCAACTCAACGAGTTGTCCACGCCGTCCACGGGCGCGGCAGTATCCGCCGTTTTTTTAGAGCAGCAGCCTCGCCTTCTTGAAACTGAAGTAGCCGTCGTCGGTGAGGATCAAGTGGTCAACGAGTTCCACATGGAGCAGACAGCCCGCCATGATGAGTTGCCGCGTGGCCTGCCGGTCCGCCTGGCTCGGACGCGAATCTCCGGAAGGATGGGAGTGCGCGACGATGACTTTGCAAGCGCTGCTCAACAGCGCGCCTTTGAAAACCTCGCGCGGCTGAGCGAACGAGGCCGTCAACGTCCCGACCGAGACAAGCTCGCAGCCGAGGAGACGGTCGCGCGAGTTGAGGTCCAGCCGCCAGAAGTGTTCGCGGTCGAGTCCCCGCGCCAGCGGACGCAGG
The DNA here is from genome assembly GCA_028871595.1 of Elusimicrobiota bacterium. Next base: position 3,986 of record JAGWMT010000159.1, read on the forward strand.
ACGCGGTAGGCGTCCTCGGCCGAGCGGACGAACCGCCGAGGGAGCAAGCCCGAGCGCACGATTCTGAGGCTCGTCATCATCGTGCGGCCTCCATCAATAGGGCAAGAAGCCTCGGCCACACGTGCGCCGCGGAACAGAAGTATGCCGCCCCGAGGACGAGCACAAGTTCGGCGGAGTACGCCGCGAAGAAAGTCGCGGCGAACGACGCCTGCCCCAGAGAGGGCCGGACGATCCTCTCAGCCACAGCGTAAGCGGCCTCGTCGAACGCCATGGCAAGCCGCAGGGCCCCCATCGCGACGAGGAGCAGCAGTTGGGTCAGCACACCGAAGGACAAAACCGACAGGAAGAGCAGTGCTTCAAGAATCTGGCCGATGGGGGCCAGCGGCGGGGCGTGCCTGACATGCGCCAGGCCGGCCGCGATAGAAATCCAACCGACGAGCCGTGCCAGCGGCCGCCAGTCCCAGTCCTGCCAACAGAAAGCATCGGGGGTCTCTTTTCTCACGCAGAACTTACGTTTTACCCCCCCTTTTAGTTCCACAGGCTTATGCACATGACTCAAGTGAATTCATAGAATGTCATTGTGCGAAAAGAATATCCGATGAGCATGCTTGATTTTGAGCAGTGGTTTCGAAGCGAGGAGGCGTGCCGGGAATATACGGCGCGCTTGCGTTGGCCCGGCGGCTTTCGGTGCCCACGCTGCGGCCACAACAAGGCATGGAAGACGACGCGGGGGCTCTGGGACTGTCGGCGATGCGGCGCCGACACCTCGGTGACCAAGGGGACGATCTTTCAGGACAGCAAGCTGCCCCTTCGGGTTTGGTTCCGGGCTATGTGGTGGATCACCAGTCAGAAGAACGGGGTCAGCGCCCTCGGCTTGCAGCGGGTCTTGGGCCTGGGTAGCTACAGGACGGCCTGGGCCTGTCTGCATAAGTTGCGCCGCGCCATGGTGCGCCCCGGGCGCGAGTTGCTCTGCGGCCGGGTCGAAGTCGACGAAGTCATCATCGGCGGCCGCCAGAAGGGGCGAGGCGGACGATCTCTCGTCGGGAAATCCTTGGTGGCCGTCGCCGCGGAGGTCCGCGGTGATGGCGTCGGACGTATCCGCCTGCAAAAGATTCCGGACGCCTCTGAGAAATCTCTGGCCGGTTTTATCCGCCGAAGCATCGCCCCCGGCAGCGTGGTCATCACGGACGGCTGGCGCGGCTATGCGGGACTCGAAGGGTTCGACCATCGTCCGACCGGACTCTCCGGCCACGGCAAAGAAGCATCGACCGCGGTTCTTCCGCGCGTACATCGAGTCGCTTCTCTGCTCAAGCGGTGGCTGCTGGGGACCCATCAGGGCAGGGTTTCCGGCAAGCAACTCGACTTCTATCTCGATGAGTTCACGTTCCGATTCAACCGTCGGATGTCTGCCAGCCGGGGGATGCTGTTCTATCGGCTGATGCAGCAAGCCGTTGCTGTCGAAAAGATCCCGATGAAGCGTTTGAGTTCTCATCCTATTGGAACGACTTGAGTTATGTGCATAAGCCTGTAAAGGGAATTCGCATGCGGCTTGTGGCGCCGCGAATGCAGTGTACCGCCGATCTCGTCGATACGCAAGAGCTGAACGCCTCGCGCATCCGCCCATCGACGCGGCTCCTCCTCCCCGCCGGCCGCGCGGGATTTAGAACGGATAATCCAGCCCGACGAAGACCGCCATCCCGTCGCGGCCGTACGCGACATCGAGGCGGCTGGAGATGTTCGGCCGCGCCAGCAAGCGCAATCCGAAGCCCGGATCGGCCTGCACGTTCCGGAAGGCCTTATCCGAGGTCAGTCGCTTCGAAACGCGCCCAATATCCAGAAACGGCGCCGCCTCGATTTCGATGACGTTGCCCATGATCGCCGCCTTCATGAGGCTGACGCGTTCCTCGAGATTGAGGAGGACCGCCGCGTTGCCGACGAAGCGGCCGCGGCCGAAAGCGCGCAGCGTGTCCTCGCCGCCCAAGGTCGGGCGTTCGTAGAACGGCACCCCGCCCCGCACGAGCCCCTTGCTGTCGGCGGGGATGTCGTCGACGAGGACATGAGAGACGAACACCGCCCGGCCGCCGTCGTGCGGCAGATAGTTCCGGGCTTCGGCGGTCAGGCGCCACCAGTGGAATCGGTTGTCGGGCTCGAAATTTTGGTCGAGTTCGCTCTTGAACGTGGCGTAGGTTCCTTTGGTCGGCGTCAGCTGGTTGTCGCGCGTGTCGTAGGACAGGGTCACGGCCTGCCCCCATATATCCGCGCCGTCGATCCCGGGAGCGGTCGGGAACGCGTTTATCGTTTGAGGCAAGCTCGAAACGACGCCGTTTTCAATGGAAACTCGGCGGTACCGTTCGCTCGCGATCAAGTCCACCGAGCGGCCGAGGTTGACGCCGCCGCCGGCGACGAGATTCGAATCGCCCATCGCGTAGTTGCTCTCTTTCTGCTCGCCGACCTTGTTGCCGAAGCCGAAGAAGCGGTTGAAGGCGCTCTTGCCCGAGTTGGCCTGCAGCGACACGATGTAGCGTCCGTCGTCGACGCCCGTGTCCTGATAGCTGAGATCCACGGCGCGCTCGACTTTCGTCGCGTGGGACAGGATCACGTGGTATTGGCGGGTCTCGGAACGGTAGCCGAAGTAATTGAAGGTGAAGGTGTCTCCGATGAGCGCGTTATGGAGATACAGCGGCGCGTAAATATCCTCGATCTGTCCCTTGGCGTTTGCGCGAAAGATCGGGGCCAGCGCGCCGATCCAGGAGCCTTCGTTGCGGTCGTACGTGAAAGCCGGCAGGGGGATGAGTGTGTAGCCGACGCCGACGGCCGATTTCTCGAGCGATTTATCGGAAAGGACGGGCGCCGCATTGGGCGGGATCTGCCGATTGATGCGCTCCGATCGCGAGGCGGAAACGGAGCTGCTGACGTCGACCCGCGAAGGGAAGGAGAGAAGCTCCACGTCATGCTCGGCACCGGCCGCCGCCGGCGCCGCGAAAAGGGCCGTCGCAAGAAGAACGCGGCCGATGTCTTTGATAAGGGCGCCTTCGCTCCAGCTCCGGATACGCGACATTCGCAGCGAGCTAAGAGCGGGCGGACGCGGCGGCGAAGCGATAACCGACGCCGTGCACGGTCTGGAGCAGAAGGCCGCCCGAGCCGAGCTTGCGGCGCAGCGACTCGACGTGCTTGTCGAGCGTGCGCGTCTCGACGCCGTCGGGATAGTTCCACACGGCGGCGAGGAGCTCTTCGCGCTTGAAGGCCCGCTCCTGGTGGCGCATCAGATGCGCGAGCAGGTCGAACTCCAGGCGCGTGAGCTCGACCGGCTTGTCGGAGATCACGGCCTGGCGGG
>JAGWMT010000160.1 GCA_028871595.1 Elusimicrobiota bacterium
ACCGACGACGAGGAAGGCGAGACATTCTGGAAGATCTATCACGGCATCCGGATGACCGGGATGCCCTCCTACCGCGCGACGCTGAGCGAGACGCAGATGTGGCAGGTCACGCTCTTCCTGAAGCACATGGATGAGCTCACGCCCGGCGCTCAGAAGGCCTGGAAGGCGATCCCCAGCCAGGCGAACCGCAGCTAGATCACTCGTCGGAGCAGGTCGGGTCCGGCGCGTGCGGGGCGGCCAGATACTTGTTCCCCGTGAAGCACGCGTCCACCGCGGCGGCCCCGAACTTGGCGACGACCTCCGGCGGGACGTCGGCGCGGGTGACTTCCCGGAACGAATAACGGGTGGAGCCGTCGGCGCTCACCTCTCCGAGAAGGTAGCCGTACACGCCCGTCTTCGCGAACATCCCTTTCGGCAAATGACCCGGAAGAGGATAACGGATCGCACCGGCCGTTCCCGCGATCCAGCCGGGGAGGACGCCGCGGTCCTTGCGGCTCCAATAAGGCGTTTCATACAGGCGGTCCATCACGAAGTGCGAATGACTGGCCAGGACGGTCACCGGCTTGCCGGTGTCCTTGCGCCATTTCAGCAGGTCGTTGTAGACCCGCCGCCCCGACTCCACGCCGCGGGCCGACTCGTTCATGCCGTGACCGCAGGAGTAGCTGTTGGGCAGCGCCCGGTGCATGCCGACGACCACGCCCCGCACGGAAGCGTCCGCCCGGTCGCGCTCCAAGGTCTTCTCGAACCAAGCCACCTGCGCCTCGTCGAACTGGTCGGCCGAGGCGTTGTCCAAATTGATGAAGTCCACCCCGCCCTGCTTCCAGCGGTAGTACGCCCTCAGCCGGTGGTCCGCCGGGTCGTCGGCCAGGCGCTGCTCGCGCAGCACCGGGCTGTCCAGCCAATCGGCGAACTGCAGCTCGAACCCCTCGCGCGTCTTCGGAGGGATCGTCTCGTGATTGCCGATGCCCAGGAAGAACGGCGTCGCGCCGAACGGAACGATCTGATTGGCGACGAAATCGTCCCATTCCGCCGCGTGGTAGGCGTCCTTATCCAAAGCCCCGCCATGCTCGGCGGACATGTCCTCGTCCACCATGTAGGTCGCGCGCAGGTCGCCGAGGTGCCAGTAGAACCGGACGCCGTCGCGGGCCGCGCCGCGCGCGATGGCGGGCATCACCACGTCGCCGCAGTTGCGCGAGTCCCCGGAGACGGCGAACGTCCAGGTTCCCTTCGCGGGTTCGGCGGCGCGAACGGAGGGCACGGCGAGGAGGACGGCGAGGAGGGCGTTTCTGATCATAGGTGCATATCCTAGAATATCCGGGTGATCGTGATGAAATTCGGCGGCTCCAGCGTGGCCGGGGCGGAGAAGATCGCCCGCGTCGTGGGCATCGTCCGGGGCCGCTTGGACCGCAAGCCGGTGATCGTCGTCTCGGCTTTCCGCGGCACGACGGACGACCTGTTGTCGCTCGCCCGCGAGGCGGTGAACGGCGACGGTTCCCGGTTGGACGCGATCGCCCGACGGCACCGCGACGCCGCCGCCGAGCTCGGGGTGGATCCGGCGCCGCTCGAACCGCTCCTTGAGGAACTGGCGGCGCTGACGCGGGGCATCTCCTTGCTCCGCGAGCTCACGCCGCGCACGCTCGACCGGGTCGCGGCCTTCGGCGAGCGCCTGTCCTGCCGCCTCGTCGCCGCCGCGTTCTCCAAGGCCGGCGTCAGGTCCCGCGCCGTGGACGCCGACGCCGCGGGCCTGATCACCGACGACCGCTTCGGCGCGGCCGCGCCGCTGCCGGAGGCGGACGACGCGCTGCGGACGTCGTTTCGCGGCCTCGAGGAGCTGGCCGTCGTGACCGGCTTCATCGGCCGCACCCGCGCCGGAGAGGTGACCACCTTGGGGCGCAACGGCAGCGACTACTCCGCGACGATCCTGGGAAGCGCCCTGGGCGCCTCCGAGATCGAGATCTGGTCGGACACCGACGGCATCATGACCGCGGATCCGCGCCTGATCCCGGCGGCGCTTCCGCTCGAGATGCTGAGCTTCGCCGAAGCCTGCGAGCTGGCGCACTACGGCGGCAAGGTCCTCCACCCGCACACCTTGGTCCCCGCCATGGGCAAGGACATCCCCGTGCGCGTGTTGAACACCTTCAAGCCCGCGCATCCGGGCACGACCATCGTCGCGCGCCCGCCGAAAGCCGCCGCCGGGGCGTCCGTCCTAAAGTCCATCGCCTTCAAGCGCCATCAACTGATCGTGAGCGCGGCCAGCCCGCGCATGACCTCGGGTCCCGGCTTCCTGGCGCGCATCTTCGCGGCGTTCGCCCGGCACGAGATCGACGTGGACATGATCGCCACCTCCGAGGTGTCGGTCTCCGCCACCACGGGGAGCGAGCGCCACGTGGAGCGCGCCGTCGCGGAACTGTCCGCGGAATTCGAGATGACGGTGGAGCGCGGGCAGGCCGTGATCTGCGCGGTCGGCGACGGCCTGCAGTCCGTCCCCGGCGTCGCCGCGGACGTCTTCTCCGCGGTGCGCGCGGCCGGAGTCAACGTGCGCATGATCTCCCAAGGCGCGTCGAAGAACAACGTCGCCTTCGTGGTGGAGGACGCGGGGGTTCAGGACGCCGTGCGCGCCCTCCACGACCGCTTCTTCCCTCCCGCGCGTCAGTAGGCTTCGGAAAACGGTCAGATCGATTTCTTGAGACCGGGGATGGCGATGCTCCGAAGCCAGGCGCGAACCGGCTCCGGGAAATGCGCTGCTGCGTCGCCGATATGGTCAGCGAGGTCATCGACGCTGTCGAAGCACGTCACGACCAGTGAATTCGGACCATGGACCTCGACTTCACCGGTCGCGATCAGCCTGACCGTCGACGTCTCGAATTTGAGCTCGCACTTGACAGTGCGGTCGCCCAGGTCCTTGATATCGGCGCTCCGCACGAGTATCTTCGCGCTACCGCGGAGTGTATAGACGGGAAGGAGGGATTCCTGATCGGCCATCAAGGCATCGAACTCGATCGCGTCGCCAATCTTTAGTTCGGCTCCCTCCGGAGCGCGGAACTTCAGCCTCAATCGACCGTCGGAACGCGCCTCGTGCCAAACCTGATCGCCCTGGCGGAACGTCTTTGAAATTTTGAGGATGTTGGACATCGATTATCTGACCGCCGGATTGTAAACGTTAACGTTGGCGCTCGTTCCGACGCCGGATATGACATCTTGAACGACAAGAGTTCCCAGACCAGTGAAATTCCCGGAAGTGATAGTGGTCGTCGCTCCTTTCGTCGGCGCAATCGTTCCGATCACCGTGTTCGGGATGTCCGGATGAGGAGTGAACGTCCACAGGAGATCAACAGGACAAGCAGGCGCCGCTGCGGGATCTGCCTGGAACAAGGTCCGTGCGGTGAAGACAGCGGGGAGCCCTCCGGTCGGCACGCTGGCAGCATGCGGGGTGACATCGAGCTGTTTGAGAGGCCGACACTGAGCGGCCAGGGCCTTATGAACGGAATTCGTCCAACTCTTAACCGTCGCCTCCCAGTTCTGGATGTTCAAGACGATATCGTTGCGCCTCTGCAAGATCGCCTGTGAGAGTTGGTTCCAAGAATCGACCTGACCGTTGAATGCTGAGATGTCCGAATTGAGCTGGTTTTGGCGCGCGTTCAGGGATGACTGCCAATTCAGGCATTGCTGATACTGGTCCGGCGGTAGCGGATGAGTCGTGCACTGCTGGTTGTACTGATCGATCTCTGTATTGATGTCCGATTTCCGTTGATCGAGGGCCGCGCGGTCGCTTTCAAGTTGCTGGCCTCCCGAATAAAGATTCCCGTTATCTCCCTCCCAGGTGGAGGCCTGTGCAAGGAGATCACTGCGGATACTGCCGATCCGGGCCCAATCACCCTCTAGCGGCTTGAGAACGTTCGGGTCCAGGGTCAGATAGCGCGGGTCCGCGTGAAGATTCAAGGCATCCCGATAGGCCGCGCTTCCCGTGATTAGGGGACTGACGGGCGGATAGACCCCGGGCCCTACGATTTTCCTGTCGAATTTAAAAGGACGTATCGGCGCGCGAACGTGTTCGATTTTTCTCAACCTGATGCCAGCCGCGGTACGTGCCCGCTGAAGAGCCGCTGGCGCCGAAATTCCTTGATCGAAGTCAATATTTTTTTCGGCCCTGGCCCCCTGAGTGATGAGAAGAACGGGCAACGCGGCTGCGAGACCGAATCGTACGAGAGAATGGCGGGACATTCGAATCTCCAGACGAAGATCAGTCTAATCGACAAATCTTATCACCGCGCGTGCATACAATCAATCCGAATTCCGATTGGGAATGCCGACTTATTCGTGCTGATCGATGGAGAGCAGGGGCTCAGAGTACCGCCGAAGGACTGCATCAGGACTTTGAGTCCCAATGCCGCCTAGGCCTCCTGCCGCCGAACTGTGGCCCGCGCGGCCCAATCGCCGGAAGGCGGCGGAAGCTATGCTTTGACCGATGCGCGCGCGCCGACCCTCGACCTTCGCCCTGGCGTTCCTGCTGTCTTCCGCGGCCGCGGGCCAGGTGCGCGTCGTGCCCGCCGAAGCGGGACGGGCTCCTCTGGTCGCGGGGCCTTCGGTGGGCGCCGCGTTCGATTCCGGGTTTTTCGAACGACCGTCGGTCGCCCCGCTGACCGCCCCGTCGTTTACCGGCGCGCCCGCCGCGGCGCCGGCCGCCGTCGCGACGACGGCGCCTCGGGCAGCGGCCCTTTCCGCGCCGGTTCCGGCGCGCGCCGCCGCCGTACCCGCGGCCGCCGCGGCCCCCAGCCTCGTACCCGCCGCGATCGCCGCGTCGGCGGCGCCGGCACGAAGGAGTCCGTCGGCGAGACCCGCGCCCGCCTCGGCCTCCGGGCGTCTCGAGACGACCGCGCCGGAGAGCGGCCCGAATCTCGACGCCCTTTTCGACGGCCGGGACGCGCGGCGGAATCTCTCCGCTCCGGCCGCCGGACCCGACCGCGGCCCCGCGAAGAACGGCCTCGCCCCGGCGCCGGCGTACGGTTCTCTCTCCCGCGCGCGGCTCGCGCGCCGCGTCCGCCGCGTCGCGCTCCCGGTCGCGGCCGCGGCCGCCGTCGCCTTCGGCGCCGTTTCACCCCACGCGGCGATGGCGGTCCTGCACGGCCTGGGGCAGACCGCCTATTGGCTGGCCAATCCCCTGGCATTCCTGTTCACCGTGCCGCAGGTCCACCGGATGCTGTCGCGACGGTCGGCCGAGGTCTCCCGCTCGATGACCACCGTGGGCCTCCTCTCCGCGCTGGTCACGACGCTTTGCTTCGCCTTCGACGGCAAGGATCTGATGATGTACCGCAACCTCGCGCAGACCTTGGGCTTCGCGGCGATGCTGGGTCTGGAATTCAAGTACGCGCGCGCGCCCGGAACCAAGGCGCCGTCGAAGACCCGCGCCGCCGTGGAAACGGCGGGTGTCGTCCTGGCCTTTACCGCGGCCGCGGCGCTCGCCGGCCCGTTGCTGCTGAGCGTCGTCCCCGCGACGGCCCTGATCGGACACCTCCTGGTGGCCTTCCAGGTCCTGTCCGGCTTCGGATTCACCTACATGATGTACGCCCAACTCCGGAAGATGAGCGCCGAACATTCGGCGGGCGATTCGTCCGCCGGCATGATGTGGGCGTACCTAGGCACCAAGGTCATCTGGCTCTGGTCTCTGGCCACGATGCTGTCCTTGGTGTCCGCCCCGGTTTGGCAGACCTTGGCCGCCGGAGGGCTGTTCGCGGGCGCCGGCTGGCTGCTCTCCCGCGCCGTTCTGGGACGGCTCCTGCGCGCCCCCTGGTCCTTCCTTCCAGAAACCGTCCGCTTTCGCGGGCGGACGCTCACGCGCCGGGCTTTGGGCGACTTCGGCGCCTTCGTGGTTCTCTCCGCGCTGATCCTGGGTTTATCCGCCGCCGGCCACGCGGCCTTCGTCTCCTTTCTGGGCGTCCCCGCCGCGTCGACCTCGCTGTTCGCCATGTATCTCCTCTATACGGTGCAAAATCTGGTGGCCTGCGTCGCCACGCTGAAGACGCTTCGACTGCACCGCCGCTTCGCTCACGAAGCCCCCGCGCGCTAGGCCCAAAGACCTTGGCGGGAGGGGCCTTCGACCCTCCCTGAACCTGGGCGTCCGGGTCATAATAAGAAGGATGAAAGCCCTTTGGCGCCTGCTCGCCGCCCTGACTTTGGCGGCGTCGCCTTCTCTGGGAGCGGTCGTCGCCGGGGTGCCCGCGCTTCCCGCCTCGGCGGTCACGGCCGCGTTCGGCGCGGGCGTCGGAGCCCAGGTCCTGCAGACGGCGGGAGCGCTGTCCCTGCGCAGCCCGGTTCTCGCCCTCGGCTCGGTGGAACACCTCCGCGCCGCCATCCCCGCGATCGCCGACCCGCAGCGGCGCGCCGCCGCCGTCGCCGTGCTGGGCGCGCTGACGCTTCCGCCGGCCGCCCTGCCGCGGACATTGGCCGCGACCGATCTCCCGCCCGCCGCCGCCGCGCGTCTGGCGGCCGTCGCAGCGAAGATCGCGGCCGGCGCGCGCAAGGACCCGGCGTTCGCCGCGAAGGCCGCGACGGAACGGTCCGCCGGCGCCGCGCTGTTGGCGGGAGCCGCCGCGAATCCGGAGAAAATACTCCCCGCCGACCTGGCCGCGACGTTCCGCGCGTTTTTCGACTGGGGCCGGTCTTTCCCGGCCTCATCCTCCGACGCTCCGCCTCCCGTTCCGGTCGGAGAGCGTCCCCAGGTCCGGTTCGGCGCCGCCAGCCTCCCGATCGTCGCCCAACCCACGATCGGCGACGACATCTCCAAGCTTTGGATCTCCGCCCACGACCAGAGCCGCTCGGCCCTGATCGCCATGTACAACTTCGACGACATGGACATGGCCCAGGCCATCGTGGACGCCGCCAAGCAGGGCCGCAAGCAGGTCATCGTCGGCGATTACAGCAACTGGTTCCCGGCGAAAACGCGGCAGGCCATCGACGAGGCCAGGAAGAACGGCACTCCCCTGCCGCAGCCGACCCCGGCGATGAAGCTGATCATCAAGAACTTGGGACCGAACCTGGAACTTCACATCCTCAAAGGGCTCGGATCCATCGGCATCAACCACAACAAGTTCACTTTGTTCACCGCGGCGGATGGGACGACGTTGCTCCAGTCCGGCTCGTTCAATTACACCAAGACCTCCCAGCTCAACCACTGGGAGAACGTGGTGTTCACCGATGACGCGGACCGCCTGGCCTTCTACAAGACCTATCACGCCTGGATACTGCGCCGCTCGCGGCCGTACTCTCCGAGGCTCCTTCCGCAGGATCCGGTGATGGACCCGAAGGATCCGATCCC
>JAGWMT010000161.1 GCA_028871595.1 Elusimicrobiota bacterium
CAGCAGACCGTTGTACTCCAGCGTCCAGCCGGCCAAGGATTTGAGGAAGCGCGGAGTCCGCGGCCCCATGAACGGAGTCGCCGCCAGCGGCAGCGCCATGGCCAGGTACAGAATTCCCACCGCGTGGAAGATCGTCCCCGTGAACAAAGGCACTCCGAAGTACAGCGCCGGGACCAACGCCAAGGCCGCCGCGATCAGCTTCGGCGCGAACGGCGCCTTCCCCGGCGTCGTCGGAGCGGAGGGAGCGGACGGCCCCGTCGGCTTCGCGCCCGGGCTGTCGTCGGTATTGACGCGCAGGGAGGACGGATCGTGACGCGACGGGTCGTAGGTTCCCGTGCGCCCGAAGGCGACGAGGAGCCCGGCCACGCTCAGCAACGGCACCGCCGCTGCCGTGTAGGCCAGCCAGCCCAGCAGCAAAGCGTTCAGCGCCGCCGAGCCCAGCGCCCGATTGAGGAGCTTCTCGGAGTTGGCCAAAGGAAGAATTTCCGCCTCGGCCTTGTTGAACAGGACCGCTTTTCCGTTTTGCACCCGGTCGAACACGAAGCGCGCCGCCTCGGCGAAGTACGACGTGACCTTGGACGGCCCGGTGAGTTTGTAGGACGCGCCCCACGCGAACATCGCCGGCGCCTGCGCCGCGCCCGCGTACAGCGCGGCCGCGACCGTCGCCGCCCACTTCAAGGCTTCCACCGCCATGATCGGCGTCCAAATCAACGAGAGCCACACCCCGTTCCACTTCGAGGCGTTCCACTGCCGCTCGCTGAACTTCTGCAGGCGGTCCAGCAAAATCGTGTCGCGCGAAAGCGCGAACGCCACCCGCGACAACCCCTTGAAGCCGGTCCAGGCCCCGTCCAGGACCCGCACCATGCCCTCGCCCACCCACGACGGCAGGTGCAGCCACAGAAGCGCGGAGAGCGGGTACGCCAGATCGCGGACCGCCGTCGCCGGCAGGCCCGCCGGCGCCGAGGCGCCCAAAGCCGCCACCGTCAGCGCCGCCACCCCGCCGAAGTACGCCGTCAGCGACTCGGCCGATTCGTGCTGCGGAATCTTGCTCCGGCCCAGACCGTAGCGGATCAGGCCCCAGCCGCCCACCGCGGCGAAGGCGCCCGGCAAAATAAAGCCGGAGAAGATCGCCGCCGCCCCCAGTCCGACCACCAGGACCCCGGGCAGAGCGCGCAGCGGTTTCGGCGCGGACTCCAGGAACGGCATCGCGGCCAGCGCCGCCCCGCCCGCGATGGTCAGTCCGCCCAGGACGAGCGAGCCGGCGGCGAGCAGCCGCAGGCCCACGAAATAGGCCGGCGCCAACGCCAAGCCCGAGGCCAGCAGCTTCGGCCAGAACGGGCCGCGCGGCGTCCTCGGCGCGGGCGCCGGAGCCGAGGGCGGCACCGGCGTCACCAGCCCGCCGTGCGCCTCGGCCGATTGGCGGATGGAGTCGCCCGCGGGCCGCGCCAACTGGCCGTCGGAGAGGTCGCCGAAGGAATGGTCGGCGGCGGCCGGCAGGTCGGCGGCGGTGGGCAGCGCGGGCGCGCCGGTGAGCGCGTCTTCCAGTTTCCGGCCCAGACCGCTCAAAGATGAAGGTGAGGCGGACTCCAGCTTGCCCGCGGCTTCCAGAGCGGACGAGACATTCTTGCGGGCGGAGTCCATCGGCGCGGCGGCGGCGAGCGCGGCGGGGAGGGCCGCCGGGGATATGGCGGCCGGGACGGCGGTGAGCGCGGGCGCGGCGCCGGGCCGGGAGGCGGATGGAGCGGCGCCGGGGAGAAAGGCCGCGCCCAAAGACGGAGCGGAAAGCGTGGGGAGCGCCGTCATGGCCGCGCTCGCGCCGGCGAAGGGGAGAGCGATGGCGCGCGGGCCTTCGGAGGCGGACACCGGCATGCGAACGACCTCGGCCGCGGCGGCGTAGGCGGCGAAACCCGGGGCCGTGGACGCGACGGCGGCGGCGACGAAGGCGGAGGCGAGGCGGCGGAAGGTCTTGAAAGGGATCATGCGCCGATCTTACGAAAGCGCGCATGGCGGCGCCTGGGTCGCGGGGCCCGAATTTCAGACGACAATGGGCCCAACGGCGAGGGGACTCTTGGGAAAGAAAAAACCCCCTTCCCCGCGGACGGGGAAGGGGGTCTGTCCCTGACGCCTTACTGCGGCATCAGGTCCGTGGAGCAGTTCGTCTGGCTGCAGGTCATGACCGGCGACTGACCCGGTTCGACGTCGTACGTCACCACGTACTGCGTGTAGGTGGCGACGTTGGTGTTGCGCGTCACCGTGGCCTTCCAAGACGGGCTGCCGGTGCCGGCCGAGAAGGCCGGAGCGCTGAAGTACTTCATGGTGGGAATCTGCATGTCCCAGCCCGCGCAGGCGGAGACGGCGCCCGTGCAGTACGCTCCGGTGGATGCCAGGTAGCGTTCCTGCGCGCCGCGGACGGAGTCCAGCGTGGTCAAGGCCTCGCTGACCTTGCCCTTCTCGACGACCTTGAAGTACTGCGGAACGGCGATCGCCGCCAAGATGCCGATGATCAACACGACGACGAGCAGCTCGATCAGCGTGAAGCCGCCCTGACGGCTCCGCGCGTTGCGGATTTTCTTCATGTTCATTTCGCTTCTCCTTTTGTTTGTCGCGTGCGGATCATCTCGGCAGCAGTTCCGCCGAACAATTGGTCTGGTTGCACGTCAGCAGCGGCGCGGCCGTCGACTCGACGTCGAACGTCAGAACGTAGTTTCCGTAGACGCCCACGTTCGTGTTGCGCGTCAGCGTCACCTTCCATGAGGGCGGCGCCGAACCCGCCAGGAACGCCGTGGGGGTATTGAAATATTTCAGCGTCGGAACGGCCAAATCCAACCCGCCGCAGGAGGTGATCGTCGTCGTGCAGTACGACCCGTACTTCGAGCGGTAGCGCTCCTGCGAGGCGCGCGCCGCGTCCAAAAGCGAAAGCGCTTCCGAAACCCGGCCTTTCTCCACCAGCTTGAAATACTGCGGTATGGCGATAGCGGACAAAATTCCGATCATGAGCACGGTCACGATCAATTCGATCAAAGTGAACCCGGCCCTCGTTCTCGACGGCCGCCGCGAACGCTCGTTCATCTCTTTCCAGTGTAGCAGAAGCCTTTTGAGGCGACAAGCGCGTATTGTGGGCAAAATGTGAATTCAATAGATATACTTATCGCGTGCCGCGGCTCCTCATCATTGAAGACGAAACCGCCATCGTGAAGGCGGTCGAGAAGACCTTGACCATGTCCCCCGGCTTCTCCCTGGACTGGGTCTCGGATCCGGACAAGGCCGTGTCCGAGGCCGTCTCCCGCAAGCCCGACCTCATCCTCCTGGACGTGCGCCTGCCGGGCGGCGACGGCCGCGTCATTCTGCAAGCGCTCAAGGAGAACACGGCCACGCGCGGCATACCGGTGATCCTCCTGACCGGCTTGGCGAACGAAGGGGACAAGGTTCTCGGCCTGAACCTGGGCGCCGACGACTACGTCGTCAAGCCCTTCGGCGCGTTGGAACTCATGGCGCGCATCACCGCCGTCCTGCGCCGCTCCGGCCCCGCTGCCGGCGCGCGCCGCCTGGCCAAGGCCGGAGGCTTGGAAATGGATTCCGGGGAGCGCAGCGTCCTGCTCGACGGACGATCCCTGCGCCTGCAGCCGCGCGAATTCGAAGTCCTGTTTCTTCTGGCGGCGCACGCGGGAAAGACCTTGTCGCGCGATTTCCTGATTGAACACACCTCCGGCTATGGCCGCGCCGTGCCCACGCGCAGCCTGGACACCCATATCAAGAACCTGCGCCGCAAGCTGGGCGCGAAAGGCGGCATGATCCTGACCGTTCCAAAACTCGGCTACCGCCTTGAACCCTGACGACGGCCGGCGGCGCTCGGTCTATTTCGCGTTCCAGGGCCTGTTCATGGCCGTCCTCCTGCTGATGGTCGTTTTCCAATCGGAGGGCCGCGGGGCGCCGTCCGGATTCGGCGCGCTGGCGGTCTTGATGACCGGCTCGCTCATCGTCCTGCGCCTGGCGGCGGACGAGACCCTCTCGCGCTGGTGGTTCCAGGCCGGCTTCTTCGTGGGAGACGCGCTGGCGGCCACGGTGACGTTGAACTGGCTGGGCCTGAAATCGGACCTGTTTCTCCTGTACCTGCTCATCGTCTTCGGCTCGGCGCTGACCCGCAGCGCGACGCAGCGCCTGATCGTCGCCGCCGCGGCCATTCTTCTTTATCTGAACTCCGGCTGGCGTCCCGTCACGGGTTGGCCGCACCAGGCCGAATTCTGGCTGCGCGCCGTGTTCCTGGCCGTCTCGGCCGCGCTGATGGCCATTCTGGCCCGCGACACGCGCCAGGCCCAGGATGAGCAGCGCCGGCGCTACGAGGAACGCATGGTCCAGGTCGGGCGCTTGGCCACCTTGGGCCGCGTGGCCGGGGAAGTCGCCCACCGCATCAAGGGCCCGCTCACGACCATCTCCGTGGATGCCGAGGTGCTGGCCCACCGCCTGGCCGCCGACCAGCCCGCATTAAAAGAACTTGCCGAGATCGCCTCCGAAGTGGAGCGCTGCAAGAAAATCCTGAAGGGCCTTCTCGACTTGGGACGCATCGAGGAAATGGACGTCCGTCCTCTGGATCTGCGCGCGCCCGTGCGCGAAGCCCTGCGCTCCATCGCCACCCAGGCGAAGAGTCGCGGGGTCTCCGTGACGTCCGCGGGCCTGGAAGAGCCTCTGCGCGTGAAGGGCGACGCGACCTTGATTCAGGAGGCCTTGTCGGCCCTGCTGCAAAACGCTTTGGAAGCCGTGTCAGACGGCGGCGACGTTCGACTCCACGTCTCCCGCAAGGCCGCGGGCGCGCACAGCGTCGTCGTCAGCGACGACGGCGCCGGCATTTCCCAGGAGAACCTGGAGCGCATCTTCGAGCCCTTCTTCACCACGAAGAAGGGCGAGGGCACCGGGCTGGGGCTTTCGGCGGCGCTGCGCATCGCGGCCAAGCACGGCGGGTCCGTGGACGTCGAGAGCGCGGGGCCGGGACGCGGGTCTCGCTTCACGTTGATCCTTCCGGCAGCCTGATAGATCCGGGCCGGCCGCCGGGGGCGTCGCCGTCGGGACCGCGCGCCATTGAGGCGCGCTTAGCCTCGCTCGCGGCTAAAAGCGGAATAACGGATAGGACGCCGTCTCCTCCGCGGCCCTCCCGCGAGTTCCCGTCCGTTCAGGGCCGCGAGCCCGACCAGTGGGGCGTGGAACTGGCCCCGGGGACGTCCGCGATCAGCCGCGGCGCGGACCCGTCGGCGTCCATCACGTAGATCTGCGAGCGTCCGCCGCGCGTGCTGGAGAAGGCGATCTGGCGTCCGTCGGGCGACCATGCGGGGTCCTCGTTGGAGCCCTCGCCGTGCGTGAGCTGGCGGATCTGGGAGCCGGTCACGTCCACCAGGAAGATGTCCATCTTGTCCTTGCGGTTGGCGCGGCCCGCGAAGGCGATCCACTCGCCGGTCGGCGACCAGGCGGGCGCGTCGCACCAATTCATGTTCGACAGGCGGCGCGCGGCCTTCGTGGCGAGGTCCAGGAGATAGATCTGCGGATTGCCCGAGCGGTCGGAGACGAAGGCGACCTGGCGCGCGTCCGGGGAGAAGGTCGGCGTGCTGTCCGCGCCGAAATGCGACGTCAGGCGCTCCACGGCCCCGGTGGTCAGGTCCTTCATGTACAGGTTGGGGCTCTTGCCGCGGGAGAGGGTCATCAGGAGCTTAGTTCCGTCCGGGGAGAATCCGCCGGCGACGTTGAGGCCCTGGTCGTTGGAGACCGTGGAGGCTTGCCCGGTCTCCAGATCGATCATGTAGAGGTCGGGGTTGCCGGCCTTGTAGCCGGTGTAGGCCAAGCGCCGGCCGTCGGCGGAGAAGCGCGGCAGGAGGTCGATGGAGCGGTCGTCGGTGAGGCGCTTGACGCCGTCGCCGTCGTAGTCCATCACGTACACTTCCTTGTGCCCCGTCTGGTTGTTGACGAAGCCGATGCGCGTGCGGGCGATGCCGTCGCGGCCGGTGGCCGCCTTGACCACGTCGTCGGAGATCCGGTGCGCCAGGGCGCGCAGCCATTGGGCGTCCTGGCGGTAGAAGCGTTCGAAAATGGCCTCGCCGCCGGTCCCGTTTTCGAGGCGGACCTGGGCCGTGATCTTGTCGCCCAGGCGGCCGGCCTGCGCCTTCAGGCGCCAGGAGGCGCCGGTCGCGAGCGGCGCGCCGGGGTCCTCGTCCTTGACGTCGAAGCGGCGGGACAGGAACAGGTCGGAGCGGACGATGTCGCGCAGGCTCTTGGCCAGGAGGGCGTCGGCGCCCTTGCGCGGGTCGGCGGCCTCGAACACGGGGAGCGCCAGGACGGGCAACGGCTCCGACGTCGCGCCGCCCACGGCCAGGCGCACCTCGGTTTGGGCGCGCGCGGGGGCCGCCAACGCGACGGCCAAAGCGAGGAGGTGGATCACTTCTTCGCGGCCTTCGCGGCGGCCTTCGCGGGCCGCGCCGGCTTCGCCAGGCGCTTAAGCTCGGCGGAGGCCTCCCGGGCCTCGGGGCTGCGCGGGAAGTCGGCGACGATGGATTCCAGATAGGTGCGCGCCTCGTCGCCCTTATGCCGGAGATTGATCAGGCACAGTGCGTAATGAAGCCGCGCGCCGGGGGTCTGGCCGCTTTTCGGGTACTTGTCCAGCACGACGGCGAACTGCCGTCCGGCTTTTTCCCATTGGCGCAGGCCGAAGTACGCGAAGCCCAGGTCGTAGGTGGCGACGTCCGTCAGGGCGCCGCCGGGAAATTTCTTGAGGTAGTCGTCCAGGCCGGCCGCGGCCTGGGCATAGTCGTGCGCCTGTAGGCGCTTTTCCGAGGAGAGCAGGAGCTCGGTGGCGGCCGTCTCGCGCCCTTG
Organism: Elusimicrobiota bacterium; assembly: GCA_028871595.1. The sequence continues at coordinate 6,853 of JAGWMT010000161.1, forward strand.
GGCGGCCAGCTCGGCCTTCTGGGACTCCAGGAGCTTCTGCTGGGACTCCAAGCCCTTTTCCTGCGCCGCGGACAATGTCTCCCCCAGTTGGGTGACCTTGCCGGAGAGCTGGGCGCCCATCGCGTCCAGCTTGGACGACAGCTGGTCCATGTTGCCCATGGACGCCTTCACGGTCTCCGTGTAGGCGGTGAGGTCCTCGCGCAGCTGCTTGATCTGCACGGAGAGATCGGCCTGGTTGGCCTGCATGGAGGTGACGGTCTTCTTCAGGTCGTCCACCTGGGTCTTGAGGTCGTCGGACTGCTGGGAGAGGTCCAGCACGTCCTTCTGCGTGGCGACGCAGCCGGAGAGGGTCAGGGCGACGGCGGCCAGCGCCAGCGCGCGCGCGGGGCTCACTTTTTGACGCGGGCGCGCGTCTCGGCGCGCCGGTTCTTCGACCAGCAC
>JAGWMT010000162.1 GCA_028871595.1 Elusimicrobiota bacterium
GTACCAGATCGGGATGATGATGGAGACGATGATGCCCACCACGATCAGCAGGGGCACCCACCAGCGCGACATGAACAGCCTGAATTTAGCCCAAAACATGATTTCTCCGAGGGACGGGAACGGTGCGGCGAATCTGCATCATACAATTTACGCGCGGACGGCCGCGGCGCTCAGGGCCCGTTGTTGAGCCCCGGCAGGACGAAGGCGATCGGCCGGTCGCGGTTGGGAACGTATTTCGTCGAGCAGAACACGAAACCTTTCGTCTTGTAGAACGCCAGACTCACCGGGTTCGTGCAGGCCGTCACGGTGACCACGTTCCAGACCTGGGTGCGCTGGATGGTCACCCCCGGCGAGCCGGCCGAACACTCGCTGGTCTTCAGGCAGGAGGTGGTCAGGTCCAGGAATCCCGCGGACGGGCCGTCGTAGCCGATGTAGGACTTCACCTTGTCCTGGATGTCGCCGCACAGGCCGGTGCACGAGCCGCCCTCCGCGCCGTCGTCGGTGGGTCCGACGTACTGCTGGTTCCGGTGCGACTCCAGCTGCCAGCGGCGGGCCGCGTAGAACGACGCGATCTCCAGCTTTTGGACCAGGATCAACAGCGCGAACAGCTTGGCGAAGGCGAAGAGAAAGAACATGAACAACGGAAACAGCAGGACCACCTCGGTGGTCGCCTGGCCCTTTTCATCCGCGTGCGCGCGGCGCCCGAGGCGCAGGCGCCTCACGGAAACTGCCTCACCTGGAATTTCGGCGTCGGGTCCGGCCACACCGAAGGCTTGCTCTGGCTGGGATCGCCGGAGCCCAGGGAAATGGTGGTGTGCAACGTGCTCTCGACGCGGGCCTTGTTCATCTCGTTATAAAAATCGACGTTCCAATAGTTCGAATTCGGGATCACCCAGGGCATCCGCAGCTCGATGCCGGGGTAGGAGCCGCCCGTCTTCTCGGCCAGCTTTTTCACCACGTTCGGATCCACCCACATCATCTGGAAAAGGCCCGGCTGGGGACAATCCGGAGAACCGCCGCCGTTCTTCGCCAAATCCACGTCCTGGGCGCCGTCATCGTGGGAGTATTGGGGCACGTAGGGCTGGACGCCCCCGCCGCCGCGCGTGGTGTTGCCCCAGTAGATGAGCTTGCGCTGGCACACCGCCTGGGCCACGGACTGCGAGTTGAAGTCGGGAATTTGGGTGCGGAACGCGGCGACAAGGGCGTCGCCGGACTCGCCGGTGTTCAGCCAATAGGATTTCGACATGAAACTGTGCGTGTCGGACAGGCGCTTGAGGACCTGCTTCTGGGCGGACTCGACCGAACCCAGCAGGGAGTAGATTTGGACGTACAGCTGGTAGATCTGGGTGGCCACCGTGTAGGGATGCCAGAACCAGTTCGCGTCCTGCAACGTGAACAGCAGGAACGGGTCGGGCAAGGCCTTGTCGGACATCTGCTGCTGGCGGGCGGAACTGTACTCGATGTCCCAGGAAGCGTCGCCGCTGCCGTAGCTGTGCTTCCCGCTTTGGCTGCGGGGAAACGCCCCGTTTTTGTAGAGCACGTCGGCGTAGCTGACGTCGCCGCCGTCGCCCGGGTAGTCGGACTTGCTGGGAGGACACGGGTCGTGCTTGTCCGGCGGCCCGGTGCAGTCGTCCACCATGGTGTCGTAGCCTTCCTCGAAGATGCGCATGGGGAAGGCGCCGTTGACGTAGGCGGTGCGGTTCAGGAAGTCGGAGTAGTTCGTCATCTCGACGAAGGCGGCGGAATCGATGGCGAACTGATGGCGGATCTTCTCGCGCGACAGCTTCGCCGTCTCGTAGAGGAGATAGACGAAAAGGAACATGGTCGGAAAGAGCAGAAGCGCCGGAATGATGATCTGCCCCGCCCGCGAGCGAAGTCGCCGCGTCATACCGGAATTATAGCCTCGGGCCGTGAAAAATCAAGGTCGCGGCGGTTAAAATCGGGTTATTAAAGAGGAAGGCGGCCGGCCGTCATTTCACTTCAAGGAACTTCGCGCCGGCTTCGCTGATGGCCTGCTTGTCGGCCTCCAGGTCGAAGCTGGCCATCAGGAACATGCGCAAGGTTCCCTCGACGATCCGGTGCACGCGCAGTTGAAAGGTGGACGAGTAGGTTTCCCCGCGCACGCTTTCCACCTCGACCCAAAGGCCCCGGTCTCCCCATTTCTTCAGCGTCGTCCCCACGCCCTCGGAGTAGGCGGCGTACTCCGCGTCGGTCATGCGCACGGTCGTGCCCATGTTGAAAAGCAACAAGCCCACGTCGGGATCGTCGCAAGGGATGTTCTTCCCGATAAAGGCGCCGACTTTTTCCGGGGCGCACGCGGCCAATTGGATGAAGGCGGCGTCTTCTCTCGCGCGCTTCTGGGTGAATTCGATCGTTGCGTCGAGCTGGCCGATGGCCTGGAGGTCGTCCGGCCAGATTCCGGCGGTGAGCCAGCGGCGATGGAGGATGTCGGAGACCTCCAGCGGCTGAGGGTCCAGACCGATGCGCGCCGCCACCAGGCTGGAATCGAACCCCTTCGGCTTGAGCAGCGCGTCGGCCGCCAGGTTCAGACCGGCGCCGGCGTTCGTCTCAACGACATAATACGGGAGCCCTCGATTGCGTTGGAAAAAAAGCATCGACGGCGCGGCCCAAAGAATGGAACGAGCCTGAACATAGGTTCTGCGCTGCCGGTCGCGCAGGTTCTCGAAAAAAGATTTCGGCGGGGCGGCCATGAAGCGCGCCAAGGCCGGCGACGGATCGGCCTCGGCGGTCCCGCCGCACGACGGGAAGAAAGGAACCAAAGGGCAGTTCGCGTCGTTGAGCGCCTCGAAGTGCAGGGCGGTGAGATACAGACTCCAGGCCTCGGTCCAGGCCACGAAGGAGCGCTTCTCCCAGGCCTTCGCCATGTTCTTCCACCACGGCGGGTCCCCGCGCTTGAGCTGTTCCGCGGTCCAGCGCAGGATCACCGACGTGACGGGAAGCGCCGTGGCCTGGACGGCCCCGCGCTCCAGCTGGGCGACGAATTCCTCTTTAGTCAGCGGAGTCAGTTCGGTTCTTCGGGAGAGATCAGCCCCATCTCGATGCCCTTGACGACGGCTTCGGTACGGTTGCTGACTTCCAGTTTCTGGAAGATCGCGTTGAGGTGGTTCTTGATGGTCTTGACCGAGCACTCCATCTTCGCCGCGATCTCCTTATTCGACATGCCCGAGCCGAGGAGGACGAGGACGCGGATCTCGGTTTTCGTCAAGGAGACCGGAGAGGAACCTTCCCCGCTGGACATCTGGCGCAGGCCTTGGAGGAGCTTTCCCATCACTTGCTGGGGAATCATCACGCCGTCGTTGGCGAACGCCTTCAACGCGTTGACCAGCTCCGCGGCCGGAAGCATCTTCGAGAGGTAGCCGTTGGCGCCCGCCTGGATGGACTCCATCACGTGGGCCTCGTCCTCGTAGCTGGAGAGGATGAGGACGTTCGTGTTGGGCAGTTCCTTGCGGATCTGGCGCGTGGCCGAGACGCCGTCCAGATGCGGGAGCTTGATGTCCATGAGGATCACGTCGGGCCGGAGCTTCTTGGCGAGGCGGACCACTTCCTGGCCGTCGGCGGCCTCTCCAATCACCTCGACCGACTTCTCGTTCTCGAGCAGATCCTTGATGCCTTCGCGGAAGAGAGTCTGGTCGTCGGCGATGAGAACCTTCACCCTCTTCTTCGGCGCGGCTTTAGCGGACTTAGCAGCCATGCGATTCCTCCTCAGGAGCCAGGCGGACTCACGAGCCTGGGCATTATTGACGGTTTTATCGGTTTCTGTCAAGAGGCGGGGATCACGAAGAGGAAGACGGCCCCCTTCCCCAATCCCGGGCTCTCCACCCAGATGCGCCCTTTGTGGCTGTGCACGATCTCCCGGGAGATCGACAGGCCCAAGCCCAGGCGGCCGCCCGAGCTTCCGGCGCCCTGATAAAAGCTTTCGAAGATGCGCTCCAGGTCGGCGGGCGCGATGCCGTCGCCGTTGTCCTGGACGGCGAAGCGCACCGCGCCGCCGTCCTTTTGGACGTGGACCGCGATGGTGCCGCCCTTCGGGGTGTGGCGGATCGCGTTCTCCAGGAGATTGTTGAGCACCTGGACGAGGCGCTTCTTGTCCGCGGAAATCGTCGGCAGGCCTTTGGCGATCTCGGCGCGCAAAGTCAGGCCGCGCGCCTGCGCGCGCGCCTGGGGACCGATGATGAGCTCCTCCACCATGACCCCGGGATCGAACAGGTTCGTTTCCAGGCGGAACTTCCCCTGCTCGATGGACGCCCAGTCCACCAGGTCCTCGATCAGCCGCGCGATCTGGCCGATCCCGTTGGAGATGTACTGCATGCGCTTGCGCTGGTCCTCGTCAGGCTTGATCGTCTGGGCGAGCATCTCGAAGCTCACCTGCAGGGTCATCAGCGAATTGGAGAGATCGTGCGAGGCCATCGACATGAATTTCGACTTCATGGCCGACAGGCGCGTCAACTGGTCGTGGCTCGTCTTGAGGTCCTCGATGAGGCGGCGGTTCTCGCGCCGCAGCTTCATCTTCTCCAGAGACTTGGAGATCGCGCGCTTGAGCTGGTCCGGATTGACCGGCTTCTGCAGAAAATCGTCCACCGACTCCTGGATGGCCCTCACCGCCGCGTCCAGGGACGCGTTGCCGGTGATCATCAGGATCTGCGAATCGGCGTTCAGCGCCCGGATCTGCTTGATCGCGTCGATGCCCGTGCCGTCGGTCAGGTTGTAATCCATCAGGATCACGTCGAAGGTGTCCTTCTTCACCTGCGCGACCGCCTCCGCGCCGGAGCCCGCCTGCGCGGTCTCGTAGCCCTCGACGTCCAGGATGTCGCCGACGCCCTCGCGGATGTTCGCGTCGTCGTCCACGATCAGAATTTTCTCTTTCACGTTCGCCTCAAGCCGCAATGGGTAAGTAAAGCTTAAATGTGGTGCCGACGCCGACCTGACTTTCCACGTCGATCCGGCCTTTGTGGCGGTCCACCACCTTGCGCACGACGGCCAGTCCCAGCCCGGTGCCGCGCGCCTTCGTGGTGAAGAACGGAGCGAAGATCTTGTCCAGGACGTCCGGCGGGATGCCGGCCCCCGAGTCCCCGATGGAGAGCTCCACCCAGCCCGGCTCCGAGATGCGCGTGCGGATGGTGACCTTGCCCCCCTTGGGCGGAGGCATCACCTCGATGCCGTTGCCGATCAGATTGCGGATGGATTGCTGCATCTCGGTTTTGTCGATCTCCAACGCCGCGTCCGCCGGATCGAAGATCTTGACCAGTTCGACGTGCGGCGGGAAAGGATACACCGAAAGCAGCTCCTCCAGCCAGTGGTTCAGCTGCACGCGCTCCGGCTGCAGTTCGCGCTGGCGGGAGTAGGTCAGGATCTCGTTGATGATGCCGTTGGCCTGCTGGATCTCGGACTCGATGATCTTGATGTGCTTGGCGATCTTGGGGTCCGGCTCCTGGCCCGTGGACAGCTTGGTCTTGATGAAGTAGATCGAGTTGTTGATGACCGCCAAGGGGTTGCGGATCTCGTGGCCGACCACGGCGGCCATCTGGCCGATGGCGGCCAGGCGCTCCTTCTTGATCAGCTCGTCCTGGGCGGCCTTCAGCTCGCGCGTGCGCGCGTCCACGCGCTTCTCCAGGAACTTGGTGAACTTCTCCAGCTCCTGCTTCGCATGGATGAGTTCCCCCGTCTTCTCCTTCAGTGACTCGCTCATCCCCAAAAAGGTTTGCGCCAGGTCTCCGATCTCGTCGTTGGTGGTCACGACCTCGGGCAGGTCCTCGAACTGGCCCTTGCCGAGCCGGTCGGCCGCGTCCTTCAGCATCCGGATGGGCTGGGTGATGTGACCGGCCACGGCCAGCGACAGCAGGACCGTGGCCAGCACCACCCAGATCAGAACCTTGAGGATCTGGGACTTCATCTCGTCGGAGGACTGGTAGGCGACCTCGACCGGCTGCTGGACATAGACGATCCAGCCCAGGTCGCGCGTTTCGGCGAAGGCCGCCAGGAGCTTGCGCCCGTCGGGCAGCGGCAGTTCGCCCCCGCCGCGGTCGTTGGACTGGGTGGTCACGACCTTGAGGACCTCGTCGGGCATGCGCGCGTCCGGGCGGTAGATCTCCTTCGGGTCGGAATGCGCGATCAGGAAGCCGTCCGGAGCGACGACCGCGGACTGGCTCTTGCCGGTGGACGGGAATTCCATGGCCAGCATGGTGGACAGGGGGTTCAGGCTGATCCGCGCCGCCAGCACGCCCACGGCCCGCGCGGGCTGGGAGCGCTGATCCAGGATGGGCACCGACACCGTCACCGTGGGATAAAGGCCTTGAAAGCGCTCCAGCCGGCCGATGTATTGCCCCCGCGGGCCCATCGCCGTCTGGAACAGGTCTTCACGGGAGAAATCGCGCATCTCGGGGTTGGGGCCGAGAAAGCGTCCGACGCGCAGGACCTCGACGCCCTTGTCGTTGAGCACGGAGAGCTCGAGCACGGCGAGGTGTATCTGGAGTATCCGGTTCAGCGATTGCTGCTGCTTGATCGGATTCATCGTGACGAAGTCGTCCAGGCTGGACGTCTCCGTGAGCACGTTGCGGAACGTGGTCACGTATTTGGAGACGGTGTCGGCGAAGCCGACGGCCAAGGATTCCTGCATGGCCAGCGTCTCCTTGCGCAGGGACGCCTGGGAGATGTTCACCAGGTGCCAGCCGATGAAGCCCATCGGCGCCAGCGAGATGAGCAGGAACCAGAAGAGGATTTTATAAGCGAGCTTGCCGCGTCTCTTCGTGGGCATTATGGGTTCACGACCCGGACAGTATGACCGTTCCGGGGCACGAAATTGTTACGGCGGAGGGCCGTAGGTCAGCCTTTCGACGCGTTGCGGGACAGGAGTTGCTTGATCCGCGCCGACAATTCGGCCAGGTCGAACGGTTTGGTGATGTACTCGTCCGCGCCCAGCTCGAACCCTTGCTTCTTCTCCTCGGAGGAGAGGAAGCGACCGGTCATCATGATCAGGATGACCGTCTTCGAGCGTTTGCGCAGTTCCTGGCAGATCTGGAAGCCCGACGAGTCGGGCAGCTGGATGTCCATGATGACGACGTCGGGTTCGATCTTCTGGGCGGCGGCGATGCCTTCCTTCGCGGCGCCCTCCTGATGGCACTCGAATCCGTCGAGCTCCAGCACCTCGGCCAGGCTCTCGCGCAGATGGGCGTCGTCGTCGATGATGAGCAGCTTCGGCAGCTTCGTCATGTCATCTCCTCATTTCCCCGCCGGGCGGGACCAGCTTGTAGCCGACGCACGG
>JAGWMT010000475.1 GCA_028871595.1 Elusimicrobiota bacterium
GCCTTTTTCAGGTTGCAGGGCCGGCAGGAGGTGACCACGTTGCTCCAATCGTGAGGGCCGCCGCGGGACTTGGGCAGGACGTGGTCCAGGTCCAATTCCCCGGTCGGCTTCTTCTTGCCGCAGTAGCCGCAGCGGTGCTGGTCGCGCGCGAAGACGTTGTGCCGCGTGAAGGCGACCTCGCGGTGCGGGATGCGGTCGTAGCGCACCAACCGGATCACCTCGGGCACGGCGAAGCGCGCGCTGGGAGACCGCACGAAGTCGCCCCGCGTCTCCACCCAGTTCGACGAGGCCGCGATCCAGGCCTGGAAGTCGTACGGCGTCAGGTCCTCGTCCAGCGCCTCGGCCAGCCCCATGTAGACGAGCGTCACCGCCCGCTGCCAATCGGCGACGGCGACCGCTCGAAAGCTCTTATTGAGGACGAGGGTACGGGCCATGGTTCATAGCGTAACAGGCCGGGAACCGGAAATCAACGCCTTCCCCGGTCCTGGTTGACAGGGCCCCGGACTCGGGGATATGCTTACGCCCGCCGGTCGACCCTCAGGAGGATCCCCATGAATCGCGCCCTTCTCGCCGCCGCCGTCCTTCTCCCCATCCTCGTTTCCTCGGCGTCGGCCGACGACAGGAAAATTGATTTCACGAAGGACGTCCAACCCATCTTCAAGGCCTCCTGCGTGAAGTGCCACCATGTGGACCCGAGGAAGCCCAAGAAGAAGCCGGCCGCCGGCTTCCGCCTGGACGACAAGGCCGCGGCGTTCAAGGGCGGCAAGGCGGGCAAGGACATCGTTCCCGGCGACTCCCGCGAAAGCAAGCTTTACCAGTTGCTCAACGGCCCGGTCACGCTGGAGGACGGCAAAGACCTTGATCCCATGCCGAAGGTCAAGCGCCACGAGAAGTGGAAGGCCCTGCCCGCCGCCCAGGTCGAGACCATCCGCCTGTGGATCGACCAGGGCGCCGACTGGCCCGCGGCGAAATAGGCGCCGGTTTCTAAAGCCGGACGGCGACGGCCACCGCGTGGTCGCGGCCGTGGGTGAGGGAGAGCTTCATCTTCCGCGCGGGCTTGCCGTGCAGGGTGACCGTGGGGCGCCCGGCGGCGTCGCGCGCCACCGAGATGGCGGTCAGCGGGATGTCGGCCTTGCCCAAGGTCTTGTACACGGCCTCCTTGGCCGCGAAGCGCACGGCGAAGTGGGGCCAGGGATTCTTCTTGGCCTTGCAGTAGGCGATCTCGTCGGGCGAGAACACGCGCTTGAGAAAGCGCGGGTTGCGCCGCGCCAGGTCGCGCACGCGCGAGATCTCC
>JAGWMT010000163.1 GCA_028871595.1 Elusimicrobiota bacterium
ATCTCAGCTTTGCGAGATAGTCGCGGCACGCTTCGTCGGTACGAAACCAATGCTCGAATTCGAGCAGGGACGCAGGGAATGCTTTGGACATTGATTCATTTTAGTCCAAAGGGGTAGTCAGGTGGATATGCGTGCTCTGGAGTAAGTCGCGTTGCTCGATCGCGCATCAAAAATCGCGCCGGCGCGAGTTTCGGCCTATTTGAGGGGCCGCCCGAAGCCGCGGAACGTCCAGCCGCGGCCCAGCATCTTCTCGCCGGGCTCCTCGCGGGTGACGTACCACTCATCGCGGGACGCCTCCACCACCCGGTAGCGGCCGGCGGGGTCTACGGCGCTCACCAAGGCGATGTGGCTGATCCAGGCGTTGGGCCCGTGGCTCATGAACACCACGTCGCCGGGCCGAGGCGGGCCGTTCATGTCCAGGCAACCGTTGAACTTGCAGTAGGAGTACAGGTTTCGGGCGCGGCGGTCGAAGTAGGGATCTCCGGGACGGCCGTCGTGTGTGCCGTAATGTTCCGGGTGCGCGCGGTAATCCGTTTCCAGGAGCTTGCGCAGAGACGTGCCCGCGTTGCGGTAGGCCAGGCGTGGGACGTCCATGCACACGATGAGGCCCATCTTCCCGCCGATGTCGTTGAAGTAGCCCTGGACGGGGTCATACCACAGTCCCTCAAGCTTGCGCGCCTCCGCCACTATTTTGGCGCGGTCCGTCCGGGGGTTCCACGTGGCGGGCTCCGTCCTGGGGCCGTGATAGGTATGTCCGCGTCCGGAGATGGCCAGGGCGGCGCCGGCGGCGGCGATGAGGGCGAGAGCGGCGAGGAAGAACCGGCTTCGGCGGGCGGGCATGGGAGTGGTACCGCCGTGGTGGGCGAAAACTTACGCCGGGCCGGGGCTTGTCGGCGCGGGGGTCTGCGGCGCGCCGCCGTCGGCGGCGGAAACGTCGAATTCAATTCCTCCGATATAGTCGAAAAAGAAGTTGTAGACCAGGCAGCCGACGGCGGTCATGACGTATCCCATGACCAGGTACATGATCGGGAAGAGGAGGAAAACGAACGCGGGCGGCCTCCCTTGACCCGGGAGCGTCGGCACCAGCATGAGTATCAGCGACATGGGGACGACGAACGCGAGGGACGAGACGGCCATGAGGACGCCGAACACCTTGCCGTTTTGATGGGGCGAGAGACGTTCAATCTGTCTTTTCATGGCGATTGTTCTCCGTATTCATAACGCAGACGATCTGTTGCCGCGGCTTTAACAGTCCAACCAAACGAGGCCGCGGTCGGCAGAATCCGACGGTTAGGCGATTCCTTAATAAAATTCGTGCTACTTCGCATCGGACTGCGCCTGAGCTTTCTTTAGCTCTGGTATGGCGTGGGATTCAATCCAATCCACCAATGAGACGCGCAAATCAAGGGGCCCCGCCATTTCCCATTTATCCGAGAGCCACTCTTTCCCCAAGGTCTTGAAGTAGTGCATAAATCCATCGAGGGCATCGAATCCGGATTCGCCCGGACCATCTCCTCCGGGAAATAGGCCCTTCGTCTCAACTTCCCCGGTAGCCAGGAGTCTGATGCGCGACTTGGATTGTTCAAAGAATAATTCCAAGACTATTCGCCGATCGCGTAAGTCTTTCGAGTCCGAGGCCTTGGCATTAATGACCGTATGCCCCTTGTATGAAAACACCTCGATGTGAGCTTCTCCGTCCAAGAAACCTCGATCGTAAGAAATGATGTCGCCTACTTTCACCTCTGTTCCCCGCGGCGAGGGAAAGCGAATAATAATGTCTTCTTCCGCCCTGGCCTCGAACCAGAGCTCGCCGTTATGATCGAAATTTCTTCGAACGCGCAGTAGCATGATTTGGATTCGCCGAACGAGTGATTATGCGGGTCTATGCATCACGGCTGCCGATAATCAGAGACTTTCGAATTATAGAGGGAAAATCGACCATTCGCCAGCCTGTGGATAAACAGTCGTCATTCGACCGAACCGGGCATAACCTTCATAGAATGAACCGATGCTCCAGATCGCCCTCATTTTTGTGTGGATCGCCTTCGGCCTGGCCGTGCGCCGGGCCGGCGCCCCGTCCCGCGCGTTCGCCGCGCTGAACAAATTCATCATCTGGGTGCCCCTGCCGGCCACCGTCCTGATCGCCCTTCACGGGCTGCACTGGGAGTCGTCGTACTGGGTGCCGGTGTCCATGGCGTGGATCGTGTTCGGCGGCTCGGTGATATTTTTCGCCGTCGTTGGTCGAAGGTTGGGATGGTCGTCGCGGACCATCGGCGCCCTCGTCATGACGGCGGGATTGGGAAACACCTCGTTCTTGGGATTCCCGTTGTTGCGAGCCTTGTACGGCGAAGGCGCGATACCCGTGGCGGTCTTAACGGACCAACCCGGATCTTTTCTGGTCTTGTCCACCTTGGGCATCATCGCCGCGTCATGCTTTTCTTCCGGTCGTGCCTCCGTGAGTGCCGTGCTCGGTCGAATGGCGAAATTCCCGCCGTTGTGGGCCTTAATACTTGCCGTTCTTTTGCGTCCCATTCCGTTTTCGGCCGACGTGGAAGTCGTGCTGCGCTTCGGCATGCGCACCCTTATCCCATTGGCGTTGATCTCGGTCGGCGGCGCCCTCCGGTTCGACCGGAAAATACTGGCGCGCGAACAAGTTCCCGTCACCGCCGGGCTTATGTATAAACTGATCCTCGCGCCCGCCGCCATGGCGTTGCTCCTGGTGGCCGCTTTCCATCAGCGCGGCCAAGCCACCCGCATCACCTTGCTTGAAGCCGCCATGGGACCCATGATCACCGGCGCCATCGTGGCCGAGGAATACGGCCTGGACGGGGAGCTCTGTTCGTTGATGGTCGGCCTGGGCGTGCCCCTCTGTTTGGTCACCGTCCCGATGTGGGCGAAACTCCTGTCCCTCGTCAGCCTGTAACCCCCGTCTGGTATAATATCACCGTCGGGCCGGCTCCCTCCATGCGCACCAAAACCCTCAAGAAGAACAAGGTCCACGTCGTCACCTTAGGCTGCTCCAAGAACCTCTACGACTCCGAGGTCCTGATGGGACAGCTGAAGGCGAACAAGTTCGAGGTGGAGCACGAAACCGACCCCGACGACGCCTCCATCGTCGTGATCAACACCTGCGGCTTTATCGACAACGCAAAACAGGAATCCATCGACACCATCCTGAGATACGCCGAGGCCAAGAAGAAGGGCATGGTGGATAAGTTGATCGTGACCGGATGTCTTTCCGAACGCTACAAAGACGATCTCTCCAAGGAGATTCCCGAGGTCGACGCCTACTTCGGCACCAACGATTTGCCGCGCCTCCTGAAGAACCTCGGCGCGGATTATAAACATGAGCTCGTCGGCGAGCGCATGCTCACCACCCCGCGGCACTTCGCTTATTTCAAAATCTCCGAGGGCTGCGACCGCCCGTGCTCATTCTGCGCCATTCCCTTGATGAGGGGTAAACATGTGTCGACCCCCATCGAGGATCTCGTCGCCGAGGCGAAGCGGCTCGCCACGGCCGGAACTCGAGAGATACTCCTGATCGCCCAGGACTCCACGTACTACGGACTGGATATCTACGGCAAACGGCGTTTGGCGGACCTCTTGAAGGCATTATCAGACGTCGAGGGCATCGGCTGGATCCGCCTGCACTACGCCTTTCCCGCCGGCTTCCCGCTGGACGTGTTGGACGTCATGAGAGAACGCCCGAATATCGCCAAATACTTGGATATGCCCCTGCAGCATGTCTCCGACAAGATGCTGGCCTCCATGCGCCGCGGAACCACCAAGGCCAAGACCGCCGAACTGGTCGCCACGATCCGCGAGCGCGTCCCCGGCATCGCCTTGCGGACTACCCTCATCGCGGGCTATCCCGGCGAGACGAAGAAGGATCATGAGGAGATGGTGGAATGGGTGCGGGAGACCCGCTTCGACCGCCTGGGCATCTTTGAATACTCCCACGAGGAGAACACCCACGCCTTTACCCTGAAGGATAATGTCCCCGCCAAGGAAAAGAAACGGCGGGCGCAGGCCGTCATGGCCGTTCAGCAGGATATATCCGCGGAGATCAATGCGTCCAAGGTGGGGAAAACTTTCAGGGTGTTGATTGATCGCAAAGAAGGAAAAAATTTCATCGGCCGCACGGAACATGACTCCCCGGAAGTCGACAATGAAGTGCTGGTCGACGCTTCGAAGCATTACCTGCGCGTGGGCGACTTCGCCCAACTGCGAGTGATTTCGGCCTCCGAATACGATCTCACCGCCGAACCGGCGTGATCCCCCATCCGCTGACCCTCCTGGTCGGCTATCTGCTGGGAACCGGCCTGTCCGAGGGCCTGGGCTACGTGCTGGAGTTCGTCGGCGAGCTGTTCGCCGACGCGCGGCGCTTCGGCGCCATCGGCAATCACGTGTTCGCCGTCGCCTTGGCGGGGCTGGGCTTTCTCGCCACGTTCTCCGGCGGCTTCTTCATCGGCGCTTCCATGCGCCTGATCGCCGACGACTCGTGGCCCAAGGCGGCCCTTTGGGCGCTGATGACGTCCTTGATCATCGGCCTGATCAATTCGTCCATCCCCATGCGCATGTATCCCGCCGTGGGGATCGCCCTGATGACCACGCCCCGTTACGTTCTGTTGATGCCGTTGGGCGCCGTTCTGGGAGCGTTCTCCGTTGATCGCCTTCGGCATGACCACCGCGTCGAGGCGGCGCGGGCGTTGTTCCGGGGCTTTCTGATTTGGGAGCGATAGACGCGCCGCTTGCTATTCACCCGGTCAGACAGTTAATGTAGGCAGGACGGCGGCGCACCGGAGGCCCTCCATGTTTCCCATTCTGATCCTCGCGTTCATCCTGCTGATCTCGGGCGTGCGCATCGCCCAGGAGTACCAGCGCGGCGTCGTGTTCCGCCTGGGCCGCTTCACCGGCCTGCGCGGCCCCGGGATATACTGGATCGTTCCCCTGGGCATCGAGAGCGCCACCACCATCGACATCCGCATCCGCACCGTCTCCGCGGAGCAGCAGGAGACCATCACCCGCGACAGCGTCACCATCAAGGTCAACGCCGTGCTGTGGTACAAGGTGGTGGACCCGGCCAAGTCCGTCATCGCCGTGTACGACGCCGGCTCCGCCGTCTACCAGCTGGGGCTGACCAGCCTGCGCAACATCATCGGCCAGCACGACCTGGACGAGGTCCTGCAGAACCGGGACAAGATCAACGGCCTCCTGCGCGAGGGCGTGGCCTCGTCCACCAAGGACTGGGGCGTGGAGATCGAGCGCTTCGAGATGAAGGACGTGGAGCTGCCCGAGGCCATGCAGCAGGTGATGGCCATGCAGGCCGAGGCCATCCGCGAGAAGCGCGCCCGCATCATCAAGGCCGAGGCCGAGCTGGAGGCGTCCCTGAAGCTGTCCCAGGCCGCCGCCACCATGGCGGAGAACCCCGCCGCCCTGGAGCTGCGCCGCATGCAGATGGTCTCCGAGATCGGCGCTGAGAACAACAGCACCACCGTGCTGATGATCCCCTCGGATTTCGTCACGCTGGCCAAAAGCATGAACGAGTATCTGCGCGAGCACGCCAAAAAGCCGGCGGCCTAGACTTCTTTCGGCTCGAACGGCTTCCTGATCAGCTTGCCGCTTTCCTTGGACAACGCCTCGACCTTCGTCTTGGCGTCTTCCAAGCGCTCGGCGAGGCTCTTGGCCAGTCCGACGCCCTTCTCGTATAGGGCGAGCGACTCTTCCAGGCCCTTGTCGCCGGATTCCAGCTCCCGGACGAGCGTTTCCAGATCTTCGAGCGTTTTTTCGAACGCCTCCGGCTTGTCGGCCTTGGACTTCATGACGTCACCTCGCAATGGATTTCGCCGTCAGACAGTCTGACCCGCACCGGATCGCCGGTCTTGACCTGCGCCGCTCTCGTTAAAACCTTCCCGCCGCTCTCGGCGATGGCATAACCTCTCGCCAGAACCTTCAATGGGCTGATCGCGTCGAGACGTCCCGCGGTCGCGCTCAGACGCAGCCCGGCGTTCTCGAGCAAACGCCGAACGGCGTCGGGCAATCGCGCGGTGAGCTCGTCCACGCGTTGGACCTTTTGCTCCCAGAGACGGCGCGGGTCCTGCAGGAGGGGATGTTGTGACGCATACGCCAATCGCCGTCCGAGATCTTCCAGCATGTCGCGTAAGGTTTGCGCCATGGCGTCGTCGTGCTCCAACAATCGGTCCAGCAGCGCCGCTTTTTCCGGAACGACAAGTTCGGCGGCGGCGGACGGCGTGGGGGCGCGAAGATCCGCGACGAAATCGGCGATCGTCCAATCCGTTTCGTGACCGACGCACGAAACAATGGGGATATTCGAGGCGGCGATCGCCCGCGCGACGGGCTCTTCGTTGAACGCCCACAAATCCTCGATGGACCCTCCGCCGCGACCCACGAGCAACACATCCGTGTCGGAAGACAATTCATTGAATCCCTGGATCGCGCCGGCGATCTCGTCGGACGCGCCCGGGCCCTGGACCTTCACGGGCCAGACGCGGATCTCGATGCCGGGCCACCGTCTCGACAGGACATTGATGATATCGCGCACGGCGGCGCCCTGGCCGGAGGTCACGACACCGACGGATTTCGGGAATGGGGGTAACGGTTTCTTGCGGGACTCGTCGAATAACCCCTCGGCCTGGAGTTTGGCCTTCAGCTGTTCCAGCGCCAATTGTAATGCGCCTTTATCCCGCGGCTCCGCCGCGGAAATCACCAACTGCAGCTCGCCTCGAGGTTCGTACGACGTCACGCGGGCACGAACCAATATTTTCAGCCCGTCAACGAATTTAAACTTAACCGAGTACGCCGAACCCTTGAACAAAACGGCGCGGACTTGCGCCTTGTCGTCCTTGAGGGTCAAATATGTATGACCCGACGGATAGGCTTTGCAGTTGGATATTTCTCCCTCCACCCATATCTCGGGAAAGGACGCTTCCAGAAGTTCGTGGATCTGCGCGTTCAGTTCCGCGACCGTGAAGACGCGTCGGTCGGTCGGCATGCGATTATTCCGTCTTGGGATGCAGGTAGTACGCCAAAGCGCTTCCGGCGAGGAACCAGCCCAGAAGGTGCCAGAGCAGGCTTTGACCGTACGCGGCGCGCGGCCCCGCGATCCAGGCAATGAGGGAGACGGTCATCA
>JAGWMT010000164.1 GCA_028871595.1 Elusimicrobiota bacterium
GACGGCGTCGGACTGGAAAATTTCGCGCAGGACGACGGCGGCCTGGCGCGGGGTCGGGATCTCGATGCCGACGGCGGCCTTGCCCGGGGTGGGCGCGATGATGCGGATGCCCGTGGCGCGCATGGCCAGCGCGATGTCGTTCTCGAGCGCGACGATGGAGGACACCTTCACGCCGGGCGCGGGCGAGATCTCGTAGCGCGTGATCACGGGGCCCGGCGAATAGCCGGACACGTGAGCGTCGATGCCGAAGCTCTTGAGCGTGCGCTCCAGGTCCGCGACGGCGGCGGTGATCTCGGCCTCGGTGGGCTTGCCGCGGTGGCGCGCGTCGGACGGCAGGCTCAGGAGTTCCAGCGACGGGAGCTTGTAGTCCTTGTACGGAGACGTCGGCGCCGGCGGCGTGCCCGGGCGCGCGGCGTCCGCGGCGGCGGCCACGGGCTTGGGTTTGTCCCCCTTATTTTCAACGAGCTTCGGCAAAGCGCCGTTGCCGTTGGCCAGCGGCTTGACCGCGCGCGTGTCCACGGCCTTCGGCCGCTTATCAACGTCGTCCGGAAGCGGCACTCCCTCGCCTTTCGGCTCGGTCGGCGGCTTGCGGTCCTTGGATTTATTCTTCAGCGCCTCGTCCGGAGACGGGGCCTTGGCCTTCTGCGCCTTGAGGTCCGCCCGGGCCTTGGACCATTCGGCGTAGTCCTCTGCCAGGAGTTCCCCGCCCGCGGCCGCGACGGAGGCCCAGCGGATCTCGAACACGATCTGCATGGCGAAGAGCATCACGCCCAGGCTCATGATGAAGGCGCCGACGCCGCCCATGCCCGACGTCAGCACGCCGGCGATGGCCGCGCCCCAGGTGCCGCCCGCGACGGTCATGTCGAAGCCCGTCCAGAAGCCGATCTTCGCGAACAGCGCCGTGCCCGCGGCCAGGCCGAAGAACGAGGCGAGGGTGGTCACCATCCAGCCGGTCGTCTTGCCGCGCAGGACGTGCTGCAGAAGGCCGTTGAAGAGGAAGAGCGGCAGGAGATACGCCGCCGTTCCAAATTTCTGGAACAGCTTCTCGGAGAGCGACTGACCGATCACTCCGGCGTGCGCCGGAAAAACCAAGGCCCAGCCCAGGTACACCGCGCCTAGGAAGAACGCGGCCCAGCGCAGGGCGGACGGGAGGATGTCCTTGCGGGACTTGCTCCCCTTCGTGGACTTCGCCGCCGCCTTATACCGGTGAGTGGGCATGGGAAAAAAACGCCTCCGCGGGTGCCTTGACGTCTCCGAAGCGAGGATTATAGCGGTTTTTGCGCGGGTTTTCCCGCGAAGCGCGCGCGATTGGAGTCTCGGGCGGATGAGTCAGTTTCCACGCCATTCACAGGCCAACTGTTGGCGCCAACAGTCGGAACGCGCGCCTGGATCGCTTTATAAAAGATCAGGACCCGCTCTGGAGCGAGTCCTGATCTTTTTTAGAGGATCGATGCGGCGGGCGCGAGGAGAAAGACGATTACTTGTCGGGAGCCGGCGTCGTGCGCAAATAGGGCTTGATGACGGTATAGCCCTTGGGGTAGTTCGTCTTCAGGACTTCCGGGTCCTGGATGGCGGGCGGGATGATGACGTCCTGCCCGCTCTTCCAGTTGACCGGGGTCGCGATCTTGTACTTGTCGGCCAGCTGCAGGGCGTCGATGACGCGCAGGATCTCGTCGAAGTTCCGGCCGGTGGAGGCCGGGTACGTCATCGTCAGGCGGATCTTCTTCGCGGGGTCGATGATGAAGACCGTGCGCACGGTGAAGCTGTCGAGCGCCTTGGGGTGGATCATCCCGTACAGGTTCGCCACCTTCTTGTCCGCGTCGCCGACGATCGGGTAGTCGACCTTGCAGGACTGGGTCTCCTCGATGTCGGCCTTCCACTTATTGTGAGAGTCCGCCGGATCGACGGACAGCGCGAGGACCTTCACTCCGCGCTTCTTGAAGTCGGCGGAGCGCTTGGCGGCCTCGCCCAGTTCGGTCGTGCACACGGGCGTGAAGTCCTTCGGATGAGAGAAGAAGACGGCCCAGCTGTCGCCGAGCCACTGGTGGAACGAGATCGGTCCCAGCGAAGTCTCGGCGGTGAAATCCGGGGCGATGTCGCCCAAGCGGAGATTGGCGGTGTCGGCGGACATGGTGGGACCTCCCGGATTATAAACGCGCGTTAGCGCGTGATGCTGATCAGGTCTTGGCCGGCCTTGACGGGCTTGCCGTTCTCGACCAGGTAGCGGCCGATGGTGCAGGGGAATTCGGCCTTGATCTCGTTGAAGACCTTCATGGCCTCGATCATGCAGATGACCTGGCCGGCCTTCACGACCTCTCCTTCCTTGCAGAAGGGCGGGCTGGACGGGGACGGCGCGCGGTAGAAGATGCCCATCATGGGAGACTTGACGGCCTGGCCGGCCGGCAAAGAGGCCGCGGGCGCGGCCGGCGCGGCATGGGACGGCGCCGCCGATACCGGCGCGGCGGAAGGAGCGGAGTGATGCGCCGCTCCCCCCACCGCCACCGGCACGGGCACGGCCACTTGCGTGACCTGCGCCTTGCGGCGGACGAGCTTGATCTGGGCCCCGTCCTCGGCGATCTCGACGGAGTCGAGACCGTTCTGGGTCATGAAGTCGTAGACGGCTTTCAGAGTGTCGAGCGGTCCGGATGCTCCGTTCTTCGGCGTCTCCGTCTTCTTGGCCATGTTGATGGTTTCTCCTGTCTAGCGGCGAGGTCCGCCGCGGCCGCCGCGATCACCGCCGCGGCCGGCCGGCTCGCGAGGCGGACCGTCCCGGCGCGGGCCGGGGCTGTCGTTCTCGGAACCGGGAGAGAGGACCGCCTTGCGCGACAGGCGGATCTTGCCGGTCGGATCGACTTCGAGGCACTTCACCTCGACCTCGTCTCCGATCTTCAGGACGTCCTCCACCTTGTTGACGCGCTTCACGTCGATCTGGCTGACGTGCAGCAGGCCTTCCTTGCCGGGGAAGATCTCGACGAACGCGCCGAACTCCTTGATGGAGACGACGTGCCCCTTGTAGATCTTGCCGACCTCGGCCTCGATGGTGAGGGCCTCGACTTCGGCCTTCGCCTGCTGGCAGCCCACGGGATCGACGCCCGCGATGAACACGCTGCCGTCGTCCTCGACGTCCACCTGCACGCCGTAGGTGTCGATCAAGCGGCGGATGTTCTTGCCGCCGGGCCCGATCAGCGCGCCGATCTTGTCGGTCGGGATCTGGAGGCGGAACAGTCGCGGCGCGAACTGCGAGAGCTCCTTGCGGGGCTCGGGCAGGATCGCGTCCATCTTGTCCAGGATGAAGAGGCGGCCGCGCTTGGCCTGCGCCAGCGCTTCCTTCATGATCTCGATGGAGAGGCCCTCGATCTTCATGTCCATCTGGAAGCCGGTGATGCCGTTGCGCGTCCCGGCGACCTTGAAGTCCATGTCGCCGTTGTGGTCCTCGATGCCGGCGATGTCGGTGAGGACGGCGTACTTGCCGTTCACCGGATCGAGCACCAGGCCCATCGCGATGCCCGCGCAGGCGGCCTTCATCGGCACGCCCGCGTCGAACAGCGACAGGGAGCCGCCGCAGATCGACGCCATGGAGCTGGAGCCGTTGGACTCCCAGATCTCGGAGACGATGCGCAGCGTGTACGGGAACTCCTCCACGTCGGGAAGCAGGACCGCGAGGCTGCGGCGCGCGAGCGCGCCGTGGCCGATCTCGCGGCGGCCGGGTCCGCGCTCGGGGCGGACTTCGCCGACGGAGAACGCGGGGAAGTTGTAATGGAGCATGAAGCGCTCCTTATACTCCCCCTCGATCACGTCCATGATCTGCATGTCGCCCGGAGTGCCGAGCGTCGTGGAGCAGAAGGCCTGCGTCTGCCCGCGCTGGAAGACCACCGACCCGTGCAGTCGGTCGAAGGGCTTCATCATGATCTCGATGGGCCGGATCTCCTCGAAGCCGCGCCCGTCGGGGCGCTGTTTCGCGTCCAACGTCAACGCGCGGCTCTCGTCGTAGAGGATGTTCTCCACGATCTTCGAGACCCACTTCAGGCCGTCCTTGAACGCGGGGTCGGTCTTCTCCTTCTCCTCGACGACCTTCTTGATCGCGTCCTTCATCTCGCCCAGCTTGCCGTCCAAGCCGTGCTTGTCCAGCTTCGCGCGCAGGAAGGACTTGATCTGCGGGGTCGCCTGGGCCTTCACGTACTCGAGGACCGCGGCGGGGAACGCCGGGGCCTCCACCACGTAGCGCTCGACCTTGCGGCCGGCGGCTTCGCTGCGCTTGACCAGCTCGACCTGCATCGCGCACAGCTTGTTGATCTCGGCCTGGGCGATCTCCAGGGCCTCGGCGAACACTTCCTCGGTCACCTCGTGAGAGGAGCCCTCGACCATCAGCAGGGCGTCCTTCTTGCCCGCGACGATCAGCTCCAGCTCGGCTTCCGCGCGCTCTTCCCACGTGGGGAACAGCACCCAGGCGTCCTTCACGCGGCAGATGCGCACGCCGCCGACGGGCCCGCTGAACGGAGCGTCGGACAGCATCAGGGCCGCGGAGGCCCCGGTGATGGCCAAGACGTCGGGGTCGTTGACCATGTCGCAGGACACGACGATGGACTGGATGGACGTCTCGTGGTTCCAGCCTTCAGGGAACAAAGGGCGGATGGGACGATCGACCAAGCGGGAGGTCAACGTCTCCTTGTCGCGGGGCCGCATCTCGCGCTTGAAGAAGCCGCCCGGCACGCGGCCGGCGGCGTACGCGCGCTCGCGGTAATCGGAGGTCAGCGGAACGAAGTGGACTTCCTTGGCGTTCTCGGCGCAGGTCGCGGCGGAGAAGACGATGGTGTCGCCGAGCTGGATGGTGACCGCGCCGCCGGCCTGCTTGGCCAGCGTCCCGGTTCCCAGGGTAATGCCCTTGCCGCCCACAGTTTCCTGCAGGCTGATCTTCTGGAGAGTGGCCATGATTACTTTCTCAGGTCCAACTGCTTCAGGATCGTGGTGTAGCCGGTCAAATCCTTTTTCTTGAGGTAGTTGAGGAGGCGGCGGCGCTGGCCGACCATCTTAAGGAGACCGCGAGTGGACGAGTTGTCCTTCTTGTTGGTCTTGAGGTGGCCGGAAAGGTCCTTGATGCGCTCGGTCAGGAGCGCGATCTGGACCGGGGTGCTGCCCGTGTCGTTGCCGGACTTGCCGAACTTCTTCACGTTTTCAGACTTTTTCTCTTTCGTTATCATGATTGACAAGAATTGTACGAAAACTCGACGAGCCTGGTCAAGGAATCGGTGCGGCCTCGAGAGTTATCCCCGCCTTTCACAGCCGAACTGTCCCCGGGGACAGTCGCTCTCCGGTGCGCTGGGGCTTCAGCCCTTGGCGGCGTCGAAGGCCAGCCGCAAGGCGGCCGTGACGGCGCGCGAACGCACCGCTTCCCTTGGACCGTTGATCTCCAGGCGCCGCGAGGAAACGGCGCGGCCGGGCCCGGATACGGCGACGTACACCAGGCCGACCGGCTTGTCCTTGGTTCCCCCGCCCGGGCCGGCGACGCCGGTGATGGACACGCCGATGTCGGTGCGAAGGGCACGGCGCGCGTTCGCGGCCATGGCCGCGGCGCATTCGGCCGACACGGCGCCATGCCGAGCGAGAAGGGAAGCCGGCACGCCGAGCGCCCGCCGTTTGATTTCGTTCGCGTAAGCGATGATTCCGCCGTAAAACCAGGCCGAGGAGCCGGGCACCGTCGTGATCCTTCCCCCGAGTAGGCCGCCGGTACACGACTCGGCCACGGACAAAGTCAAACCCCGCCTTTTGAGGCGCGCCCCGAGCGCGTACTCCAACGTTTCATCCGCTTCACCATGTGCATACGTTCCCACCGCGGCGAGGATCTCCCGGCGGAGCGTCGCGCGCGAAGCGCGCGCCGCCGCGGCGGAGGTCTCGAACGACACGGCATGAAACGACACTTCCCCGCCGGACGCCAGGATGGTGAAGCGCGCCTTGGGCCAGCGCGCCCGGACCGGATCCAATTTCTCGTCTGCCGTCGATTCCGGGACGCCCGACAATCTGACCGAGAACGAGGCGGGATAGATGCCGCGCGCGTGATCGCGGATCAGGCGCGGCAGAACGAACCGATCGAACATCGGATACATCTCGGTGGGCGGTCCCGGAAGGAGCACCAAGGTCTTTCCATGGAAACGCACGCGCTGTCCCGGTGCGGAGCCGTTGGGGTTGGGTAATACCTCGGCCCCGGCGATCACCATGGCCTGGCGCTTGTTCTCCTCCGGCACCTTCATCTTATAGCGGGCAAAACGTTTGAGGATCTCGTTCCAGAGCTTGGGCTGGAAAGCAAGGCCACGGGAGAGCGCTTTCGCCGCGGCTTCGCGGGAGACGTCGTCAAACGTCGGCCCTAGGCCGCCGGAAACGATGACGACGTCCGCGGCGGCTAATGAACGTTTGAACGCCGCGGCGATCAGCGGCACCTCATCGGGGACCGACGACTCCCCCACCATGTCGAAGCCCGCGCGGCGCAGGCTCACGGATAGCCACGCTTGATGGGTGTTGACCTGTCCGGCCAGCAGTTCGCTGCCGACGCAGACCAGCGCGGCGCGCGGAACCTTCACCGGCTTACTGGTAGACCGCCGGCGCGCCGGGCGCCGGCGCCTGGCCCGCGTTGATCGTCCCGAAGCGGGCCTCGTATTTGGCGATGTTGTCCTGCAGGGCGGCCAGGAAGCGCTTCGCGTGCACCGGCGACGTGACGATGCGTGTCAGCACCTTGGTCTTCGGCGTCTGGGGCTGGAGAAAAAGGAAGTCGATCAACAGTTCGGTCTCGCTGTGCGTGATCAGCGCCAGGTTCGTGTACGTCCCCCGCGCGACGTTCTCGTCGATCTCGATCTGCAGCTGCTGCTGGGGATTCTGTTCCATGGGAAGCGTCCTCTCCTTCTTCAAAGGGTTTTCGCGTCGATGGAGAAGCGATAGCGCACGTCGCTCTTGAGCATGCGCTCGTAAGCGGCGTTGATGTCCTTGGCGGCGATGACTTCCACGTCGGCCAGCACCTTCTTCTTCGCGCAGAAGTCCAGCATCTCCTGGGTTTCGGCGATGCCGCCGATCAAAGAGCCCTCGATCGCGCGGCGGCCGACGATCAGCGGAAAGGAGCCGACGGCGTGCGGCTCCGGCGAGGCGCCGAC
>JAGWMT010000165.1 GCA_028871595.1 Elusimicrobiota bacterium
GCCCGCCTGGCCTCCTGCGAGGCGTTCGTCTTCCTGTCTCCCGAGTACAACGGCGGCTACGCCCCCGCGTTCAAGACCTTCATCGACTCCGTTCACCCGAAGTTGTTCGCGGGAAAGGCCGTGGGCGTGGCGACCGTGTCGGCGGGGCCGGCCGGCGGGCAGCGCGCCGCGGCGCAGATCCTTCAGATCGCCCTGGCGGTCCTCGCCTACCCGTGCCCCCGACTCCTGATGACTCCGGGCGTGGATTCCAAGTTCGACGACGCCGGCGTCCTGACCGACCGGGACTTCGACAAGAAGATCTCCGACTTCCTGGACGCCTTCCTGTGGCTGGCCGACGCCGTCGCCGTCAAGCGCCGCGCTGTGATAGACTCTCCCCCATGAATTTCAGCGACGCGCTGCTCGCGTCCTTCGGCCCCGGCTTCCTGGTCGTGCTCCCCCTTCTGCTGACGGCCCTCGTCGGCTTGGCCGCTTTGGCCCGTTCGTCGCGAGCGCGTCTCCTCGGCGCCGGCCTCACCACCCTGGGAGCGGCCGCCGCCTTCCTCCTGGCCGCCGCCCTGATGACCGCGGGCGGAACCGGCGCCGCCGGAACGATCCGCACCTTGCGCGGCGCCGGCCGACTGCTGGCGACGGTGGCCGGCATCAACGCGGCCGGGCTCATCGTGTTCGACGTTCTCCTCCCGCGCCTGAAGATCCGCATCGCCGCGCTGGCGCGCGACCTGATCCTGGCCGCCGCGTACGCGCTCGGAGTCTTGGCCGCGCTGACGGCGGCCGGCGTCAATTTGAGCGGGTTGGTCGCGACGTCCGCGGTGATGACCGCGATCGTCGCCTTTTCCCTCCAGGACACCTTGGGCAACATCCTGGGCGGCATGGTCCTGCAATTGGACCGGACCTTGCAGGCCGGCGACTGGGTGCGCGTGGGCAGCGACGAAGGCGTGGTCCGCGAGATCCGCTGGCGCCAGACCCAGATCTCGACGGCCGCGGGAGACGTCGTCGTGGTCCCCAACAGCGCGTTGATGAAGGGCGTCGTCACCGCGCTGGGCCGTCGCGAAGGCGGGAGGAGGCGCCGCTACCTGGTGACGTTCAGCGTTCCTTACCACTGGGGCCCCGGGCTGGTGATCGCCGCGGTCGAGAAGGCCCTGCGCGACGACCCCCCCGCGCACGTGGCCGCCGATCCCGCCCCCAGCTGCGTGGTGACCGACTTTTTGGACGGCCGCGCCGCGTACACGCTGCGCGTCTGGATCACCGATCTCAACTCGGACGTCTCGGCGCTTTCGGCGACGAGACTCCGGATATTCTACGGTTTGGCGCGGGAGGGCATCGCCCTGGCGACCGAGCCCTCCCAGGCCGTCGCCTTCGAGGACGGCAAGATCGTGCGCGAGCGCCGCGATGCCGACGAGACGAAGCGCCGCCTGGCGGCGCTCCGGGGCGTGGACCTGTTCCGCGACTTGACCGAGGAGGAATTCGCCACCCTCGCCGGGCGCCTCAAGACCGCGCCGTTCGCGCCGGGCGAGATCATGACGCGCCAAGGCGCGATCGGTCATTGGCTGTACATCATCGCCCAGGGAGAAGCCGAGGTCCAATTGCACGGAGACGGGGGCGGCGCCGAAAAGGTCGCCCGCCTGAAGGCGGGCGATTTCATGGGCGAGATGGCCCTTCTGACGGGCGAACCGCGCGCGGCGACCGTGATCGCGGTGGAGAACGTCGCGTGCTACCGCCTGGACCGCGACGGATTCCGCGACATCCTGGCCCGGCGCCCGGAGATCGCCGAAAGCATCTCGAAGGTGCTCGTCGAGCGGCGCGTGGCCCTGGAGTCCGCCCGCGGCACCATGGACGCGCGGCGCCTGGACGGCCTGCGCGCGTCCCAAAGCGACATGCTGTCCCGCATCCGGCGCTTCTTCGCGCTGTCCTGAGAGAGGTTCGCTCATGCCCGAAATCACATCGGAAAAGACCGAATTGGAAGTCGCCGACGGCACGCGCATGGCCGCCCACGTCGCCCGCCCGCAGGGCGGCGGCCGACGCCCGGGACTCCTGGTGATCCAAGAGGCCTTCGGCGTCAACGCGCACATCCGGGACGTCGCCGACCGCTTCGCGCGGGAGGGCTTCACGGCGATCGCCCCCGAGCTGTACCACCGCACGGCGCCCGGCTTCGAGGGCGCCTACGGCGATTTCCCTTCCGTGGCGCCGCACTATCAGTCGGTCACCAACGAGACCTTGGCCGCCGACCTGGCCGCCGCGCACGCGTGGCTGGTGGAGCGCGGCGGCGTCGCCGAAGGCAACGTCGCGGCGATCGGCTTCTGCATGGGCGGGCGCGCGGCGTTTTTGGCGGCATCTTTGCTGCCGCTGAAGGCGGCCGTTTCTTTTTACGGCGCCGGCATCGCGCCGGCGCTCTTGGACCGCGCCCCGCGCGTCCGCGCGCCGCTGCTCCTGGTCTGGGGCGGCCAGGACGCCCATATCCCGCCGGAGCAGATCGCCGCGCTGACCGGGGCCCTGCGCGCGGCGGGCAAGCCCTTCATCAACGCCGAGTTCTCCGAGGCCGGCCACGGCTTCTTCTGCGACGCCCGGCCCGCCTACCACGCGCCGTCGGCCGCCGCCGCCTGGGCGCTGGCGCTGCAGTTCCTCAAGACTCGGGTCGAGTAGCGACGTCTAGGACTTCTGGCGCCGCTCCCGGACCGGAAGCCTCATGACGAGCGGGGCCGGGGCGAGGTATCCTACCCCCGGCGCGAACGGCGCCCGGAGGAACCGATGAAACGGATTTATTTGGGCGCGGGCGCCCGGCGTGCCGCCGCGCTCCCCCCCCGCTAGTACCCTGGCTTCGACCGCCTCCGCCGGCGACGGCCGCTTCTCGTTCATGCTCCGGGCGCTCAAATACCGGAACTACCGGCTTTTTTTCGGCGGCCAGATCGTCTCGTTGATCGGCAACTGGATGACCAGCATCGCCACCAGCTGGCTGGTGTACCGCCTGACCGGTTCGGCCTGGATGCTGGGCGTGGTCGGCTTCGCGGGACAGATCCCGGCGTTCCTGCTGGCGCCGTTCGCCGGCATCCTGGTGGACCGCGTGAACAAGCACCGGGTGCTGGTGATCACGCAGACGTTGGCCATGCTCCAGTCCTTCACGTTGGCCGCAATGACCTTGAGCGGGCGCGCGACCATCACCGGCCTCATCGTCTTGAACGTCGTGGACGGCGTCATCACCGCCTTCGACATGCCCCTGCGCCAGGCCTTCGTCATCGAGATGATCGAGAAAAAGGAGGATCTGGGGAACGCCATCGCGCTGAACTCGTCCATGGTGAACGCCGCGCGCCTGATCGGCCCGTCCTTGGGCGGCGTGATCATCGCGCTCGCCGGCGAAGGCTGGTGCTTCTTTCTGGACGGCGCCAGCTTCCTGGCCGTCATCTTCGCCTTGCTGGCCATGCGCGTGCGCGCGACGGCGCCCAAGGCGCCCCACGCCGGCGGCGCCCTGGCCGAGATGCGCGAAGGCTGGGACTACGTCTCCGGCTCCCGTCCCATCCGCTCCATCATCCTGCTGCTGGCCCTGGTCAGCCTGGTCGGCGTCCCCTACACCGTCCTGATCCCTCTCTATGCCGGAAAGATCCTCAACGGCGGCCCTCACACCTTGGGCCTGATGATGACGGCCACGGGCACGGGGGCGCTGGCGGCCGCGGTCTGGCTGGCCTCGCGCCGCAGCGTCCTGGGCCTGGGCCGGGTGATTCCGGTCTCCGCGGCCGCCTTCGGCGCGGGCCTGATCGCGTTCGCCTATTCGACGACGCTGTGGCTGTCTTTGCCTCTGCTCCTGCTGACCGGAGCCGGCTTCATGACCCAGATGGCCTCGAGCAACACCATCATCCAGACCATCGTGGACGACGACAAGCGCGGTCGCGTCATGAGCTTCTTCATGATGGCCTTTCTGGGCACCGCCCCGTTCGGCAGCCTGCTGGCGGGCAGCATGGCGGAGCGCTTCGGCGCGCCTCGCACCCTCCTGTTCGGAGGCCTCTGCTGCCTGGCGGGCGCGGCCCTGTTCGCGCGGGGCTTGGAATCCATCCGGGAGTCCATCCGGCCCATCTACCGAAGGATGGGCATCCTGCCCGAGATCGGCGCCGCCGTGGCCGCCACGGACCGCCTCACGTTCAAGACCCGGGACTAAGCGCGCGCCTCAAAGAAGGTCGAGCTTCAGCTGGAGCCGCATGCCGCAGAAAGTCGCGGCCTGGACGCGGCCCATGAACATCCCCGCCAAGCGCGTGAGCCAGTCGAAGCACGCCGCGAAGGCCGACGGGACGTCCTCCTCCCCGCCCAGGCACGGCGACAACCGGCGGCCGGCGTAGCAAATGTATAATCGCGACACTTCGCGCCGCTCGCCGTCGTCCCAACACCCGCGGACCCCATGGCCCTCATCGAACTCAAGGACATCACGCGCTCCTACCTGGTCGGCGGCGAGGAGCTCCGCGTCCTGAAGGGCATCACCCTCAGTATCGAGGAGGGCGAGTTCGTGGCCATCATGGGACCGTCGGGTTCGGGCAAGTCCACGTTGATGCAGATCATCGGGCTCCTCGACCGGCCCAGCGGCGGGACGTACCGCCTGATGGGGCGCGACGTGTCGAACCTCACCGACGACGAGGGCGCGGCCCTGCGCTCCCGGACCATCGGCTTCATCTTCCAGATGTTCAACCTGCTCAAGCGCACCAGCGTCCTGGACAACGTGGCCTTGCCGCTGATCTACTCCGGCGCCGCGGACCGGGACGAGCGCGCGACGGCCCTGATCGAGCGAGTGGGTCTGGGCGACCGGATGGACCACGCCCCGAACCAGCTCTCGGGAGGACAGCAGCAGCGCGTGGCCATCGCGCGCGCGCTGGTCAACCGCCCGCGCCTGCTCTTCGCCGACGAGCCCACCGGCAACCTGGCCAGCGACCAAGCCGAAGACATCCTGGGCCTCATCCAGGCCCTCAACCGCGAGGGCATCACCGTGATCATGGTGACGCACGAGCCCGACATCGCCGCGCACGCCCGGCGCATCATCCGCATCAAGGACGGCCTCGTGGTCGCCGACGAGCGCTTGGACTCCTCCCCGCTGGTCCAGGTCGCGCCCGTTCCCGCGCCGGCCCCGGCGTCGTTCGACCTGGGCGCCGTGAGCGAGTACGCGGCCTCCGCGGGCCGGGCGATGGCCGCCAACAAGGGCCGCAGCGTCCTCTCCATGCTGGGGATCATGATCGGCGTCGCCTCGGTCATCGCCATGCTGGCCATCGGGGCCGGCGCGCAGAAGGCCATCGAGGCGCGGCTGGCCAGCCTGGGCTCCAACCTCATCATGGTTTTCGCGCGTCCGCCCCGGATGAACGGGGTTTTCGGCGGCGGAGCGTATTCGCGGCTGACGCTCGACGACGCCCGGGCGGTCGGCCGGGTCCACGGAGTCACGCTCAACTATCCCGAGGCCGAGGGCAACGTCTCCGTCGTCTACGGCGATCAGAACGCCGTCACCGAGATGCAGGGCGTCACGCCCGCCTACGAATCCATCCGCCGCGCCACCCCCTACTACGGCCGCTTCTTCACCGCGGAAGAGGACCAGAACGAGGCGCGCGTGGTCCTTCTCGGCCAGACGGTCGTGGATCTCCTGTTCGGAGAGGAAAATCCGGTCGGCAAGACCGTCAAGGTGAACCACACCGCCTTCAAGGTCATCGGAATCCTGCCGATCAAGGGCTCGGGCGGCTACGGGGATCAGGACAACATGATCGTCGTCCCCATCAACACCGCGATGAAGAAGGTCCTGGGCACGACCTATCTCCATGAAATGGCGGCCGAATGCGCCACGCCGGAAGCCATCGCGCCCGTGCTGGAGACCGTGCGCGCGCTCCTCCGCCGCCGCCACCGCCTGCCCGATTACAAGGACGACGACTTCACCTTGCGCAACATGGCCGAGATGCAGGCCACCCTCCAGGGAACCACGCAGACGATCTCCCTTCTTCTGGCGATCACCGCCGCGATCTCCCTGTTCGTGGGCGGCGTGGGGATCATGAACATCCTGCTCGTCTCCGTCAACGAGCGCACGCGGGAGATCGGCCTGCGCAAGGCCGTCGGCGCGTCGCGCGGAGCGGTCATGGCCCAGTTCCTGATCGAATCGCTGGCCCTGGCCGCGGGCGGCGGCCTCCTGGGCGTCCTACTGGGCGTGGGGGTCTCCTTGGGCCTGTCCGCCATCGCGGGTTGGGCCGCGGTCCTTTCCCTCCGCGCGATCCTGGTCGCCGTCGGTTTCTCCGCCTGCGTGGGCCTCGTGTTCGGCCTGTGGCCGGCGCGGAAGGCGGCGCTTCTGTCGCCGATCGAAGCCCTCCGCTACGAGTAGCCGCGGTCCCAGTTTTCCCCGGGCTTTCCGTCCCGCCGCGCGTGCCCGAAAGGCCCGCGCCGGGGGGAGCGAAAGATCGTACGATCGTACCATGAAGCTCGCCGCGGGCCATATCGATGTCTCATTCCATGACGGCGTCGCCCGCCTCGACCAGCCGCTGGATAACTGGGTGAGCCGGAGCGCGCCCGACGCGCCGGCGGGCGCGGATCTCACTCATTTCCGCCGCTACCTATGGTTCGGCCTGGCCGTGAAGCCGGAGCATCAGGGGCACGGACTGGGATTCCTCTTGCTCAACGACGCGGTCGCGCGCTTGCGCGCCGCCGGCGTCCGCACCTTGTTCATCCGGGCCACCGAGTCGTCGCGCGGCTTTTACGAGGGGCGCTTCGGCTCCCGCGTGCGCTTCATCGAGCCCGAGGACGCCGGCGACGGAGAGACTCTCTACCGCCTCGAGATAGACCTGCGATGAAGCTGGTCGTCGTCGAGTCGCCCAATAAGGTCGGCAAGATCAAGGGCTTCCTGGGCCCCGAGTACCGCGTGGCCGCGTCTTTCGGGCACGTGCGCGACCTGCCTTCGACCGGCGACCTGGCGGTCAAGTTCGAGGGCGGAAAGATCACGCCCACCTACGTGGCGCTCGAACGCTCCTCGCGCCACATCCAGGAGCTCAGCGCCCTGGCGAAAAAGGCCGACGAGGTCCTCCTCGCCACCGACCCCGACCGCGAGGGCGAGGCCATCGCCTGGCACGTCAGCCGCCTGCTCGGGGAACGCCGGTACGGCCGCGTGGTCTTCCACTCCATCACCAAG
>JAGWMT010000476.1 GCA_028871595.1 Elusimicrobiota bacterium
AAGGCCAGGCCTTCGCTTTCGTTCCAGCCCATCATCACGTTCAGGTTCTGGACCGCCTGGCCGCTCGCGCCCTTGACCAGGTTGTCGATGGCGGCGATCACGCCGATGCGGCCCTCCGAGACGGTCACGAACACGTCGCAGTGGTTGCTGCCGTTGACCGCGTTCAAGGACGGCGGTTCGGTGACCAGGCGCACGAAGGTGCATCCTTTATACGCGTCCCGGTACAGGTCCAGGACCTTCTTCTCGGTCCAGCCCTTGGGCAGGTCCACCTGGCATACCGCGTAGATGCCGCGCGCGAACGGGCCGGAGATGGGGATCAGCGAGAGCTTGAGGTCGGAGCCGCCGGACAGGCGGTCCAGGATCTGCTGGACCTCGGGCACGTGCTGATGGACGAACGGCTTGTACGCGCGCAGGTTCGCGTGGCGCGTGGGGTGGTGCGTGATCACCGACGGCGACGCGCCGGAGCCCGACGAGCCGGTCACCGCCGTGACGGAGACGGTTCCGGAGATCTTGCCCTTGGCCAGGGGACCCAGGGCCAAGGCGGTGGCCGTGGCGAAGCAGCCGGGATTGGCCACCCACCGCGACTTGGCGATCTCGGCGCGGTTGAGCTCCACCAGGCCGTAGGCGAATTTTTTTAATAGGGCCGGCGCTTTATGAGTGCGCGTGTACCAGCGCGGATAAAGCTCCGCGTCGCGCAGGCGGAAATCGCCGGACAGGTCGATGATGCGCAGGCGCGGGCCGGTCTCGGCCAGGATGGCGGGGACGTTGCTCATCGCGTCGCCGTGGCCGCCGGCCAGGAACAGGCAGTCGAGCTTCGAGTAGTCCAGCTTGCGGGTGAACGACAGGTCGGTGCGGCCGCGCAGGTTCGGGTGCGCCAGGAACACGGGCTGGCCGGGGAACGTGGCCGACGTGGCGGCGGAGATCTCCACCATGGGATGCCCCAACAGAAGGCGGATCAGCTCCCCGCCCGCGAAGCCCGCCCCGCCTTCGATGCCGACCTTTATCTTCTTCATGCCTTGACTCCGGAGAACACGGCGTCCTCGACGAACTTGCCCAGCAAGTCGTATTCGATGCGCGCGTTCATCGCCCGCACGCCGATCTTGTTCTCGATGAACTCCTTTCCGACCGCGTTGTCCGTGGCCGGGCCGGAGATCAGGTCCACGCGGCGTTTGAACGTATTTTTGAATAATTCGACGGCGCCCCAGGCCGCGACGGGATCGTTGGCGCACATGATGTGCGCCGATCCGGCGTTCATCAACTCATC
>JAGWMT010000166.1 GCA_028871595.1 Elusimicrobiota bacterium
GATTTTGCTATAAATTACTTCCGACGGGCAATTAGCTCAACTGGTTAGAGCAGGACCCTCTTAAGGTCAAGGTTCTCGGTTCGAGTCCGAGATTGCCCAGACGATTTGACGGCCGTACCGGGGACCGAGCGAACCTCGGTCCTTTTTTTACTTTTGGGCGGGTGGCGGAATTGGCAGACGCGCACGGCTTAGGACCGTGTGCCGCAAGGCGTAGGGGTTCAAGTCCCCTCCCGCCCACTCGTTAACTCGGAGGAATCATGGGACTCTTCACCTCGACGAAATCGGACAAGGCGAAATTCAAGAAGGTCAAGGAAGAGGGCTGCGTGCTCACCCTCTCCGTCGAAATTCCCGAGGACGAAGTGGCCAACCAGACGCAGACCGCTTTGGTGCGCCTGCAGAACCGCGCGCGCATCCCCGGTTTCCGCGCCGGCAAGGCGCCCCTCGACATCGTCAAGCAGCACTTCACCGGCCACGCCAAGGAAGAGGCGCTGGACTCCCTGATCCGCAAGCACGTTCCCTCCGTCCTGGAGGAGCTGAAGCTGCGCGTCGTCGAAACGCCCTCGGTCGAGGACGTGAAGTGGAAGGACGGCGAGCCCCTGGTCCTCCAGGTGCGCGTCGAGGTCGCTCCCACTCCCACCGCGAAGGACTACGTGAAGATCCCCGTCGCCCGCAAGCCCGCCGCCGCCGACGCGAAGGCGCTGGACAAGCGCATCGAGGACCTGCGCGAGTCGCACGCGCGCCTGGAGGCGTCCAAGGACGAGGCCGTCGGCGACAAGCACTTCGTCGTCATCGACTACGCCGCCTCCCAGAACGGCAAGCCCATGAGCAACGCGAAGGGGTCCGGCGAATTGGTGGACATGTCGTCGGAGCAGTCCGTCGAGGGCCTGACCGCCGGCCTCAAGGGCCTCAAGCGCGGCGAGTCCAAGGTCCTGAAGGTCAAGCTCGGCGGCAAGGACGCCGAGCTGTCCGTCACCGTCACGGAGATCAAGACCAAGATCCTGCCCGCCGTGGACGCCGAGTTCGCCAAGGACCTGGGCTTCGAGACGCTCGATGAGCTGAAGACCAAGCTCAAGGAAGTCCTGGACCGCGAGGTCTCCCAGGAGTCGGAGGCGGACGCCACGCGCCAGATCGAGGAGGCGCTGGTCAAGGCCAACAAGTTCCCGCTGCCGCCGTCCATGGTTTCGCGACAGCTGGAAGGAATGATGGAGCGCATGAAGCGCCAGCTCCAGGGCGCCGGCGAGCTTCCCGCCAACGTGATGGCCGACCTGACCGCGAAGATGCAGCCCAAGGCCGAGGACGAGGTGCGCCTGGCCTTCGTGCTCAGCGCCATCGCCGAGAAGGAGAAGATCGAGGCGTCCGAGTCGGAACTGGCCGCGGAGCTGGAAGAGGGCCTGAAGGACGCGGACACCGAGGAGAAGAAGAAGGATCTTCGCGAGGTGTACGCGAAGCGCAAGGATCAGATCGCCCACATGATCCGCGAGCGCAAGACGATGAAGTTCCTGAAGGAAAAGGCCGCGTACAAGGACGCGTGATCCGCGCCCGCCGCGACCTTTTTCCCCGGCGACTTGAGGGAGCGTTCTCAAAGAGCTAGACTCTCCCCATGCCCAGCATTCTCCCGACGGTTCTCGAGCGTTGGACGCAGGGGTCGGCCACCAGCACCGACATCTTCTCGCGCCTGCTGCAGGAGCGGATCATCTTCTTCGGCGGCGACGGCGGCGTCGTCACGACCGATTCGGCGAACCTCCTGATCACCCAGCTTCTCTACCTGGACTCCCAGGACCACGAGAAGGACATTCATCTCTACATCAATTCCCCCGGCGGCATGGTGACGGCCGGCCTGGCGGTGTACGACACCATGCAGTTCGTGCGCGCCCCGATCTCCACGATGTGCATGGGCATGGCCATGTCTTTCGGCGCCGTCCTGCTCACCGCGGGCACCAAGGGCAAGCGCCACATCCTTCCCCACGCGCGCGTGATGATCCACCAGCCCCTGATGCGCGGCGGCCTGGGCGGCCAGGAGACCGACATCGGAATCGAGGCCAAGGAAATGGGCATGAACCGCAAGCGCCTGTCCGAGATCATCGCCCTCCACTCCGGCCAGTCGTACGCGAAGGTGGACAAGGACGTGGAGCGCAACTTCTACCTCTCCGCCGACGAGGCGGTCGCCTACGGGCTGGTGGACAAGGTCGTGCCGATGAGCAAGCTTTGAACGAGACCAAGAAAGCCGCCCCCCCGCGCCCCGCGCGCCTGCCCTTGCTGGCGGTGCGCGACGTCGTGATGTTCCCGCACATGGTCCTGCCGCTGTCCGTCGGGCGCCCGAAATCCGTCAAGGCGATCGAGGCGGCGATGGCCAAGCACGGCAAGCTGCTGGTGGTGGCCGCGCAGAAGGACGTGGCCATCGAGGACCCGAAGGCCGAGGACATCTACCGGATGGGAGTCCTCGTCGAGGTCGTGCAGTACCTGAAGATGCCCGACGGAACGCTGAAGGTGTTCCTGCAGGGCCATGCCCGCGCGGCGCTGGCGGCCATGGACTATTCCGCGGACGAAGGCCACTGGTCCGCCGACCTGACCTATCCGGAGACGCCGGTGAAGCTCAACGCCGAGCTCAAGGCGCTGATGCGCCACGCGCTTGAAATCTGCGAGGAGCAGGGCAAGATCTCCCGCCGGGCGCCCGCCGAGTTGTCCGCTTTGCCCCAGGCCGAGGACCCCTCCGAATTGGCCGACAAGGCCGCCGCCGCGATCGTCGCGAAGGCCGCCGACCGCCAGGCCCTGCTGGAACTGCCCGATCCGAAGGTCCGCCTCGAGAAACTGGTGGTCCTGGTCAAGGCCGACATCGAGATTTTGAACTTGGAGAGGAAGATCCACACTCGGGTCAAGGGGCAGATCGAGAAGACCCAGAAGGAGTACTACCTCAACGAGCAGATGAAGGCGATCCAGAAGGAGCTCCGCCAGAAGGACGACTTCGCCCAGGAAATCGAGGATCTTAAAAAAGCGGTCAAGGACGCGAAGATGCCCGAAGCCGCCGACGCCGCGGCGATGAAGGAAATCGGCCGTTTGGAAAAAATGATGCCGTTCTCGCCCGAGTCCACGGTTTCGCGCACCTACCTGGACTGGATGGTCCACCTCCCGTGGTCCGTGCGCACCCGCGACACCATCGATTTGGCGAAGGCGCAGAAGATTCTGGACGAGGACCACGCGGGTCTTCCGAAGGCGAAGGAGCGCATCCTCGAATATTTGGCCGTCACGAAGCTGACAAAGGGCCTGCGCGGCCCCATCCTGTGCTTCGCCGGCCCCCCCGGAGTCGGCAAGACGTCCCTGGCGCGCTCGGTGGCCCGCTCGCTCGGCCGCAAGTTCGTGCGCATGTCTTTGGGCGGCGTGCGCGACGAGGCCGAGATCCGCGGCCACCGACGGACCTATATCGGCTCCTTGCCCGGCCGCCTGATCCAGTCCCTGAAGAAGGCCGGTTCCCGCAACCCCGTTTTTCTCCTCGATGAGGTGGACAAGATGGGCAGCGACTGGCGCGGCGACCCCGCGGCCGCCTTGCTCGAGGTCCTGGACCCCGAGCAGAACGCGACCTTCATGGACCATTACCTGGACGTGGAGTTCGACCTGTCCCAGGTGATGTTCATCTGCACGGCCAACGACCTGGGCAGCATCCCCATCACCTTGCGCGACCGCCTGGAGGTCCTCACCTTCGGCGGCTACACGCAGGCCGAGAAGAAGGCCATCGCGCGCACGCACCTGCTCACGAAAGCCGTCGAGAATCACGGCCTGAAGAAAGGCCAGCTCGAGATCACGGAATCGGCGCTCGACCGCGTCATCGAGGAGTACACCCGCGAGGCCGGCGTGCGCCATCTGGAGCGCGAGCTGGCGGCGCTGTGCCGCAAAGCCGCGCGCATCGTCCTGGCGGAGAAGAAGGAGAAGGTGACGGTGGACGCGGCGGATGTTCCCAAGATGCTGGGACCCGCCAAGTATCCGCGCGAGAAGAACTCGTTCAACGGCGTCGGCGTCTCCACCGGCCTGGCTTGGACCGAGGTCGGCGGCGCGACCTTGGCCATCGAGGCCGTCTTCGTGCCCGGACGCGGCGAGGTCAAGATCACCGGCCGCCTGGGCGAGGTGATGACCGAGTCGGCGCAGACCGCGCTGTCGCACGTGAAGGCCGTCGCCGAGGAGCTCGGCATCCCCGCGGAGGCCTTCCGCCGCCGCGATTTCCACCTGCACGTTCCCGAGGGCGCCACGCCCAAGGACGGTCCGTCCGCGGGCATCGCGATCGCCACCGCCTTGGCCAGTCTGATGTCCGGGCGCCCGGTGACGGAAGGCCTGGCGATGACGGGCGAGATCACCTTGCGCGGGCGCGTCCTGCCCATCGGCGGACTCAAGGAGAAGGTCCTGGCCGCCGACCGCGAGGGTCTTAAGACGGTCCTGTTTCCCGACGGCAACGTCAAGGACCTGGAGGAGATCCCCGCCGAGGTGCGCGAGCGGATCAGGATGATTCCCGTCAAGCATTTCCGCGAAGTCGCGGCCCTGGCCCTGGGGGCCGTCGCCGCGATTCCCGAGGTCAAGCCCGCCTGGCTGACGCCCGGCGCGACCCCGGCGCCGAAGAACCAGCCTCCGCACAGCGGCGGAGTCGCCTAACCCCCATGTCCGACAAGAACATCATGCTCACGCCGGGCCCCACTCCGCTTCCTCCTCAGGTCCTGGAGGCCATGTCGCGGCCGCTGATCCACCACAAGACCGAGGAATTCGGCCGTCTGTTCCTGGGCGTGATCGAGGACATGAAGTGGGCGTATCGGACGAAGGCGGCGGTGTTGATGATGACCTGCTCCGGGACCGGCGCCATGGAATCGGCGGTGCAGAACCTGCTTTCGCCCGGAGACAAGACCTTGGTTTGCACGACGGGCGCTTTCGGCGACCGCTTCGTCGCCATCCACAAGGCGTTCGGACTCACCCCCGTCGTCCTCCCGTTCGAGTGGGGCCGATCCGTGGACGCCGACGCGCTGCGCGCGGCGCTGAAGAAAAATCCCGGCCTGAAGGCCGTCTTCTTCCAGCACACCGACACCTCCACGGGCATCGTCAACGACCTGAAGACCTTGGCGAAGATCGTCCGCGAGGAGTCCGACGCCTTGGTGGTGGTGGACTCCGTTTCCGGCCTGGCCTGCGAGCCGCTGGAGATGGACTCCTGGGGCCTGGACGTGGTCGTGACCGCGTCCCAGAAGGGCCTGATGAACGCCCCGGGCCTGGGTTTCGTCGCCGTCTCCGATCGGGCCTGGAGGGAGTGCGAGACCGCCGGGCTGCCGCGCTTCAATTTCGATTGGCGGACGATCAAGAAATTTCTTTCCGATAAGGAGACCCCCTGGACGCCGGCGATCTCCATCGTCGCGGGTCAGGCGGCGGCGTTGAAGCTTCTGCGCGCCGAGGGGCTGGAGGCGGTCTGGAAGCGTCATGACGCGCTGGCCGCTTACGCGCGCGCCGCTCTGAAGGAACAACTCGGACTTTCCTTCTTCGCCAAGAACCCCGCCAACATCCTGACGGGCGCGATCCTTCCCGAAGGCGTGGACGGCACCAAGCTTCTCGCCGACATCCTCCGCGAGGAGGGCATCACCATCGCCAACGGCCAGCTCCACCTGAAAGGCAAGATCTTCCGGCTGGCGCATATGGCGTACATCTCGAAATCCGACGTCGACGCGGGCGTCGCGGCGCTGGCCCACCGGCTCGCGAAGGCGAAGGTTTAATTCCATGGCGAAACTCAAGGTCCTGGTCACCGACAAGATCGATCCCGCGGGCCTCAAGCCCCTGGCCGATCATCCCGGCATCGATCTGCGTTTCGAAGTGGCGCCGAAGCCGGACGTGCTGGAGAAGGCGCTGATCGGCACCGACGTCTGGCTGGTGCGCTCGGAGACCAAGATCACCTCGGACTGGATCGGCAAGGCCCCCGCTCTGCGCCTGATCGGCCGCGCCGGCGTGGGCGTGGACAATATCGACCTGACCGCGGCGACGCGCCGCGGCGTCGCCGTCATCAACGCCCCCGCCGCCAACACGTTGGCCGCGGCGGAGCACGCGATGGCCTTGATGCTGGCCGCGGCCCGCTTCGTCGCTCAGGCCGACGCGTCCACGAAGGCCGGCAAGTGGGAGCGCTCCAAGTTCATGGGCGTCGAGCTGTTCGGCAAGACGTTGGGCGTCGTGGGTTTGGGCCGCATCGGCCGCGAGGTCGCCAAGCGGGCCCAGTCCTTCGGGATGAAGATCGTCGGATTCGACCCATTTGTGTCCGAGGCGCAAGCGCGGGAGCTGGGAATAGAGCCGTGTCTTTTGGCCGACCTGCTCAAGACGGCCGACTTCGTGACGCTCCACGTTCCCGGCGGTGATAAGACGAAGCATCTGATCTCGGCGGAATCCCTCAAGACCGTCAAGAAAGGTCTTCGCCTGGTCAATTGCGCCCGCGGCGAATTGATCGACGAGGCCGCCTTGGCGGACGCGCTCAAGGACGGTCGCGTCGCCGCGGCGGGATTGGATGTCTTCTCCGCCGAGCCGCTTCCCATGGATTCCCCCCTTCGTTCCGCGCCGAACGTCGTTCTCACTCCCCATCTGGGGGCCTCGACGTCCGAGGCGCAGAGTCGCGTGGCGACGGAGCTGGCCCAGGCCGTCGTGGACTTCCATGAAAAGGGCATCGCTCCGAACGCTCTCAACCTTCCGGGATTTGACGCGTCCACGGTCGCGGCTCTCGGCGAGTGGCTGCCGCTGGCGGAGTCCTTGGGCCGCTTCCTCGCGCAGACCTTGGAAGGAGGCGTGCGCGAGTTCTCCTGTCAGTTCGAGGGCGAGTTCAAGGCCTCCGAACGCCGCCCTCTGGGCGTCTGCGCCCTGAAAGGCCTGCTGACGCCCATCATGGGGGCCTCCGTGAGCTGGATCTCGGCCCCCGCCGTGGCGGCCGAGCGCGGGATCAAGGTCTCGGAGTCCGTCGATCCCAAGGTTTCCGAGGCGGTCAAGCGCCTGCT
>JAGWMT010000167.1 GCA_028871595.1 Elusimicrobiota bacterium
CATGGCGTGAGCCACCGGTACGTCTGCGTCCACGGTCATTTCTACCAGCCGCCGCGCGAGAATCCCTGGCTGGGAGAAGTGGAACGCGAGGACTCGGCGCTTCCCCATCACGACTGGAACGCCCGCATCGCCGAGGAGTGCTACGGCCCCGTCGTCCTGGGGGTGCGCGGCGGGCGCGACGGGCGCGCGATCGCCTACGAGAACCTCCTGACCAAGATCTCGTTCAACTTCGGGCCCACCTTGCTGTCGTGGCTGGAACGGCGCCGCCCCTCCCTGTACCGGCGCGTGATCGAGGCCGACCGCCTCAGCGCCGGCGACGACGGGCTGGGCAACGCCGTCGCCCAGCCGTACTTCCACGTGATCCTGCCCCTGGCCTCCCGCCGCGACAAGGAGACCTTGGTGCGCTGGGGCATCGCCGACTTCAAGGCGCGCTTCGGCCGCGCACCGCGCGGGATGTGGCTGCCGGAGACCGCGGTGGACGACGAGACTTTGGACGTGCTCGCCTC
Source organism: Elusimicrobiota bacterium (assembly GCA_028871595.1). Next base: position 507 of record JAGWMT010000167.1, read on the forward strand.
GGAAGGCATCGAGTTCACGATCCTGGCCCCGTCCCAGGCCTCCGCCATCCGCCCCGTCGGCGGCGATTGGACCGGCGTCAGCGAGAAGACGCTGGACCCGAAGACGCCCTACCGGTGGGTCTCCCCGTGGACCGTGGCGCGGTCCCTGGCGGTCTTCTTTTACCACCCGATCCTCTCGCGCGGGGTGGTCACCGGAGAGGCGACCTCCTCCGCGGAGGCGTTCGCCCACAGCGTGCGCGCCCGCCTGACCGAGGACGGGGCCGCGCAAATGGTCCACGTCGCCTCCGACGGAGAATTCTACGGCCACCACCACGCCGGGGCCGAACGCGTGCTGGCCCTGGCTCTGGACGTGCTGGCGTCCGAAGGCGTGACCGCGATCAACCACTCGCGCTTCCTGGCGCTGTTCCCCCCGCCCCGCGAGGTGCGCCTGCGCCCGCGCACCGCGTGGAGCTGCGAGCACGGCCTGGGACGCTGGGAAAGCGACTGCGGCTGCCGCTCCGCGCACCTGCCTCATTGGAAGCAGGACTGGCGCGGCCCCCTGCGCGACGCGCTCGACCGGCTGGCCAAGCGCCTGGACGCCTTCTACGAGGACGAGGCCGCGCTCTTCTTCGACGACCCCTGGGCCGCGCGCGACGCCTCCGCGGTCCTGCTGACCGACCGCCGCGACGACGCCGCCGACCGCTTCCTGGACGAGCGCGCCAAGCGCCCGCTCGAGCCCGGCGAACGATCCCGCGCGCTGCGTTTATTGGAGATGCAGCGCGAGCGCCTGGCCATGTTCACCAGCTGCGGCTGGTTCTTCGACGACGTCTCCGGGGTGGAAGCCGTGCAGATCCTGCAGCGCGCCGCGCGCGCGGTGGACCTGGCGCGCGGCCTGGGCGCCGAGCCGGAGGGCGCTTTCCTGGAACGCCTGGCCCAGGCGAAGTCCAATCTCCCCGCGTTCGGCGACGCCGCCGGCGTCTACCGAAAACTCGTCGCGCCCACGCGCGCGGACCTGGCGCGCGCCGCGGCGCACGCGGCGGTTCTCGACCATCTGGGCCGGACCGGCCTCGCGCGTCCCGACGGCCCCGTCGTCGCGCTGGGCCCGGCCTTGAACGCGACCAAAACCAGCCTGGCCGGCCGCGAGCGGACGCTCTCGATCCGACCGGCCGCGGCCTCCCGCGCGGGGACGCGCGAGGCGGCCGAGTGCCACGCCATCGTCCACCGCGCCGACCGCCTGGACTTCGCCTGCTGGCTGGCGCCGCGTTCGGCGGCATTCAGCGGCGAGGAGATCGGCGGCCGTTTCCTGGCCCTCGACGACGACGCCTTCCGCGCGGAGATGGACGCCCGCTTCGGCGCCTCGGCCTTCGGGCTGGACGCGGTCTTCTCGGACGAGCGCGCCGAGCTGGTGAAGGCCCTGGCCCCGGAGGGCGCCCTCGGCCCCGAGCGCGCGATCTTCCTCCGGCGCTGGAACGAGGCCGTCACCGCGTCGCGCGGCGCCGGGCGCCAGGACGACGCCCTGCTCGAGCTGCTGCTGTCCGCCCGCGAGCGCGGCTTCCTGCCCGAGGACCTGCCCTGGGCGCGCGGCCTGGAGGAGGACCTGCACGTCCGCCTGGAGGAGGTCCTGACGGCGGGCGGCGCGGCGACGATCTCCCGCGCGCTGCGCTGGCTGGACGCGCTCTGGAGCGCGGGCCTGCTGAACGGCGCCTGGCGCCTGCGCGACTTCCAGCGCCGCTGGAACCAAAAACTGGCCCACTCGGGCCCGTCGGCGGAGAAGGACGCCTGCCGCGCCCTCGGCGAGCGGCTGGGCTTGGCCGAGAATCTCCTGGAGGACGCCAAATGGTGACGCGACAGATCAAGCTGACCGACCCGCAGGAGACCGTGCGCCTCCTCGGGGAGCAGGACGCGCGCCTGCGCGAGCTGGAGCGCGATTTCGGCGTGGAGATCGTCGTGCGCCAGGACGCCGCCAGCGGCGAGCTGCACCTGAACGTGCGCGGCTCCACCGCGCGCGTGGAGAAGGCGGCCCGGCGCCTGCGCGAGGAGCTGGACGCGCTGCGGCGCCGCGCCGCGCCCGCCCAGGACGCGCGCGGCTTCGAGCCCATCAACCTGGACTCCCCCGCTTTGCCCGAGGACGGCCTGTACCGGACCCATCACGGCCGCGTGGTGCGCCCGCGCACCGCCAACCAGCAGAAGTACGCCGACGCCGTCGCGGCGCACGACCTGACCATCGGCGTGGGCCCCGCCGGCACCGGCAAGACCTATCTGGCGGTCGCCTGCGCGCTGCGCGCGCTGGAGTCGCGCAAGGTGGCCAAGGTGATCCTGAGCCGGCCCGTCGTGGAGGCCGGCGAGCGCCTGGGATTTCTGCCCGGCGACCTGATGGAAAAGGTGAATCCCTACCTGCGGCCGCTCTACGACGCCTTCTACTCCATGCTGGGACCGGAGCGCTTCCGCACCTGGCGCGACAACGACGTGGTGGAGATCGTCCCGCTGGCGTACATGCGCGGGCGCACGTTCGAGGACGCCTTCATGATCCTGGACGAGGCCCAGAACACCACGCCCGAGCAGATCAAGATGTTCCTCACCCGCATGGGCAACGGCTCCAAGGCCGTCGTGACCGGCGACATCACGCAGAACGACCTGCCCGCGCGGGCCGAATCGGGCCTCACCCGCGTGATGAAGGTCCTCAAGAACGTGGAGGGCGTCTCCATCCAGGCCCTCAACGAGACCGACGTGGTGCGTCACCCGCTGGTGCGCCGCATCATCCGCGCCTACGACCAATGGGAAGAGAAAGCCTGATCGTCCGCGTCGAAGGACTGACGTCCCTGCCGCGCGCCGCGCGCCGGCCGGCGCTCATCGCCGCGGCGGTGCGCCGCGCCTTCGCGCTGGAGAAGTCCCGCAAGCGCGGCGAGATCGCGGTGGTCTTCGTCACGCGCGCTCGGATGCTGGCGCTCAACCGCCGGTACCTGGGGCACGTGGACGACACCGACGTGATCACCTTCGAGCACGAGCTCCCGCCCGGAGTGCCCGCGGCCGAGGCCCCGCTGGGCGACATCTTCATCTCCGCGTGGATGGCGGCCAAGTCCGCCCGCGAGCTGGGTCATTCCCCGCTGCGCGAAGTCCTCACCTTGGCCGCGCACGGGGCCCTGCACCTGCTGGGCCACGACGACCACGCGCCGCGGGCGAAGGCCCGGATGTTCCGCCTTCAGGACCAGGTCGCGGCCGGATTGCTTTCATGATCGCCCTGCTGCTCGCGCTGCTGCTGCCCGCCGGGCGCGCCGCCGCCGAGCCCACGGTGACCGTGAAGGCCCGCGCGGTCCAGCGCGGGGAGATCCTGCTCTTCGTCGTGGAGGGCGAGAACCGCCGCAAGCCCCCGTCCGGGGAGTTCCGCGGACGCGCGCTGGACTTCTTCCCCGCCGCCTCGTCGGGCACCTGGCTGGCGTTCGCCGGGCTGGACCTGGACGCGTCCACGGGCCCCGCGGTCCTGAAGGCCGTCCTGCGCGACGGCCGCGGGCGCGCGGTGCGCCGGACCGAGACCTTGAACGTCGAGCCGGGGCATTTCCCCATCGAGGAGCTCAAGGTCGCGCAGAAATTCGTGACGCCCGCCAAGTCGGACTCGGAACGCGCCGAGGGCGAGGCCGTGAAGCTCCACCGCCTCTTCACTCACGGCGAGACCAAACGCCTGTTCGACGGCAGCTTCGTTCCGCCCATCCCGGGCGCGGCCACCGCCCGCTTCGGCGAGCGGCGCGTCTTCAACGGCCAGCCCCGGGCGCCGCACTCCGGTATGGATCTCAAGGCGAGGATGGGCGTGCCCGTGCGCGCCCCCGCCGCGGGCCGCGTGGTCCTGGCCGGACCGCTGTATTTCTCCGGGAACACCATCGTGATCGACCACGGCCTGGGCCTGACGACTTTGTACGCGCATCTCTCCAGGATGTCGGTGAAGCCCGGCGCCATGGTCAAGAAGGGCCAACTGCTGGGAAAGGTCGGCGCCACGGGACGGGTGACGGGGCCGCACCTGCACTGGGCCCTGAAGCTGGGCGCGGCCCGGATCGACCCCTACTCGCTGGCGGCCTTGGACCTGGATTCCTACTTGAAGCCGCGCGCGGCCGATCCGCTGAAAATGTCGCCCGCGTGCGGCCGGACCGACCTGCCTCCGGCCCCGAAATGGGGCAAGGCGCGCAAGGGGCTTCGCGTCCGCGCCCGTCCGCTCAAGCCGGAGTACGCCCCCAGCGAGACCGTCTCCTTTCTGATCGAGATCCAGAACGTCGGGCGCAAAAGCGCCTTCCTGGACTTCGTGCGCGACCCGAAAGCCCGCGCCGCGGTCCTGGGCTTCAACCGCGCGCCGGAGCCGTACTCGGCATTGGCCTCCAGCGCGACGTTCAAGTTCGCGACGCAGCAGGTCAAGATCCCGCCGCACCGCGCGCTGTGCTTCGAGCAGGACCGCGACGCGGGCGGAACGGTGCTGGCGCGCGAGACCACCGGCTACTCCCTGACCTACGGCACCGAGTTCCTGTACCCGTCCACCGCGACGGCGCGCGCCGGCATCTGGCGCGGCCGCTTGGAATCGCGCCCCGCCGCCGTCGTCGTCTCCACCGACACCCGATAAATGTCGGTAAAGACGGCGCTTCTCTCTTGACAACCGGGGCGTCCCGGGCGAAACTATGCCCATGATTCCAAAAATGACGACGCGGGCGGCCTTCGCCCTTTCCCTGATCTTCGCCGCGGGCGCGGCCGCCGCCGACGATCCGGATTGGGGCGACAATCCCGCCGGCTACCTGGGCGACCAAGCCAATTTCGTCAACGGGGTCATGTTCGTGGGCTGGAGCCCGCAGGACCATCCGAACGGCGGCCAGGGCACTCCCAAATACGATCTCTACAACTACCTGGTCCTCAACCACGTGGATCCCAATGATAGGAATTGGGCCCCGGCCGCGGCCGAAGAGCTCAACAAGACCCATCCCTGCAAATACTGGGCCGAGGACGGCGAATCCATCGATTATGAGGACGAGTACGCGCACAGCGACGTCCCCGGTCACGGCGCCCCGGGCGGGGCCATTCCCGGCGCCGTCGGCCAGTTCACCTGGGGCGGACGCGACGGCTACGTGAAGCCCGGCAATCCCTGCGGCGGTCCTTCCGGCCAGGTCAATCCCCCCGCCGGCGGCGGCGCGGGCAAGGACCCGTCGCTGCCCGCGCTCCCGACCTTGCCCCCGTCCGGCGACGTGACCAAGATGGACCTCATCAATCTGGCCGACGTGAAATTCGTGAACAGCCCCGACGTGCGCTCCTGGCCCATCACCTCGAACATCAGCGACGTCTCCTTCCCGAAGGGCCAGATCCACGTGGACCACACCAAATTGGGCAAGTGGCCGCCGGTGGTGATCGCGTCCGACGGGACCACTCAGGAAGCCACCATCTGGATCTTCTTCAAGATCCACGGCCAATGGTACGGGGCGGGCGGCGAACGCCTGCGCCCCAAGCAGACGACGAAAGAGCTCAGCGCGCCGTCGGCCATAGGCCCGGGCTGGTTCTACAGCAACAGCTGGGCGCCGATGGCGGGCTACGTCCCCCAGCCCGGGGAGACGGTGGGCTGGATGATCACGGCGGGGTCGGAGCGCGCGGACAACCGGGAGAAGGTCAAGGAACGCACGGCGGTCATCATCCAGCCGTTCCCGGCGGACCCCCGCTGACGGCGGGACCGGCGCCGCGAAAAGCTATAATCGCGTCGTGAGGACCGAACACATCCCTTTCGCCGAGATCGAGAAGAAATGGCAGGACCGCTGGGAGGCGGAGGGAGCCTTCCACGCGCCGCGCGTGCCCCGGCCGGGCCGCAAGTTCTACTGCCTGGACATGTTCCCCTACCCGTCCGCCGCCGGCCTGCACGTGGGCCATCCCGAGGGCTACACCGCCACCGACATCCTCTGCCGCTTCAAGCGAATGAACGACTATGACGTGCTCCACCCGATGGGCTGGGACGCGTTCGGCCTGCCCGCCGAAAACTTCGCCATCGCCACCGGCACGCACCCGGCGAAGGTCACCAAGGACAACGTCGACAACTTCCGCCGTCAGATCAAGTCGCTGGGTTTCTCCTACGACTGGACGCGCGAGGTGGACACCACCGATCCCGCCTACTACAAGTGGACGCAGTGGATCTTCCTTCAATTATTCAAGAAGGGCCTGGCGTACGAGTCCACGGCGCCGATCAACTGGTGTCCCAAGGACCAGACGGGACTGGCCAACGAGGAAGTGTTCAACGGCGCCTGCGAGCGCTGCGGGACCAAGGTGGAACGTCGCAACATCCGCCAGTGGGTCCTGAAGATTACGGCGTATGCCGACCGCTTGGAGAGCGACCTCAAGGGGTTGGACTGGCCGGACTCCACCCTCGCCATGCAGCGCCATTGGATCGGGCGGTCCGAAGGGGCCGAGGTGACGTTCAAGTCCGAGGGCGGGGACGAAATAAAGGTTTTCACCACCCGTCCGGACA
>JAGWMT010000168.1 GCA_028871595.1 Elusimicrobiota bacterium
ATGTGCGCGAGCCAGACATTCGAGTCCATCCAGCCCAGTGATTCGATGAAGTCCACGGGCCTCATCTTGTACTTCTCCAGGCAGTACGTCTCTTCATCCAACGTCTCGCAGAGATGGGTATGCATCCGCACGCCCCATTTCTTCGCCTGCGCGGCCGTCTCTTTCATGAGCTCCGGCGAGACGGAGAACGGGGCGCACGGGGCCAAGCCCATGCGCAGCATCGAGTAGGGGCCGTTGTCGTGGTACGCCTTCACCAATCGTTCCCCGTCGCGCAAGATCTCTTCCTCGGCCTGGGTGCAGTCGTCCGGAGGCAGGCCGCCCTTGGACGAGCCTACCGACATGGAGCCGCGCGTCGGGTGGAATCGGATTCCCAACGTCTTCGCGGCCCCGATCTGCGCGTCCACCAATCCCGTCAGTCCGCGCGGGTACAGATACGTGTGATCCGTGGAAGTCGTGCAGCCGGTGAGCAGGAGCTCGCCGAGACCGACGGTCGCGCCCAGTCCCGCGTACTCCGGCGTCAGGTGGCGCCAGACCGTGTAATGATAAACCAACCAGTCGAACAATTTCGCGTCCTGCGCGGCCGGCGTGGCGCGCGTCAACGTTTGACAGAGATGATGATGCGTGTTGATCATTCCGGGAATCACCACGCAGCCGCGCGCGTCGAGGACCTGCGCGCCTTCTTCCTCCAAGTCCTTGCCCACCGCGACGATGACCCGGCCGCGGATCAGGACGTCGGCGTCGGACAGTTCGGTGCCCGGGTCGTCCATGGTGACGACGCGTCGGGCGTTCTTGATCAGAAGAGGGGGGCGCATGGACCGTCTAAGTCTAACAGACTTTGGTAAATTATTCATGCCTATGGAGCCCCTCTCCGTCGCGGACCTGGCCGGGGACCTGCCTCGTCCCGGCGTGCTTTGCACCTTGGCCGACGTCATCGGCAGCGCCCCTCAGGCGCCCGGAGCCAAGATGTGGGTGTGGGCCGATGGATTTAAAGGAACGCTCGGGGGCGGGCGCTTCGAATCGATCGTGCTCGCCGATGCCCGCCGCATGTTGTCGGAAGGCAAGGATGGAGCGGAACTCAAGGAGTACACCCTCTGCCGCGAGATGGGGCAATGCTGCGGCGGCAAGTGCAAAGTGTTGTTCGAGCCGTGTCCCCGGCGCCGGGCGGTGCATATCTTCGGGGCCGGGCACGTGGGGCGGGCGTTGGCATCCACTCTGGAAGGATTGGATCTCGAGGTGGTGGTGTATGATCCGAGACCGGAATGGGCGGATAAATCGGCGTTCGGCTCGAAGACGCACGTCGTCTGCTCGGATCCGGCGCCCATCGTGTCCGCCGCCCGGTATTCAGCGTTGGATGCGATGTGCATCATGACGCACGACCACGAATTGGATTTCAAGCTCGTCGATATCCTCCTCGACAAGCCCGCCGGCTATCTGGGGCTCATCGGGTCGGCCCACAAAGCGCGGGTCTTTCGTGCCCGGCTCCCGGCTCCACGCCGCGGTTTATGGGACGAACGCATGAACTGCCCCATCGGCCGGCGCATCCCGTCGAAGAATCCCAAGGCCATCGGCATCGCCGCGGCGGCGCAGCTCCTCGAGTTTTGGGCGTATCGGCGCGTGTCGAAGGCGGCGAAGGACGCGGTGAACGCCGGATGAAAGAGGCGCGCGTGCTTCTGCTCGCGGCGGGTCATGGCAAACGCGCGGGCGGGCCAAAGGCTTGGGGAAATCATGGGAGCACGACGCTCCTGGAAGCGCATTTAGATTTCTTCCGCGAGTTCCTCGCCCCTTCCGATATATCGATGGCGATTCAAAACGAATGGGGCGGCCGGTGTCGGTCGATATCCCCCGACACGACCTGGGTGCCGGCCGATCCCGACGCGTCGCCGTTGGATTCCCTCCAGAAGCTGATCGCGGCGTCTCCCCTGGTCCGCTCCTTCGTTTTACACGTCGATATGCCGGTCTTCGATCGATCTGTTTATGAATCGCTCTGGAACGTCGAGGGCGACGCGATCGTGCCGACGTACGAACGACGGCGGGGGCATCCCGTTTTGCTTTCGCCTTCGGCGATGAACGAAATCAAACGTCTGAATCCGCTCACGGATCGGTTGGATTCATGGTTGCGCCAACGGACAACGCTCGAAGTGGCCGTCGCGACGAACGTCATATTGCGCAACGATAATGAGAGGGTTTCGTGATCGAACTCGCCGTTCGCGGACGACGGATTTACACCCCGAAGGGCTTTATCCCGGGAGCCGTTCTGATCGAAGACGGGAAGATCGCGGCCGTTGTCGGTCAAAACGAAGTTCCCAGCGGCACGGCGATACGTGAGGCCGGCGAACTGGCCGTGATCCCCGCGCTGGCGGACACGCACGTCCACGTGAACGAACCGGGCCGGACGGAATGGGAGGGCTTCAAGACCGCGACCGCGGCCGCCGCGGCAGGCGGGATCGGCACGATCGTGGACATGCCGCTCAACTGTTCCCCCGTGACGACCACTTTACCCGCGCTGAAAACCAAGCTCCTCGCCGCGGAGGGCCAGTTATCCGTCGACGTCGCGTTCTGGGGCGGCGTGGTGCCCGGAAACCTGAAGGAGCTCGAGCCCATGGCCGCCGGCGGCGTGGTCGGCTTCAAGTGCTTCCTGACGCACTCCGGTCTGGATGAATTTCCCAACGTCACGCGCGCCGACCTGGAGGCCGCGATGCCGGTGATCGCGGGCCTGGGCCTGCCGCTGATCGCCCACGCCGAATTGGATCCGTGCGGAGATTCCGCCGGCGATCCCGCGGTCTATCAGACCTATCTGAACTCCCGCCCCGGGGACATGGAGATCCGCGCCATCCGCCTGCTGATCGACCTGTGCCGCAGGACGCGCTGTCGCACGCACATCGTGCATCTGTCCAATGCCGAGGCGCTGGCGGACATCGAGAACGCGAAGGCCGAGGGCCTGCCGCTGACGGTGGAGACCTGCCCCCATTATTTGACGTTCTGCGCGGAAGAGGTGCCTCCGGGAGCCACTCAATTCAAATGCGCGCCGCCCATCCGTTCCGCGGAGAACCGCGAGGCGTTGTGGCGCGGCCTGGGCCGCGGCGTGATCGACTTCGTGGTGTCCGACCACTCGCCGTGCCTCCCGGAGCTGAAGAAGCAGGACGCCGGAGATTTCCTGGGAGCCTGGGGCGGCATCTCCGGCCTGCAGTTCACCTTGCCCGCGACGTTGTGGGGCGCGATCCGCCGCGGCTATAATCTGGAGGACGTCGTGCGCTGGACCGCGGAGAACACGGCCGCGTTCGTCGGCCTGGCCTCCAAGGGCCGTCTGGAGAAGGGGCGCGACGCGGACCTGACGATATTGGACGACGCGGAATTGTTCGACCTGACGCCGGACCGCGTGCGCCATCGCCACGCGCTCACGCCGTACGAAGGCCTGCGCCTGCCGGGCGTCGTCGAGGCCGCGTACGTGCGCGGGCTTCCCGCGTACGAGAAGGACCGTCCCGCCGCCGACGCGCGCGGCCGGGCGATATTGAAAGGAGCCTGACATGGATTTCACCGCGCTGATCGACCTGGCGGCGGCCCGCACCGGCGGCCGCGTTCTGGAGGCGAACGACGAATTCTTCGCGCCGAAGGAAAACCTTCTGAAGGCCGCGAAGGCGGTCTGGCTGGAGGACAAGTACACCAGCAAAGGGAAATGGATGGACGGCTGGGAGACCCGCCGCCGCCGCACGCCGGGGTTCGACTGGTGCGTGCTGAAGCTGGGCCTGCGCGGCGTGGTGCGCGGCGTCAACGTGGACACGTCCTTCTTCACCGGCAATTACCCGTCGCACGCGTCGCTGGAGGCGCGCGACGGCGCGGGGCCGTGGACGGAAATCATGGCCAAGTCCGGGCTGAGGGGCGGCGGCGACAACCTGTTTCCCGTCGCGTCCGACAAGGCGTGGACCCATCTGCGCCTGAACATCTTCCCCGACGGCGGCGTGGCGCGGCTGCGCGTCTTCGGCGAAGTGAGCCCGAACTGGAAGGCCGTGCCGCGCAAGGCGCTGGTGGACCTGGCGTCCGTCGCTTTCGGCGGCCTTCCGCTGTTGTCCAGCGACCAGTTCTACTCGCACCCGCAGAACCTGATCATGCCCGGCCGCGCGAAGAACATGGGCGACGGCTGGGAGACCAAGCGCCGCCGCGGCCCCGGGCACGACTGGCTGATCCTGAAGCTGGGCGCGCCGGGGACCTTGCGCAAGATCGAGGTGGACACGAACCACTTCAAGGGCAACTATCCGGACACCTGCATGATCGAGGGCGTGCACAAGACCGGCGCGGTCTCCCCGGAGCAGCTGGCCGACGAGTTCACGCCCTGGGTCGCCATTCTGCCCCAGACCAAGCTGGCCGCCAGCAAGCGTCACTTCTTCCAGAAGCAGCTGGCCTCGCACGGCCCGATCACTTACGTGCGCCTGAACATCTATCCCGACGGCGGCGTGTCGCGCCTGCGCCTGTGGGGCGTGCGCTCATGACTTTGGAGCAGTTCAACGCGCTGTCCGCGGAAGCCGCGGGCCAGGAGCTGGAGCGCTGCTGCGGCGCCTCGCGTTGGGTGGAGATCATGCTGAAGTGCCGCCCGTTCAAGGACAAGGCGGCCCTGCTCAAGGACGCGGAGGCGACGTGGTCGGTCATGCTCCCGCGCGACTGGATGGAGGCGTTCGAGCATCATCCCCGCATCGGCGACAAGGACGCCCTGCGCGAGAAGTTCGCCAAGACCGCCGACTGGGCGAAGGGCGAGCAGGCGGGCGCGGCCGCCGCCGACGAGGCCACGCTGGACGCCCTGGCCGCGGGCAACGCGGAGTACGAGGAAAAATTCGGCTTCATTTTCATCGTCTGCGCCACGGGCAAGTCCGCGAAGGAAATGTTGGCGCTCTTGAACGCCCGCATGCCCAACCTGCAGACGGCGGAGATGAAGATCGCCGCCGCCGAGCAGGCCAAGATCACCAAAATCCGACTGGAGAAACTCCTCTCATGAGCCCCATCACCACTCACGTGCTCGACACCGCGCTGGGACGCCCGGCCGCCGGCATCACCTTGATCCTGTCGAAGTCGAGCGGCGCCGGCTGGACGAACGTCGGCCGCGGCGTCACCGACGCGGACGGGCGCTGCAAGAGCCTGATGAAGGACGGGGAGCTGAAAAAAGGCGCGTATCGCCTGACCTTCGGCGTGGCGTCCTATTTCAAGAAGACGAAGCAGTTGAGCTTCTACCCGTCGGTCTCCATCGTCTTCACGGTGCGCGATGCGCGCCATCATCACGTGCCGCTGCTGCTCAGCCCCTGGGGCTACTCCACCTACCGCGGCAGCTAGCTCAGGCTTTCGGGGCGGGAGCGGGCGGCGGCGCGGGCTCGGCGTGGCCGGGCAGGAACGAGATCAGCTCGCGGCCCATGGTCCACAGCACCAAGGCGAAGCCGGCGGCGCCCATCGCGGCGAAGATCCAGGTCAGGTACGGATTGGCCACGGCCAAGGCCATCCCGGTCATCAATGCTTGGAGGACGTAGCCCTTGGCCATCAGCGCCGGCCCGGCCAGGGGGGAGCGGCCCAGCTTGAAGATGGCGGCGTACAGCGCGGTCGCCACGCCGGTGATCGTCATGGCGCCCATGGCGAGCGCGGCCAGCGGCGGCGCGGAGACGAACCCCACCACGCCCAGGCTGATGCCCAAGGCGGCGGCCACCGCGGGGAAGGCGCCGACGATGCGGTCGGCCGAGGTGGTGGCCGGATCCTTGAACTTGCCCTGGAAGGCGGTGCGTCCCAGCGCGGCGGTCACCACGGCCGACGAGAGCGGCTGCAGGCCGCCGGCGGCCGAGGGGCCCACGAAGGCCAGTTGGGTGACGTCCAGGAGCATGTACACCGCGGCGCCGCCCAGCGCGCCGTAGTGCAGGACCGACGTGAAGGTGTCCCCCGCCGACGCCTGCGACCCGTCCTGCGGGCGCGCGGCGAACATGCCGTAAACGGCGCCGGCGACGGCGCCGATGGCGCTGGCCGCGGGGCGGAGCGCGGCCAAAACGGAGAGCGTGCCTCCGACGCTGAACACGACCGGCGAGGCGGCCGCCGCCGCGACGGGCGCGGCCGCCAGCGCCGCGCCGGGGATGAGCGCCAAGGCCAGACCGGTCAGCACCTTCGCGGCCAGAGGAATACGACGCGCGGCTTTCACGGCGGGCTTGGCCAGCGCCGGCGCGCCGCGGCCTTCGCTCCCCGTGACGGCGGGAGCTTCGCCGGAGTCCAGCGCCTTGCGGGCGGAGGTCCCGTCGAAGGTCCGGGCGGAGAGGGAGCGCGAGGTTTCCCATCCGTCGGGCGTCGCCGGCTCCTCGAACTCCCGGATCGAAACCAAATTGCGGCCGCGAGGGCCGTCGTGGACCATCTCCTCGTTGCCCGTCTCGTGGGACAGCTGAAGGGGGGTGGGGCCGTCGGCGGCGGCCGCGCGGGCGGGGACGGCGGCCAACGCGGCGGCGGGCGACGCGACGGGCGCGGCCATGACGGCGGTGATCGAAGGGGCGGCGGAGACGCTCAGCGACGGGGCCAAGGACGGGATCGTCATGGACGGCAGGGCCGTTCCGCGCGCGGCGGCTCCGGCGGCGGCCGCGGCGGAACCGGCGGCTTCGGAGGCGCCGACGGGGGCGATGATCGACTGCGCGGAGGCCGTCACGGACGCGGCGAGCGCCAGGGCGAGGAACGAGAGGGAGGATCGCGTCATGACCCTATGATACCCCGGGGGCGGGAAATCGGCCTGGGGCGAAAGGGCCAGGGGCGGCCGGAATAGGGCCTACGCTTTTCTGCGACCTTCGAGAATCTTCAGGAAGGACCGGCTGGCGAACTCCTCGGGCGTGAGCCCGGTGGCGGAGGCCTCGGCGGCGGTGATGGCGCCGCAGTTGCGCGCGCGCAGGAAGTAGTTCAAGAGGCCCTGCCCGGTGGCGGCGTCGTCGAACACGTCGCCCACCAAGGTGGCCTG
>JAGWMT010000169.1 GCA_028871595.1 Elusimicrobiota bacterium
GACTCTCCAGACGCGCGCGGACCAGGCCCGGCGCCAGGCGCTCGCTTCCTGGCTGGCGCGCGACGGCGGCGCGGAGGACCATCTCCTCAAGGACAAGGCGCTGGACGCGTACGTGAGCGCGCTGGACGCCTTCGACGCGGAGATGGAAAAAGCCCTGTCCACGAAGGAAGCCGCCTCCGACGCGGGCTGGGCGCGCTCGCTCGACGCGCTGTACGGCGTGCGCGACAGCTTGGCCCGCCGCCGCGACCGTCTCCAATACGGGCGCGGCCTGCTGACCATCGACGCGGCGATCACCTTGGACGAGAGCCGCCTGCGGGCGCTGAGCTTCGCCAACGACGAATCGCGCGAGGTCGGCCCGGCCAGCGAGTCTTTGGCCTTCCTCCGGAACCTGCGCACCAAGTGGACGGGCAAGCCCGACTCGATTCCCGCGTTGGTGGCGCTGCGCGGCAAGGACGGCGACTCGGACTGGGCGACCGTCGAGGACCTGGCCAAGGCGAAGCTGGCCGGCCGCGTGGCGGTGATCGGCGGGAAACGCTTCCTGCGGCCCGCCGACGTGCCCGACCTGTCCCCCAAGGACGCCGGCGCGGCGCTGGCGCAGGGCTGGCGCGAGGTGATCGAAGGGGAGGACGCCGCGCGCGAACGCCTGAACCAGGCGCGGGAGCGGCGCGCGGACGCGGCCCGCGAGGCGGCTCTGACCGCCACTTTGAAGACGGCCGAGGTCGCGCTCACGGCGGGCGCCGCGGGCGGCGACGGGCCGGTGCGCACCACCACCTTGGCCGATCTGCGCGAGCGGGAGGCGTCCGGACGAGTCCTGTGGTTCGAGGCGACGCCCGACCCCCGCACCGGCCTGCGCCGGGCGGTGCCGGCGGTCGCCGCGCGCTGGCGGGATCCGGCGGACCTGGTGCTCCTGGTCCTGGATTCCGGCGACACCCCGGCGCCCGGCTTCTATCCGACGCTTGAGTCCCTCTTGGCCTCCCCCGACGCGCGGCGCTTCTCCCGAGGCCGGCTGGGCGCGGCGGGCCTTTCCGCCTTGGAGCGCGAGGCGTCCGCGGAAGCGCTGGCGGCGCGGCGCGAGGGCTGGCTGAAGCTGAAGCTGAACGCCTGGGGTTTCGCGCTGGACCCTTCCGGCGCGGTCGCCGCCGTGTACCTGAGCGAGGACGAACTGCGTTCGGCGTCCTCCGCGGCGGCGGACCCGAAGGATCCGGGGCATTCGTGGACATATCTGCGCGCCGACGCGGTGTCCCTGGGCCTGACCGACGACGGGACCTTGACCGCGGTGCGCGCCGGCAACCGCACCATCGCCTTGGGCGACGGCACGCCGACGCGCTGGATCTCCCAGGCGCCGCTGGCCATGGAAACGGACTCGCGGGGCCGGGTCACGCGGTTGTTCCTGGACCGCAAGGAGTTGGACCGCGTCGCCATGGGCTGGAGCCTGGAGGATTCGCAAGGCCGGACCTGGCAGGGCGGCGACGCCCTGCCCCCGCTGCTGCGCGCGCGCCGCTGGACCGATCCGTCCACGGGCCTGACCGTCGCGCTGGGACGGGACCTTCTGGCCGCGCGCCGCGACGCGGCGAAAAGCGGCGCGAAGGGCGCCGGGCGCTGGGGCTACATGCCCGCGCAGTGGCCGGGGCTGATCACGGAGATCCCGCGCGGGATCGTGTCCACGCCGATCGAGATCGTCACCGGGCGCGACCCCAATCAACAGGGCTACCTGGGGCGCGTCAACGCGCGCCGCGGCGAGGGCGGCGCGACGGTCGCGCGCGGCGCGCTGGGCAGCGTCCTGCGCTCGATCGACCTGTTCGGGCTGATGAACGATCCCGTGGACCGCTACTTCGACCCCAGCCAGTATCCCGACGCCGTGCGCCGCGACGCGCCGCTTCTGCCGGGCGCGTCCGCCGGCGACGCGGGCCTGCGCACGACGGACGGCAAGAAGGACGTCTTCTACGGCGTGGGCTCTTTCACGCGCGAGGCGGGATGGGCGGAGCAGGACCTGGAGGCGTCGCGCGCGGAGATCCTGGCCGCGTTCCGGGGCGGGGTGCGGCGCGAGTCGTCCGAGACCGTGCGCGGCCGCGCGGGAGACTACGCCGACAGCACGGTGGGGCTGAACGTGGGCCGCGGCGCGGCGCTGGCCGCCATCGACGAGCTGGGGGCGCGGCTGGACGCGGGCGGCTCCGGCCGCATCAGCGATTCCCCCCGCCGCGGCGCGGTGGACCGGATGGACACGGTCGTGCAGATCGTCGCGGGCGCGGACACGCAGGACGCGCGCGTGGCGCTTTACGAGGCCGCGCTCAAGCATCTCCAGGACGCGCCGCCGCCCGACGCCTCCGACGCCGAGATCGCCGACGCCCGCGCGGCCCTGTCCTCCGCGCTGGCGGCGCGGCGCGCCGCCAACGCCGCGCTGGCCGCGGCCAAGCCGTCTCCCAGCCTGCCGGGCTATCCGTCCTTGCCCCTGCTGTACGCTTCCTTGGCCCGTTAGAGGGACGCGCCGGGGGAATTGGTATCATCCCCGCGTGGCGAACGACGATGTCTTCGGCCCCGGCGGCGCCCTCGCCCGCGTGCTGACCGGCTGGGAGCCGCGCGCTCCTCAGGCGGAGATGGCGCAGGCCGTGGCGACGGCGTTGGAGCACGAGGGCTGCCTGGTGGTGGAGGCGGGCACCGGCGTCGGGAAGTCCCTCGGCTACCTGATCCCCGCGGCGTTGTGGGCGGTGCGCAACGCGCGGCGCGTGCTGGTCTCCACCCACACGCGCGCGCTCCAGGAGCAGTTGATCAACGGGGACCTGCCCGTGGTGGCCAAGGTCCTGGCGGAGAAAGGGCTGCCCCTTAAGTACGCCATGCTGATGGGCGCGGACAATTACCTCTGCGTGCAGCGCCTGGCGCGCCTGCGCTTGCAGCCGGGTCTAGTGTCCGACGAGGCGCAACGGACCTTGGACGTCCTCGACGAGTGGGCGAAGACGGCGCAGACCGGCCACCGGGCGGCCTTGCCCGCGGCCGTGCCGCAGAACCTATGGGACCGGCTGGCGCGCGACACGGACATCTGCTTCGGCCCGGCGGGGCCGTCCTGGGAGCGCTGCCTCTGGCGCAAGGACCGCGAGCGCGCGGACAAGGCGTCGGTGGTGGTGGTCAACCACGCCTTGCTGCTCTCCGGCGCGCGGCTTCCCCCCTACGACGCGCTGATCCTGGATGAGGCGCATAATTTGGAAGAGGCCGCGGTCTCGCGCTACGGCTGCGAGGTCTCCACGGGACGCGTCGTGACCCTGTGCGACGAGGCGCGCATGACCGGCAAACTGGCCGGCGACGAGCTCCTGGAGCGCGCGGCCGACGACGCCGAGCGCGAGGGCGCGCGCTTCCTGCGCGGGCTGGCCGAGGCGCACGAACTGCGCGGCGTTGAAGAGGAATCCTCCGGCCGCCTGTTGGGCCGGATCACGGACGAGGCGCCGCGCGCCTTGCTGGCGCTGGAGGCCGCGCTGGCCTCCGCGGTGGCGCGTCACGAGGGCCGCGCCTGGGAGGCCGACCTGCGCTCCCTGCACGGACGGGCCGCGCAGCTGGGCCACGACCTGTCCGAAATATTGAAGCCGTCGCCGTCCACCGCGCGCTGGGTGGCCTGGCCGCGCACGGGGCCGGAGCTGCGCGCGGCGCCGCTGGACGTGGGCCGCCGACTGGCCGAGGGCCTGTTCTCGCGCGGGGTCCCGGCCATCCTCACCTCGGCGACCTTGGCCTCGGGCGACGGGCTGGCGGGCTTCAAGAAGCGCATCGGCCTGCCGGACGCCGCCGAGCTGGCGCTGGAGTCGCCGTACGATTACGCGTCCCAGGCCGCGCTGTGGTGCGTGCCGGGACTGCCAGACGCGTCGGACGAGGAGGCGCACGCCGCGGAGATCGCGAAGGCCTGCGCGGACGTGGTGGGGGTGGTTCCGGGCGGGGTCTTCCTGCTGTTCTCGAGCTGGCGCATGCTCAAGAAAGTTCACGCCATCCTTCGTAAAAAAATAAAGAACCGCCCGGTGTGGGCCCAGGGCGCTTCCGGCCACGAGGCGTTGTTGGAGCAGTTCGAGGCGGCGGGCGACGCGGTGCTGCTGGGAGTGGACACGTTCTGGCAGGGCGTGGACGTTCCCGGCCCGGCGCTCTCCTGCGTGGTGCTCACCAAGCTGCCGTTCGCCAACGTGAGTTCGCCTCTCGAAGAGGCCCGTCGGCGCTGGTTGGAAGACGACGAAAAGGACTACTTCAAGGACTGGTCCCTGCCGAAGGCCGTGATGAAATTCCGCCAGGGTTTCGGCCGCCTCATCCGCTCGGGCACGGACCGCGGCGCGGTGGTGTGCCTGGACGCGCGCCTGCTCAAGCGCGGCTACGGCAAGTCGTTCCTCAAGGCGCTTCCCCCCTGCCGCCGCGTCGAGAGCCTGGCGGAGCTGGCCGCGTTCTTTCAGTCCGCCAAGTAGCGGCGGATGTCCTTCATCCGCAGGAGGAGCTCGGCGTCCAGCTCCGACGTCCAGATCAGCGCGTACATCCGGAAGTCCGCGCGGAAAGACAGCAACGGATATTGGAACGTCGCGGGGCTGTTCTTCTCAAAGAAGTAATGCCCGACCCACGCGAAGCCGTAGCCGGCGAACGGCGCCGCAATGAGCAGACGCGGCGCGCGCAGCGCGGCGGCCAGGGCGATCAGGACCAGGGCCGCGGTGGTCCCGCCGAAATGCAGGGCGCGGTTCGTCCGGTTGAGGTGCTGGGACAAATAGAACGGCCAGAACTCGTCGAGAGTCGAGAACTGGCCGTTCATGGTTATTAGATTCGGAGAGGGAGGGATTCGAACCCTCGGTACAGCTTTACGCCGTACAACGGTTTAGCAAACCGTCGGTTTCAGCCGCTCACCCACCTCTCCAGAAATTGGGAAACCGCTTGTAGAAGTCTATACTTTTTCCGGGCGCAAAGGTAGCCCGAAGCGTTTTTCTCGATGAGGAAAGCGGTTTGTCGAACCGTCGGCTTTTGCGCTCCGCCGAGCGATATTTCGAGGAGAAGGCCTTCCGAGCGCAACACTTAGCAAAAGTCGATTCCGGGCAAAGTGACCACTTTTGTGACCACTTTTGATCGGCTCGAGGACCTGGACCCTTGAAGGCTGTCAGAAAACCATATACATATTTCTGACGGCCGGACTTCCCCCATGGCTAAGGTATTCTTCACGAGCGACACGCATTTCAATCACGCCAACGTGATCAAGTACTGCGCGCGTCCATTCTTGTCTCTCGACGAGATGAACCGCGAGATGATCGCGCGGTGGAACGCCGTCGTCGGCCCCCAGGACATGGTCTATCACCTGGGTGACTTCGCCATGGGGAAGGCTTCCGAGTGGCCGGGCTTTCTGCAACAGCTCAACGGCGCCAAGAAGATCCTGATCCGCGGCAATCACGACCGCAGCGCCAAACAGATGCTGGAAGGCGGCTTCAACGAGGTCCACGAGAAGCTGGAGTGGAATGGTTGGCTGCTTCAGCATCATCCGATCGCCACGAATCGGAAGCTGCTCTGCGGGCATATCCACGAGAAGTGGACGCGCATCGGTTGGGTCATCAACGTCGGCGTGGATGTCTGGGGTTTCACCCCCCGGACCATCGAGGAACTGGAGAAGGCGCCGGAGTCCCCGCGGGAGTTCAAGTGCCGCTATTGCGGCGCGCTGCTCAAGCACCTCGGAGATAATTCGGGGCATCGCGACGCGAAGTGCGTGAAGGTGCGGTAGGCGGAGCTACTTCCCTTGGGCCAACTCGCCCAAGAGCGTTGCGAGCAAACTCAATCGGTTTTTATCATTGGACCGAGGTTTCCTGGAACACGGCGGCTGTGACACGCTGGACAGTTACAGTCATTCCGACGAGGCGTGCATACATGAGCAAGACCATGGATGGAGCCGTCCTGTTGGGAGAAGCGGAACCTCAAGATCAAGACGTTCCTGGGCACCTCCAAGAACGCCGTGATGACACAGATCCGGGTCGCGATGTGTTGCTACCAACTGCTGGCTTACGTGAAATACCAGGCGCAGTGAAGGTAGACCCGATACGCGCGCGCCAGTCCTGCCGATCTCGGGATTTGATTTCCGGAACGCATCTGCGCCAGCGCCGCCGCGCCGGAGAGGTTCTTCACGCCGCGCTCGAAAACCCGCAGATCGGCGTCATGCCCCTGAGGGGCTATGCCGAGGGATGGATATAGGCCCACCCGTCGCCCTGCCGGATCACGAGCTCGCCCATAGCCGACGGAACGACGTGGATGAAGGGGTACAGCGTCGCGGCGTCGACTTTGAGTTCGCGCAGCGTGTTGCCGCATTGCGCGAGGATGACACCCTTGCCGTCGAGCGCCTGGAGGTCTGACTCCAGCCCATTGCCGCGCTCATAAATCTTGTAGCCGCGGCTGTTGGCGATGAGCTCGACCTCGACCCGCCCCTTCAGCCTCGGGTCCTCGAGAACGTTGCGGACGTTGTTGAGCGTCTTCTTGAAAAGCCCCGGGGCGTCCGAGTCCACATGAAAGATGACTCGATAATGCGGGTGTTCCGGCTGCGCCCCATGGAACTCCGGGGCGGGAGCCGCGGCGGCGGAGACGGCCAGCGCCAGAGCGGCGGCTTTCAGCGTCAGTTTCTTTGCGTTCATACGGCCTCCTTGGGAGTCTTAATACCGCGCATCATCGGGCTTTCCGCCCTTCGTCCAGTCTCGGGACTTCCCGGCGAAATCCGGGCGAGGCTGGCCGATGACGAACGAGGCAACGTCTCGCGACTGCCGATCCGTCAGCGATCCTTCTGCGCCCTGCGGCATGGCGCGCTGGATGAAGCGCTCCGCGGTGTGCAGTCGCGCCATGCCGGCGCCGATGTTGAACGACTCCTTGCCCCACAACGGCGGCACATCCACATAAGGGTCGTCGTCGGGATCGCTTAATCCGCTGCCGTCGCTCGCGTGGCAGCGGACGC
>JAGWMT010000170.1 GCA_028871595.1 Elusimicrobiota bacterium
AACGAGTCTACAAGCGCGATCAACTCGCGCTGGACGACAAGTCATTCCGAGAGCAGAGCGGCTGGTCTGACGCCAGCGTAAACGCCATCCAGGAACTGAATTTCATGGCGCTGCCTCTGGCGGATATCTCCAATTCAAAAATCCTGGACAGCGAGATCGTGCGACGGATCTTGGCCTAAGATGCGCCGGTAGACTTCAAGATCGCGCATTTCCTTTGAACGGCGGAGATTGATGGACTCGGGCGCCAACAAGGTAAAATCACTTGTGGCTTCTTCTATCGGTCGTAACGACCCCTGCCCCTGCGGCTCAGGCCGCAAGCACAAGAAATGCTGCTTGAGCCAAGGCTCATCCGACCGATCGAGCCTGTCGCTCACCGACCAGGTCGCCTCCTACGCGCTTCGGATGACCGCCCAGACCGATCTCCAGACTGCATGGGAAGAATACGGCGAGACCGGTTCCGTGAAGCGTCCCGACGCCGGGAAATTCGGCTTTTTCATGGACTGGTTCATCACGGGCCGCCGGCGGAGCGGACGGACGCTCCTTCAACGGTTCGAAGCAGAATACGGGGCGGGATTGAATGCCGCGGAGCGCGCCGAAATCGAGAAACATAAGGCTACTCATACCGGGGTCTATGAAGTCATCGCGTTGCGCCCAGGAACGGGGTTGACGGTCAAGGACATCTTCACGGATGAGGAAATCGAGGTCGCGGATGTTTCAGCTTCGCGCGCGGCGTCGATCTGGGACGTGCTCGTGATGCGCCTGCGGCGGCTCGGCGGATCGGCGCAGGCATGGGGAGAGGCCATCGTCTTCAGCCCCCTCGACAGGGCCGAACTCAAGTTCGAACTTGAGGCGGCCTACCGGACGGCAAAGGTTCACGACCCCGCGCTGGATTGGCGGTCATTCCTTGACTCGGCTCCCCCGCTTCTGCGGGCTCTTGAGACGAAGTTTCGGGCCCGGCGCAAAACGATCGTCGACTCCGAGCACGTGATCGAGGTGAATTCCGAACAGGAGGTCGCGTCGGCGATAATCGAGTCGGGGAAGCGCTGGCAGGACGAACCCGTGCCGGCCCTGGGTGGACGGACGCCGCGGCAAGCGGCGGCCGATTCCGAGGCCCGAGGCTTTCTTATGGACCTGCTCAAGGAATACGAGCGCAATCAAGCGCGCGTTCCAGACGGAGCCGATTTCTCCGGCTACATGAACGTGGCCCCCATCGTCTGGATGCGGAAGACTCTCGGGCTGCCGATTCCGAAGGCGCTTGCCGCCATACAGAACGGATTGGTTTCTGCGGCCCGCCGCAGGAAAGCAACGGCAAGGCATCGGCGATCCTCGCCCTGATGTTTTCTCGAAAGGAGAACTTCTGAAAACGCTTATTTCCCCTTTCGTTTTCGCCTTCCCGTAGCAGTAACAGGCGCTCTATCCATTGAGCTAAGGGGACGAAAATATCTATAACTAAAGAGAAAAATACAAATTTAGCCGCGTGAGTGTCGAACACGATGGAGCTACGGGGAGGCGCGTGAAGAGCGCTGCCTCGTCGAGAAACGGCTCGGGAGCGTCTTCTTGGAAGGCGATCGTTTGCCCGCCCCCACCGGCAACTTTGCCGCTTTCCCGGCGTTTCGTGCGATGCATCATTTGATTTCCTCCTTAGGATTCCACGGTTTGCGCGCTCCTCGCCGGACATGCAGAACCTGAACTTCCTTTCCCTTGATCCAAAAAATAATTCGATAGGGCCGCCTGCCGTAAAGCAATTGCCTGATTTCGTCTCGGAGTTCCCCTCCTTCCGGAGAGAGCGGGCATCGCTGCGGATGATCAGCCAGCGATGCAATGGCATCCATCAAACCGTTGTACCACGCGGCTCCCTGAAGAGGCGCGCGGAGGATGATCCAGCGATAAAGTTCCTCGACGTCCTTCTGCGCGCGCGGCGTCAGTTTAACGCGGTATGCCATGCTTCTTTCGCATGCGCTTATCGAACTTCTCCAGAGATACGCCCTCTCCGCGCTTGGCTTGCGCCATCCCTTCTTGAACGGCTGAAATGGCCTCGAAACTTTCCGCCATCTCCAAGAGTCTCTGGTAGGACTCAGGATCTTGGACGACCACCTCGGCTCTTCCATTCACCGTCAGCACGAAAGGGCGATGGCCCTTTTTGAGCTGTTTCACGAAGTTGAGGGTGTGACGCTTGAAATCCGTCAGCGAATGGATATCCTGTCGGATATTCAGCATGGTTGAACCTCGCATTAAATTAGCATCTAATAAGATTATAGAGGAGATGCGCGGAGATTTCAAGGGAGCTTCTGATCGGCCGCGATCAAGTCCCTGCTTTTTTGAGCAGAATGATCTCCACGAAGGCCATCGGCTCCGTCACCTTGTGGATCTTGGCCCGAAGAAACTGGCTTGGCGCGTCCGCTGTTGCTTGCGCGGCTCGCGCTTCCCGTCAAGGCGCGATCAGGCGGCGGTCAACGCGTTAAGGCCGTGCCGTCGCTTTTTTCGCGCGCCGAGCGGCGACCGTGATGCGGGCGGTGAAGGTCTTGGCCGGAGCGCCATTTTCCCACGAGCGCCGGTAGACGAGGATCGCCGCCGTCCGGCCCGGCTTGACGCCCTTGATCGTCAGGACGCAGACGCCGCCGGCGCCGGTCAGTCCCGGTTCGCCCTTCTGGAACGTGATCGGCCCGCTCGGCGATGCGATCTTGCGGTCGAGGCTCTTGAGCCGCCATTCGTAGCCCGTCGTCGGGTTGCACGGCAGCTTGATCGCGAGGACCTCGCCGACGGCGATATCCGCCTTCATCGAGTCGGCCGCGGCGCTCGCGGGCCTGCCCTGAGGCAGCGCTTGAGCGTCGAGCGTCGCCGTCGACGCGCTGGGAGCGTCCCCGGCCCGGGCCGCGGACGTCAAAGTCATCATCAACGATGCCAGCGCGATGCTCTTCATCTCGTTTCTCCCGGGGTGCGTCGCGGCGTAGTCTACAATTATCAGCGTTCCGAGGGCGCGGTTCGGGTGGACACCAACAGGGCCCGGCCGTCGAGCGGGGCGTCGTCTGGGTAGGCCACTTCCGGCGCGGGCTTCCGCGCCAGCAACGCGCGGGCGATCTCCCCGGCGCGCAGGCCGGACGCGCGGAAGCTGGGCGCCAGGCCCGGCGTGGCCCCGCGCTCGGCCAGGCCGGGAGCCGGCGCGAAGAAAACGGCGCCGCGCGAGGCCGCCGCCTCGCGGACCGCGTCGAAGGTCGTGGGAGTGACGAGGTCGGGATCCGGGGCCATCCAGAGCGCGTCCGCCGCCGCCAGGGAACGCAAGAGCGCCGGAATATCCTCGGGGTCGCGGACGCGGATCGGAACGGCGTTCCAGGAGAGAAGCGCGGCCTCGCGGCGCACCTCCGCCGCGAAGCGGCCGGAGGCGGGTTCGGACCAAAGCAGGAACGCGCGCCGTCCCGTGGGGACCAGGTTCCGCAGCCGGCGCGCGAATTCCGACGGCGCGTACGTGAGGCGGACCGCGGCGGCGACGTCGCGGCGCGGCTCGCGGCCCGGGCTCAACGCCGTCACCACGGCGGTGCCCGCCCGGTAACGCAGGCGCGCGGCGCGTCCCCCTAAAGCGATCACGACGCGGACGTCGTCCGGCATTTCCGGCGCGTCCGCGGTCTTCCACACCGGAGGACATTCGCCGAGCGCGTCGCAGACGCCCTGCAGCGCCTCGCGGTACGGAGCCATCGGAGAGTCGGGGGCGACGACCACGACTTCTCCCGCGTGAGCGCCGAGCGCGAGCAGCGGAAGGAAGGCGGCGAGCATTCCGGTGGCCCGCTTCATATCAATAGCGGACCGTGGCCCCGGCGTAGACCGACCGGGGCACCACCAGGCCGTCCACGTACTCGCGGCGATTCTTCGCCAGAAGGTTCTGGCCGGCGACGAACAGCTCCAGCCACGAGCGCGCGGTCCAGCCCAGGCGCGCGTCCAGCCGCCAGAACGGCCCGATCTGATCCTGGGACGTGCCCGTGTTCGAGTCGGCGAGATAGGCGTCCTTCCAGGCGGCGTTGAAGGACGCGCGCAAGCCCAGCGGCAGGGCCGCGTCGGCGCCCAGGTTGACCTTGTGCTTCGGGGTGGTGTTGATGTAGAGGCTGTGCGCGTCCTGGTCGGTGACGGTCTCGCGCGTGAAGTTCGCGTAAAGGAAGCGCCCCGGCGCCAGGCGCCACTTCACGGAGGCCTCCAGTCCGCGGAGTTGGACCAGGTTCGTGTTGTCGTATTGCAGCGCGGTCACGAACCCGGGAGGGGCCGTCACCGTGTCGAAATTCATGTGGTCCTTCACGTACATGTAGTAGCCGGTCAGCTCAAGGCTGAGGGCGTGGTCGAGAAAACGTCCGGTCCAGCCCGCCTCGTAATCCGTCAGCGGGGAGGGCTTGAGATCCTGGCTGCCCAGGAGAACTCCGTTGGAGCCGCCGCCGACCGGAAAGGAGACGTTCGCGTAACGATTGAGGATCGACGGCAGGGTGTTCGCGCGGGCGTAGGACGCGCGGAAGGATTGGTCCTGAAGCGGGCTCCACAACGCCGCCACCTGGTAGTCGGTGTGGTCTCCCCCCGCGTTGGCGGTCTCGTTCGACACGCCGCCCAGGACGCTGACGGAATCGGTGAGCTTGATTTCCTGGTGAACGAACCCGCGCACCGTCCGGTTCGTGGCCACGCCCGCGGCGGGGCCGTAGATGGCGTTCGACCAGGACGCCGCGTAGCGCCAGGCCGCGCCGTACGTGGTGCGCAGGCGGCCGTCGGCCCAGGGCACGGAGTGGAAGGCCTCGGCGTCGTACTGCCAATAATGGGTGTCGGTGACGAAGCCGGCGGTATTGGGCGCGTTGACGGTGTCGTCCTCCGTGCGCGAGGCGCGCGCCTCCAGGGTCGAGCCGCCGTCAAAATCGCGGGTGAGGTGCAAAGTCTGGAAATGATTGAAGCCGTGCTCCTGGGGATCTCCGGACAGGTTCATTCCGTGGCCTTCGCCGGCGACGCCGGCCAGCAGTTCCAGGTTCGTCCCCGGGCCGGCCGCGGTCCAGGCGCGCACGTTGGCCTTCTGCTCGTGGAGCCAGTCGTTTCCGATGCCCGTCCCGTCGGCCTTGGGGAATCCTCCCTGGCCGCGGTCGGAGGCGCTGAGACGCGCGCCCCAATTTTCCTTCGCGGTCTCCACCGAGGCCATGCCCAGGCGCAGGTCCTGCGTCCCCCCCAGGGCCGTCGCCGAGGCCTCGAACCGCTTCGACGGCCGCCGGGTGATGATGTTGATGACGCCCAGGCCGGCGTTCGCGCCGTACAGGGCGGCGTTCGGGCCGCGCACGATCTCGATGCGTTCGACGTCCTGGAGCTGCACGGGGAGGTGCTCCCAAAAGACGCCGTTGCTGACGGGGCTGTACACGCTGCGGCCGTCGATGAGAACCTGCAGCTCGGCGACGCTGTCGCGGGGCATGCCGCGGACGGAAACGACGGCGCGGTCGGCGCCCGCGGACGCGCGCCCCTCGATGACGTCCATGCCGACGCGGAAGCGCAGGAGATCCCACAGGTTGACGGCGCCCGAGGCCTTGATCTCGGAGGCGGTGATCACGTCCACGGCCAGCGGGGATTTGTCGGTGGCCGCCGGATGGCGGAGGGCCGTGGTGGCTCCGGCCTCCTCCTGGAAGAAGCGGAAGACGGCGTCCCCGGCTTCCTGGGCGCGGACCGGCGCCGTGAGAAGGGCGGCCAGGGCGCACGCGGCGGCGAGGCGCCGGCTCACCATGCCGCGGGTTTGTAGTCCTTGAAGAACTTCCCGGACGCGTGCGTCCCGGAGTTCAAACCGACGAACAGGGGATCCAGGATGCGGGCGGCGCCGTCCACCACGTCCAGCGGAGGCTGGAAGTCATGCACGGCCTGCTTGCGCAGGGATAGGGCGATGGGGTCCTCGTCGGTGACCCAGCCGGTGTCCACGGCGTTCATCCAGAGTCCGTCCTTGGCGTAGTCGGGGGCGCTGGTCAAGGTCATCATGTTCAGCGCGGCCTTGGCCATGTTCGTGTGCGGATGCTTGTCGGTCTTGGTTCCGCGCGAGAAGATGCCTTCCATGGCGGTCACGTTGACCACGTGGACCTGACCGGTCCCGGCGCGCAGCATCAGGGGCTTGAGCTTGGAGGCCAGGATGAAGGGCGCGACGGCGTTGATCAGGTTGACTTCCAGAAGCTCGGCCGTCGGCACGTCCGCCAAGGTCATGCGCCAGGTGTTCATGGAGCGCAGGTCCACCTGTTGGAGGTCCGCGTCCAATTTCCCCGCGGGGAACACGTCGCGCCCGGAAATCTTGTCGTCGTAGGTCATGCGGACCTGGGAGAGGCGCGCCGACTCTCGGATGCCGACGCCCACGGCGGAGCCGTCCCAGGAGGTCAGGGCGCGCTGGTCGGCATCCGGGGCCGGCGTGTCGCGGGCGATGGCGGACCGGACCTCGTAATGCCCGGCCAGGAGCTTCTTCTCCACGGCGTTCAAGTCGTTCCAGCCCAGGCTTTCTCGGACGAGAATGTGCTCATAGAAGCCCACGGGGCGGCGCACGGTCTGAGCGGCGTTGTTGATCAGGGCGTCCAGGCGGGTCTCGGTCGCGCACAAAAAGCGCGCGAAGATCTCGACGCTGGGCGAATGGCGCAGGTCCAGGCCGTGCACGCGGACCCGGTCCCCCCAATCCCTGAAATCGTGCTCCGCGGCGAAGCGGGCGGCGGCGTCGTGCGGAAAGCGGGTGGAGACGATGGTCCGGGCGCCGGCGCGCAGGAGCTTGAGCGCCGCCTGGTAGCCGATCTTGAGGCGGGCGCCGGTGATGTAGGCGGTGCGGCCGTTCATGTCCGCGGTCTGGAAGCGCTTGGCGTAGTTGAACTCGGCGCAGTCCGGGCACATGTTGTCGTAGAAGTGGTGCAGGCGCGTGAAGGGCTGCTTGCAGACGTAGCAGCCCTG
>JAGWMT010000171.1 GCA_028871595.1 Elusimicrobiota bacterium
GGCTTCCAGCCACGGCGCGGAGGACGCCCCCAGCCAGCGTCCGGCGGCCGCGGCGGCGACGGCGCCGGCGGCCCATTCAAGCCCGACGGGAGCGGCGCCGGGCCAAGGCGCGGCCGCGACCGCCGCCGCGGCCAGGAGGCCGGCGGCGCGCTTGCGCGTGGGGCCTCCCGGAGCCAGCGACAGGGCCAGGGCGGCGAGCGCCGCCCAGCCCTCGACCGAATTCAACGCCGCGACGGCGCCCGCGCGCGCGCTTTCCAGGAAGCGCCCCGCGGCTCCGGCCCGGGCGTCGTCGGCGGGGAAGGAGAAGTCATACGCGCCGGGGACGAGGTCGAAATCGTGCGAAACGCGGCCCCGGACTTCCAAGCGCCCGCGGAAGTCCTGGATCGGCAGGATGGGCTCCTTGCGTTCGAGGCGCTCCCGGCGGAACTCCTCGAAGAAATCCATGCGGCCGGCCAGGACCGCGCCGGAGGCGACGGGGGGGTAGGCCATGCGCAGGTGGAAACGGCCCTGCTCGTTGACCTCCCAGGGCCTTTGCACGTAGGACGCGGCGATCAGCGTGCCGGCCAGAGGCTTGCCGTCGGCCGTCAAGCGCAGATGCGCGTTGACGTACGCCTCGGTCTTGGCCAAGGCGTCGGCCGGCCAGGCGCGGGGAGGCATCGGATGAAGCCCGACGACCTCCTCGATCCAATAGATCGAGTCGCTGTCCACGTCGGCCACCACGCGGTCCGGCTCGACGCGCAGGACGGCCTCGACCGGCTTGATCGGATAATCGTGCGCGGCGGCGGTGCCCGCCGCGACGAAGATCAAGAGGGCCGCGAGGCTGGTGGACATTTATTTCAGGACGACGGTCTCCAAAAGGATGAGCACCAGGCCGATGATCGAGCCGCCGGCGATGGCCCCGGCGCAGACGGTTTCCTGGTTGTCCACGAACGCGCGCCAGCCGAAGCTCTTCTTGTCGGTGAAGTACTTTCCCGCCAGCCAGAACAAGACGGCGCCCAGCGCCATGGACAGCGAGTCGCTGAACTTCAGGACGAAGGCCAGGCCCAGGCCCACGCCGGAGATGGGGAACCGGCCCTGGGTGCGCTGGTTGGCGAACTCGATGACCAGCCCCAGGACGGCGCCGACCAGGATCGCCAGACGCGCGGTCGGGTGCAGGAAGCTCAGGCCTTGCGTCAGGACCTTGGCGACGGCCATCCAGATCTCCGCGGCCGGCATGGGCAGCTTGTCGGACATCAGCAATGACAGGTCGCCGTGGATCATGAGATAGAACACCGGCACGGAGAACAGCGCCCCGGCGAAGATGCCCAGGACGTGGCCGAGGGCCTGGTGGCGCGGCTTGCCGCCCAGCATGTAGCCGGGTTTGATGTCCATCAGAAGGTTCGCGGCGCTGGAGGCCACCTCGCCGGTGATGCCGGCGGTCATGATGTTGGTGGTGATGTTGTTGGGCGCCAGCACGCTGAACGACAGCTGGGTCAGCTTGCCGAGCGCGCCCGTGGGCGTGATCGAGGTCAAGCCCGTGGAATTCACGGCGATCAAGGTGAAGACGAAGACCAGCGGGATCGCGATCAGGCCCAGCCACCAGCTGATGTCGAAGAAGACGTGGCCGGCCCAGACGGTGAGGACGCCCACGATCGGGATGCCGGCGGCGAACACCCACATCGGCAGCTCGATGTCCTTGAGGACGTCCTCCTCGCCGGCGGCCTTCTTCTTGAACATGCCGCGGAACGACTGGAGAATGACCTGGGGCTTGGAGAGGAAGGAGTAGATGGACGAGGTCGTCATCACGGCGACGCCGCCCCACAGCGCCCACATGGTGATGTTCTTGAAGCCCGTCCCCTGGATCACGCCCAGCTTGATCAGGTAGGGCGCCAGGATCATGTAGTTCAAGATGGCGCCCGCCATCAGCGAGATCGCGGTCTTCATTCCCATCAGCCCGCCCGCCGCCACCATGACCAAAGAGGAGTCGAACTGGATGGTCAGGTCCTTGAGGGGGGTGCCCATCAAGGACGGCGTGAACCACTTGTAAATAAAATCGTCCCAGTGCGCGGGCAGGCCCAGCCAGCCCAGGTGCAGGGAGTTCATGACTTTGTCGTCGCCCATGATCTCCACGGAGGCGGCGACCGCCGCGCCGGCGCCCAGGAGCTTGGCCTTGAACACGCCTTCTTCTCCGGTGCCGGTGTGAAGATTGTCCATCACGATGCCGGCGGCGTAGCCTTCGGGGAAAGGAAGCTGCTCGTCGTTGATGAAGCGCTTCTTGAGGGGGAAGGCGAACAGGACGCCCATGATGCCCAGCACGATCAGCCAGATCATGGTGTGCTGCCAGGGGATCATCTTGCCGGTGACGGCCATGTAGGCGGCCATGGAGGACACCAGCGGCGCGGTCATGTAGCCGGCGCTGGTGGCGATGGACTGCATCGCGTTGTTCTCCAGAACGGTCATCTCGGTGCCCAGCTTCAGCTTGGAGAGGACCTTGAACATCGCGAAAGAGAGGATCACCGACGTGATGCCCACGCCCAAAGTCCAGCCGGTGCGGATGCCGACGTAGAGGTTCGTCAGGCACAGGATTCCGCCCAGCAGCATCCCGGTGACGGCGGAGCGGAAGTTGAGCTGGGGCATGTCGCCCTTGTAGACGTTTTTGAGCCACCAGCGGTCCTTCTCCGCCGCCGTCATGGAGAGGACTTGTTCCGGCGTCAGCTCTTCGATGGCCATCGTTTCCGTTCCTCCGCGAGTGAAGAACAGTTTACATCAAGAGGAGCGTCGATGGGCGGCCGCCGCGTCCATGGCGGCGTCGCCGAAGATCCGCCGCGCCTCCAGGTCGTTGTGAGCCCGGCACAGCAGGCGCAGGTTGGCGGGATCATCGGAGGGTCCTCCCGACGCCCGCGGCGTGACGTGGTCGAATTCCAAGCGGGAGCGCGTTCCGCGGCGGCGGCCTTCCGCGGAGAGAAACGCGCACCGGCCCCCTCGCGGGTGGATCGTCCTGCCGCGGATCGGATCAGCCGCCGATGGTTCTCCCGCGTCAGATCTGGAATTTCGCGGCCGCCCGGGCCGCGTGGATTCGCCGCGCGGCTTCTCCCTGCGCGTAGCGCAAAGTGCGCACGCAGTAATCGAAGAGCGACGGAAATCCGGCGTTGAGCGCGGAGCGCCGGCGATCCATTTCCGCGAGATGCCTCAGAACGAGAACCAGCCGGCCGCGTTCGTCGCGCGTCAGAGACCGGAGCGACTCCGAAAGTTCGGCGTCCGACAGTGCGGTTATATCCTTTGACATGGCGCTCCTCGGGCGCGGGCCCTGCTTCAAGTACGAATGAATGGGGTATTTTGTTCCGTGGATATTCGGCGCAATCGCTTCGTTTTGTAATAATTAATCGTGAAAAATCAACACTTATTCGCATCGCGCGCGCGATGTAAAAACGGGCGAATATTCAAAGACAATTTTGCCGGTTCCCGTTCAATCATCGCCCTTGACGCCGCGCGGCCCCGGGGCTAAACTCCGGCGTCGCGCTCAAGACGGATTTCGAGGGGCTAACATGGGTGTCCTGTTCGGGGTGTTCTGCGGCTTCGTGGCGTGGTTCCTGCTGAATTACCTGGTGGCCGGGCTCTACACGGTGGACCAGAACGAGCGCGCGGTGAAGACCAGCTTCGGGCGCGCGGACCGCATCGAGGGAAAATCCACGCTCGACGACCCGGAGATGGCCGCCACCCTCGTCGGCGACGAACGGGAGCGCTACAATTACCCGCAGCTGCGCGTGATCCCGCCCGGAGGACCGTACTTCAAGTGGCCGTGGGAGCGGGTGTACAAGGTCTCGGTGGCCACGCAGAGCGTGAACATCGCCTGGGACCCGGAGACGCCGGAGGCCAACCAGGGCGGAACCTTGCTGGAAGCCGTGACCATGGACCAGTTGAACACGGGCCTGTCCGGTCAGATCCGCTACCGCATCTCCGAGCGCAACCTTTACGCCTATCTGTTCGGCATCAAGGCGCCCATCGTGCACGTGATGGGCTACTTCGTCTCCGTGCTGCGCGAGAAGATCGCCACGTTCGAGGCCCCGAAGACGGCGGCTTCCGCCGCCCTGGCCGCCAACACCCAGGCCACCGGCCTCAGCGACGTCAGCGGCATCTCGATCAACGACATCCGCAAGAACGTGCGCTCCTTGAACGACGACATGGACCGGGACTGCAAGTCGTCCACGGCCCGCTACGGGATCGTCCTGGACGCGTCCTTGATCACGGGCATCGACCCGCCGCAGGACGTGGAGTCGGCGCTGGCGGCCATCAACACGGCGCACAACGAGGTTTCCTCGGCGATCAGCCTTTCGCAGGCGTCGGCCGACCAGAAGATCGTGCAGTCCAAGCGCGCCGTCGAGATCGAGACCTTGAAGGCGCAGGCCGAGGTCGAACCGCTGACGGCCATGGCCAAGCAGCTGACCGATCTGAAGGCCATCGGCGGCGAGCAGGCGCTGATCGCCTACCTGCGCAACGTGCGCCTGGGGCTGTACGCGACGGCCAAGCAGTTCGTGCTGGAGACGAAGTCCTGGGGAGGCCGCTGACATGGACATCATGGGACCCTTCTTCGTCGCGGCGATGGCCACCTTCCTGGGCTGCTTCATCGGCGTGCCCATCCTGTTCGGCGTCCTGCGGCTGTTCGGCTTCTACACGATCGTCAACGAGGGCACCGCCCAGGTGTACGTGCTGTTCGGCAACGTCCTGGACACCATCAAGGAGCCGGGCATCCACTTCCTCTGGTTCCGGATGGGGCCGGCCGCGCCCATCGTGAACTGGATCGGCACCTGCTACACCCTGGACATGCGCATGGACCAGGTCTACCGCCGCAGCGAGCCGGTGAACTCGGAGGAGGGGGCGCCGATGGGCATCGGCATCTGGTACGAGATGTACATCTCGGACCCCGTCGCCTACATCTTCAAGAACGCCGACCCGCGCGGCTCGCTGGCGGCCAACGTCAGCAACGCGACCGTGCGCTCGCTGTCGAACATGAAGCTGGGGGACATGCTGGGCAACCGTCACCAGATGAGCCAGACCGTGCGCGAGGAGGTTTCGCCGAAGAGCCACGAGTGGGGCTACCGCCTGGGCTCCGTCTACATCCGCAAGGTCCATTTCCGCGATCCCGGGATGATCCATCAGATCGAGGAGAAGGTGGTCAACCGCCTGCGCCAG
Organism: Elusimicrobiota bacterium; assembly: GCA_028871595.1. The sequence continues at coordinate 5,170 of JAGWMT010000171.1, forward strand.
GTGACGGCCGCCATCAAGCAGGACGGCGACAACCAGGTGAACATCATCACCAGCACGGCCCAGCGCACCGCCGCCGTGGCCTTCGCCGAGGCCGCCGCGCTGCGCCCCAAGATCGTCGGCCAGGCGCTGAAGGAGATCTCCTCGGCGCCGGACATACTGGAAGCGCTCTTCGAGGTTCTGGAGACCCAGAAGACCTTGGAAAGCAAGGCCGAGATCTCCTTGATCCCGCAGAACACGGCGCTGCTAAGCGAGCTGTTCGCGTTCCGCGGCGCGGGGGGAGGCGGGGCCGGCTCCTAGGAAGTCAGCTCCTGAATTCGTCGGCGAGGTCGCGCACGACGCTCAGGAGCACCCGTCTTTTCTTCGGCTCGAGGCGCGCCAGCAGCGCGCCCAGCGATTTGGTCATCAGCGGGTCCGCGCCGGCCGCTTCCCCCGACTTGGGCAGCAGATCGGAGGGCTCCACCTTCAGGGCGGCGGCGATGGCGAACAGGGTGCGCAGGCTGGGGACGTTCGCCCCGCGCTCGATCTGGCCGTAGAACGACGGGTCGATCCCGATCCTCTCCGCCACCTCAGCCTGGGTCAGCTTCAGGGCTTTGCGCAGGCTGCGCACGCGGGCGCCGATCTCCCTGTAGATTTTCTGCATGGCGCCTATTGAAGGACACTGCGGGCGCCGTGGACAGACTATTAAAACCCTGTTGACAGGTTTTATAAACCTGCTATATTTTAGCATGCGCGTTCTGTTCGCCGAGGACGATCCCCAGCTTCGGACCATGCTGGGGCGGATGCTCGGCGCGCTCGGGCATCAGGCGGAGGGCGTCCGTGACGGCCGCGAGTTGCTGCGTCTTGCCGGATCGGGCGGGCCGGACCTGGTGCTTTCGGACATCGATATGCCCGGATGCGACGGAATCCTCGCCGGGAAAATACTGAAGCGCGATCGCCCCGGCCTGGCGTTTCTTTTGATGACCGGCGATCCGCGGTCGGCCGATGCGGCTCGCGCGGCGGGATTCCACCGGATTCTGTCGAAGCCGTTTTCCATGGAGGAACTCGCGGCGGCGCTCGCCTCCGGCCCGCCTTGACCCCGGGCGGGCGAGATTCCGGTTGATCGGCCTGGCGCGGTCGTGTTATACTCGTCCCGTGAAGCGTTTCGTGGCGGCGGTCGTCGCGTTCCTCTTCCTGTCCACCGCGACTCTTCACGTTTTCGCCCACGTGGGCGAGGTCCACGGCGATTGCGCCGTTTGCCAGGTCCAGCAGGCCGGGGTCGTCGTCGCGGCCGCTCCATGCGTCGCCGCCGCGGCCCTCGTCGCCATAGAAGTGCCGCCTCTCCCCGCGCTTCGCGCCCTTCCGGCGCGGACCTTCGCCGTCCCCTCCCGGGGCCCGCCCTCCGCGTCCGCCTGAACCCGCCGCAAGTCGTCCGGGCCCGCGCGGGCTCTTTCGCATGGCATCCGTCAGGAGGGACTATGTTCCGACGCTCATTCTTTCCGTTCATCTTCATGCTCGCCGCTCTCGCCCCGTCGGCGGGCGCGCAGGACGCCGCCGCCGCTCCGCAGGACACGCAATCCGTGATCAAGGATCTCCAGCAGAGGGTCGAAAAGCTGGAGGGCGCGCCGGCCAAGGCGGCGCTCAACTCGTTCAATCCGGCCATCGGCATGGCCCTGGACACCGTGTTCCGCGACTCCAACGACAAGGCCGGCTTCCTGTTCCGGGCCGCCGAGCTCAACGTCGAGGCGCCGGTGGACCCCTA
>JAGWMT010000172.1 GCA_028871595.1 Elusimicrobiota bacterium
AGGGAGTCGCCATAGCGGACCTTGGTCTTGTACAAGCGAAACGTGAGTTGGACGGGACCGCGGGAAGCGACGACTTCGGCGTCGGGTTTTAGGTCGCGTTCGTTCGGCGTTTGGAGGGTTTGGGTTGGAATCGACAGATTCGGCGTTGGCTGGGGTTGTTCCTTTTTTCGACAAGAGGAGAACAGAAGAATGCCGAATCCTGCGATGACCGGTCCGTATAAGCGGCGAGTTTGTTTCATTGGTTGTTCGACCGTACAAAAAATAACAGACCCCGGCGCGTTCGCGCCGCAAGTCTCTGGACTCATCCGATTGAGGTCGGATCGTGGATACCCCGAAGCCGATTCTTCGGGCTACAGAGCCGCCTTGGCGGCGGTGAAGGTATTGTAAGTCCGGTGGAGATCTTCCGCGAGGGGCGAAGGGCCTAGACGCCGGGGGGCCCGGCGGCTGAAACGGAAAGGAAGGCGCGCCCTCCCGTTTTATGGGTCAATCCGGCTCGGCCCGAGACCCATTTTTTGCTAGTTTCCTGAATCATGAAGTTTTCCTACAAGGTATTTGCCGCGATCCTCATCGTTTCCATCGCGGGATTGTCGATTTCCGAGATCGAGATTTTAAGGCGCTTCAGCGCGCAGGCGGAAGCGGACTACGTCCGGCAGTACCGGAACTATTCCCAGCAGATCGGCGACACGCTCAATCAGATCGACGTGGTGACCGAGCTGCTCATGAAGAACGCCGCCTACGTTCTCCGTGAAAAAGAGAGGGTGAACGGCCTCCCGTCGACGGCCGAGCTGAAGAAGCTCCGGGACGAGTTGCACATGTTCAACCTCTACATCACCGACGCCGAGGGGCGCTACATCCGCTCCACCTTCACCTGGCCGATCGAGAAGGAGAAGCCGCTCTTCAATTACTGCGAAGGCTATCGCGGTCTGATCACCGGCCGCACGCTGGTCGAAAGGACCCCGATCCTTCGCGCGCCGGACCTTTCGTGGCCGTTCAAGTTCTTGATGATCCCGAATCACGACCGAACCCGGGTTCTCGAGGTGAGCGTCGCGATGGACTTCGTTGGGGACACCCTGAGCAACGCGATGAAGCCGGACAAGAATATCGTTTCGATCGGGCTCTTCACGCCGAACGGGAACGTTCTCGGCTACGTGCATTCGAACGGGAGGAAGGCGCCGACGTCGGATCGGCTCGACGCGGCGGCTGTTCATTTCGATTCTCCCGAATCCGTCAAGTCGGGTTTCGTCTTCTATAGCAAGGTCGCCACGACGATGGAGGATTGCTGTGAGTGCAGAACCAAGGGCCTGACTCTCCCCGACGGCAAGTACTACTACATCCTGCGGACCGAAGTGTCCCGGGCCAGTCTCGACGCGAAGATCGCGAGCATCCGATGGTGGTTCTTTCTCATCGGAGGGATCACGCTGTTCCTGAGCGCCGTCATGGCTTACTTCATTTCCGGGCACCTCGTCGAACGTCTGGTGCGGATGGGCGAGCGCGTCAAGGAGATCGCGCGTTCAGGGGATTGGAACTTGCGCCTCGGGATGAGCGGTCGAGACGAGGTGGGCGTGCTCGCCGAGAAGTTCGACGATATGCTGGAACGTCTCAACGTCAGCCAGACTGAACTCGCGTCGGCGGAAAGAGAGAAGGCGCTCGTCGAACTGGCGCGGCAGGTGGCGCACGATATCCGCAGCCCCCTGGCAGCGCTCGATTCCCTCGTGGGTAAGGTCACGCAGATTCCCGAGGATGACCGCATTCTTATACGAAGCGCCGCGAATCGGATCAAGGACATCGCGAACGATCTGCTGGAGAAGAACCGGAAGCATCGCGGTCCGAACGCCGGCCCGGCGCCGGCCCTCGTTCCGGCGGACGACCCGGTCGACGTTCAGCTTCTTTCAAGCATCGTTGACCCTCTGATCACCGAGAAAAGGATGCAGTTCCGCGCCAAAATCGGGATCTCCATCTATAGTCAGATCGACTCCGAGTCCTACGGCCTGTTCGCGAAGGTCCAGTCGACGGAATTTAAAAGGATGCTCTCGAACCTCGTGAACAACGCGGTCGAAGCTCTGGGGGAGAAGGGAGCCGTGTGGGTCAGGCTGGTCGCGGAGCCCGAACGCCTCCGGGTTGAGATCCGGGACACCGGAAAGGGAATCCCGCCCGAGATCCTCGCCTCGCTGGGCCGCCGCGACGAGACTTACGGAAAAGCCGACGGCTCGGGATTGGGACTTTACCACGCGAGGACGACGATGGAATCGTGGGGCGGCTCACTGGAGTTGCGCTCCGAGCTCGGACGCGGCACGACGGTGGTCCTGGCGCTGCCTTTGGTGCGGCCGCCGAAGTGGTTCGTGTCGGTCCTGGAACTCGATCCGCGCGACGCCATCGTGGTCCTCGATGATGATACCAGCATACATCAGGTCTGGCAGGGGCGCTTCGACTCCTTGCGCTCGGAAGGACTCCTTTTCGAGATCTGGCACTTTTCGACGCCCGAGGACCTGCGCGATTGGGTCGGTCGCGACGCGAGCCGGGCGACGCGCGCCGTTTATTTGATGGACTACGAGCTTCTGGACCAAAAGGATAACGGCCTCTCGTTGATCGAGGAACTGCGGCTGGGCGAGCGGGCGATCTTGGTGACGAGCCGCTTCGAGGAGAAGGTGATTCTCGACGAGTGCCTGAGGGTTGGCGCGCGGATGATCCCCGAAGGCCTCGCCGGATTCGTTCCGATCCACGTCCGCGGGGCGTCGGAGGCTCGTGATGCGGCGCTCGACGCGGTCTTGATTGACGATGACGAGCTCACGCGGACGATCTGGAATTCGGCGGCGAAAAGAGCGGGGAAGAAGTTCCACGCGTACGCGGACGCCGCGACCTTCTTCGTCGATCTTGAAACGGGCGCGATCGACCTGCCGAAAAGCGCGGCGCTCTACGTGGATTCGAGCCTCGGCGGGGGGATCAAGGGCGAGGACGTCGCCGAAGAGCTTTACGGCCGGGGGTACACGAACATCCGGATCGCGACCGGCCACGAACCTTCCCGATTCGAGCCGGCGGCCCACATCTGCGAAATCGTGGGTAAAGATCCACCCTGGGCCTGAACCCGCCGCTTCTATTCCAGAGTGATCGAATCGGCGTGAAGCGGCCGTCCGGGACATGAATCCAACAGTCGCCTCACCGCCGCCGCGACGTCGGCCGGCCGGATCAAGTCCATGCAGCCCATCTCGTGCGGGCAGTTCTTGATGATCCAGCACGGCGAGCAAGGCACATTTCCGGCCAAGTTGACGTTCGCCACGTAGCCCGACTGCCTCGGCGCTTCGCGCCCGCCGTAGATTACCACCGCGGGACAATCGACGGCCCGGGCCAAATGCATCAGCCCGCCGACCTCGCCGACGTAGCAACGGGCCCGCTTGAGGACATCAGCCGCCTGCCGCAGGGTGGTCCGGCCGCGCCAATCGTCGGCTCCGTCGATCGGCGGCTCCGACGGAGACCCGAGCTGCACGAGGCGGAGATCCTTCCGCAACATCGCGGAAAGCGCGTGATAGCGCTCTTGAAACCAGTTCTTGGTCAAAACGGCGTGTCCCCCAGCGCCGCTGATGGCGATGAAGTCCTCGGGAAGGTCCCGTAGGCCGTCGCCCGGAGCTTCGAAATAGGGGCGCAGGGTGATCCGCCCCACGATCCCCGCTTGGCGGCACATTTCCCCGAGGATATGGCCAGCCGGCCCAATTTCACGGTCCTCCGCGGGCAACGCGCGCGCGTACGCCGGATACACGATGCGGCCGCCCAGCGTCACCGCGAGCCACTCCGTCTCGTAGGATTCCGGCAGGACCCCGTCGAACACGGACTGACCCGCGAAATCCTCGACCCAGCGCGTCTCAAGCCAGATGTCCTTCATGCCGCGGCGCCGAAGCTCGTGAGCGACTGTCGTGCACATCACCGTGTCGCCCATGCCGCCCTTGTGGCTGATCAGAAGTTGAATCTTGGGGTGGGATTCAAGCCGGGACGCGAGGCGTGCGCGGAGCGCTTCGTCGGAGGGAAAGGGCGCGGGACGCCCCGCGCCGAACCAATCGGCGGCGCCGATCAGCCCCGCGCCGGGCTTCTCGTCATTGCAACGGCGAGGATCCCAACGGTCTGTGGTCAATGTCCGCCTCCCATGACGTCACTTTAGCAAAGGCGGAACGGGGCCCGGCGGACCGCCGCTCCGAAGGGCGGCCCGCCGGGCTATCGTTTGGCGGCCATTTCACCTCTTGCGGCGCTCCCCCAACGCCGCGAACACGCTTCCCGCGGCGAGCGTCAGCCCCACCATGACCGGGACGTTGAGATACAGCGGCATCCGGATGCTCAGGATGACGATAGTTCCCGTCAACAGACCGACGATGAATCCGGCGATTTTCCAAGGCATAGCCATTTCTCCCGTTGTCGTTGTGATCGTCATCACGAGCGGCCTCTAGTCGTCGTCCCGCGACCGGCGCGCGTCGTGATCGCGCCGGGTGTCGTCGTTACCGCGCCGATAGCTCGCTTCGTCCTGGTCTTGCTTCCGTTCGATGTCATGGACGAAGCCCCCGACGGCACCCGCCACCGCTCCGGCCACCGCGCCCGCCGGTCCCGCGACTCCTCCGGCGATCGCGCCGCCGAGCGCCCCGGTGATCTCGCCGGTGTGCTCACGTGGGTTCGCATCTCCATCGTTGTATTCCATCAGGACCACGCGGGGTTTCGTCCAGGGGACGAACGCGGCATGCCGATGGACGGACAAGGACGCCGCGGGCGCCTGGGTGAGACGGCCGAACGACGAGTCGGTCGCGGTGGCCGCCGCGGCGTACGAGGCGGCGCGGCCGTAACCCATGACGGGCACGGCGTCCTCCTTCTGATGGAGCGCCGATCCGTCGAATTCCGTGCCTAAGGCTTGGCTGATCTCGGCGGGGTCCGATTTCCCAAGGCCGTTAAGAAGCGCGGCTTCGGGGAAACCGTCGCGCCGCCGATCGCCTCGGCAATCGTCCCATCGGCACGGATCGAAAGGGGGGACGACGGGGCCGCAGTCCCCGCCTTCGAGGCAGGGCGCGGGGACAGGCGAAGGCCGCGGGTTCGGGGTGCCGCGACCGCAGTCTTCCGCGTCGTCGCTCGCGTTCGGAAAAGCGAACTGAGGGTGATTCTCGACCCAGGCGCGGGGGAGCCTGCCGCAAGGCATCAGCGCGTTCTGCGCGGCGATTTGTCTCGGCGTTCCGGAAACGGCGGCGGTCTGCGAGAAGGCGGGAAGACAGAACACGAGAGGCGCGAGAAGGGGCAGTGAAGGCATCAGTTTCATTTTAAAGCTCCAGGATTCGTGGTATGACCGACACCAGTCGAGGAGCAATTTTTATGCCGTTTCAAAATCCGCGGTGGTCCGCGACCGGGCGATGACGGGGGTTAGGCCCAATGCCGGTCAGTTAAGCCCCGGGTGCCCGACGTTGCGCGCGTAATTGCTCATCTTGATCTTGACGTGGCGTGGATAACGTCGTTGGGACCGTCTGGGTGGAAGGATCAGGTCCTCCATCTCGATGCGCATATCGCGGATCATCTTCGGCAGCTTGCCGGGACTGGCGACCTCCGCCCAGAAGTACAAGTCTCGGATCAGCCGCAGCGCTCCTCGAAAACTGATCCGCCGCGGCGCCACCCGACATTTCTCGGCCACCGCCGCCATCTCATGGCGCACGAGGTTGTAGGCTACGGCCAAGCCCCACACTTCCTGCGCCACGCGCTCCGGCGATTTTGATCGGATGGCCTCCTCGCGCTCCAGCGCGTGCGTCTTGAGCTCGTCGTAGCCGATCTCCAACTCCCAGCGCTCATGGTAAAGCTCCGCGATCTCTCCCGCCGGATACTTCTCGCCGTCGAGCAGCGACGTCAGCAGGATCTGCGGCTTGAAGCCCTTGCGCCGGTAACGCACCGCGCGGGCTCGGAAGGTCTGCGGAAGCTCGGGGTGCTCGCGGCGAGTCGCCGGCCTGACTTCGATCTCGACCAGATCGTCTCCTCGTCCCAGCCGTTCAATCACTCGCCACTTCAAGCCCGCCCGCGCCCGAATCAGCCAGTGCCTGTCCTCAGCGCCCGTGGCAAGCTCGTGCAGCAAGGGGTAGTTGATGAAGCCACGGTCCATGATCGTCAGCGAGCGCGGTGCAACGCGCCGCAACATGGGGGCTGCCAGCGTGGCCTCTCCTGTCCGCCAGTCCGCGAAGTCAAAGTCGACGAGCAGATGGCTGCGCAGGGCCATCACTCCCATCGCTCGAATCTGCGGGTAGCCTGCCGTGCCGCGCAGGCCCGATCCGGGCAGCCCGAATGCCTCACGGTTTTCTGCGCTGTCCGGAACCCGCAACGTCGTCCCGTCCGCCCCGAAGACAAGCAAGCCCCGCCACCGATCCTTCTCCGCCGATTCCACCCACCCGATGTTGAGCCGGGACTTCAGTCCTTCGAACGTCTCCGGAAGCACGCCGTCATTGAGGCAGGCGAACGCCGTTGCGAGACCCATGGTGGTCCCTCCTCTCGGCGAGGACGAGACATTACCAATTCCCGCTGTCGTCGGAAAACCGGCTTAACTGACCGGCATTGGCCCTAACGGCGGCCATGATGACCTTTTTTTGCGCGTCCCCGGGAGTGCATGGGCCGGAAGCCGCGGACGAACACGGAGCGGCTGAAACGTACGCCGGCAACAAGAGCAGAGTCCAAAAAAAGATTCTCATGGCACGACTTCGAGAATGACCTCGTTGGATTCGCTGAATCCTAGAGAATTTTTGGCGCGTTCCGCGGCGCGCTTCATTTGATGCTCTCGTGAATAGCCTTCTCGGATCATCATCTGGATATGCGCCTCCGTCGGCTGATCGAGGGGGCGGTCGTCATATGCGGCTTTGATTCGGTAGATGCCGGGCTTTTCGAACGAG
>JAGWMT010000173.1 GCA_028871595.1 Elusimicrobiota bacterium
CTCCAGGACTTGCACGTCGCTCATCCGGTTGCGGATGCCCCGGTCCTTATAATCCGCGATCTGGCGGCTGAAGCGCTCGTGCACGCCGTCGGAGATGAACGCGCGCGCCTTCGACATGTCCTGGGTGCTCCACGCCTCCTGAATGGCCGTGAAGGCGGCCGCGGCGCGGCCCAGAAACGCCGGCTCGTCGAACTTCGGGTCCCGCGCTGCGATCAAAGCCAGGGCCTCGCGCCGGCGGTTGTCCAGCTCCACGTCCATGCCCTCGGTGATGGTCGAGTCGATGGCGGTCTCGCGCCGGTCGATGCGGGTGTTGTTGACGGTGTACAGCGCCCAGACCAGGAAGAGGGTGAGGGGCACGCCGAATAGGGGATGCAGGAGGACGAAGTACAGGTACAGGCCGATGAAGTCCCCGCCGCCGCCCGACGATCCTCCGCCGTAGGAGCCGCCCCCGCCGTAGGAACCGCCGCCGCTGTAGCCGCCGCCGCCGCCGGCGCGGGCGAAGGCGTCCGCCGCGGCGAAGAGCAGAAGGGCGAGGAGGGCGGCCTGGCGGCGGGTCACGGCCGCAGTTTACACCGCGAACGGCGCGGCGTCAACCGCTCCTTTAGAACGTATGGCCGAACACGAGATAGACCAAGCCGGTCTGCTCGTTGCTGAAGCCCACGTCGAGGCGGGCCAGGATGGCTTCGCCGATGGCGATGCGCAAGCCGGGGCCGTAACTGTACCGGAACCCGCCGAACACGCCGGGAAGGCGGACGCTCCGGACGTGGAACTCGCGGGATAGGTCGTTGCCGCTGATGTACACCTGGCCGGCGTCGCCGAACAGGACGCCGTCCACCTGGACGTCCCATAGGTTCATGAAGTTGAAGCCGCCCAGCTTCTCGCGGTATTCGGCGTTCGCGACGACGCGTCCCGTTCCCTGGAAGCGGTCAGGGAAAAAGCCGCGCATGTCGCCGGAGCCGCCCAAAGAAGCGAGTTCGAAGAATGGAATCTGACGGGCGTCGCCCTCCACGTACTCGCCGCCCAGGTGGACGCCGAAGATCCTCCGGCGGCTCTCCACCGGATGAAGGTAGCTGGCGTCCAAGCTGTAGCGCGTGAAGCGGAAATCGTTGGCCAGATTGATGTTGACGTGCTCCACGGAACCGATGGCGCTCCAGCCCTGGGTGGGCCGGGTGACGCTGGTGCGGTCGTTGTACACGAACGAGGCGATCACGGGGTTGGTCCGCCCGCCCGAGATGCCCGTCAGCCGCGGGAAGGCGTCCGCCGTGGCGGGGTATGGATCGTCGCTTTCGGAACTCCGCGCGATCCGGGTCTGGCGCGTTCCGGCCGTGACGGCGACGACCAGGTCGTCGGTCAGGTGCCAGCCGTAGGTGAACAGGGCGCGCTGGCGCTGGATGGCGTGAACGGACAGCGGGGAGCGCACGTGGTTGTTGCCCAGGCCGAAGAACGGCTTGTCGGGACTGAGATAGTAGTGGTACTCCCCCAGGCCTATTCCTCGCGGATCAAGGAAAGCCGGCGCCAGCACCGCCGCGTCGGCGCCCAGCTGGCGGCCCATCGCGGCGTTGAACTCCGCGTCCACGGTGATATCGCGGTCGCCCAGACGGCGGCCCGTGAATTTGAATCCCCCGTTCAGCTGTTGGTCCGGGGAATAGCCGGCCTCGGGCAGGACCGCCCAGTTTTTCGACCGGTCCGTGCCCGTGGACTCGTGGTGCTCCGGGATCAGATCGCTGATCTCGTGCTGGGTTCCGGGGCCGTCGTCGGCCCATGTCTGTCCGCAAAGAAGCGGAAGAAAAACGAGCGCCGTCGCCGCGAAGGCCCGGGGGCCGAGTCGTATTCGCACCAGCCATTCATACGCTCGGCGGGCGGATAAATTCGCGCGGCTCAAGACAGGGATTCCTTGCGCGGCTGAATTGGCGGCGACTGTTCAAGGAGCGACGAGTTTCTCGGGGGGCGTCGCCAGGAATTCCGCCAGGGGGATGCCTTGCCCGCCGACGAGAAGCTGTCTTTGCGGCTTGAACTCCTTGGCGAATTCGGCCATGCCCGGCAGCGAGTCCTTGCGGCGCGAGCTGGTGACTTCGAGAGCCGTCACGCGACCCTTTCCCTTGAGGACGAAGTCCACCTCGCGGTTGATCTCGCGCCAATACAGCACCTCGATGCCCGTCCCGGCTAATCCGTTGAGCAAATGCGCTCCGACCGCCGATTCCACCAGGCGGCCCCAGTAATCGGGATTCGCGCGGGCCGTCGCGAACGAATGCTCGGCGCCGCTCGTCATAAGCGCCGTGTTGAGCGCGAGAAGCTTGGGGCTGGACCCTCTCTGTCTCAAGCGGTTTCCGGAATACTTCTGAAGCCCGGTCAGCATCCCGGCGCCGGACAACAGTTCAAGATAATGGGCCAACGTCGTCGTGTTTCCAGCCTCATGAAGCTGCCCGAGCATCTTTTGGTAGGACAATATCTGGCCCGAATAGTCGCAGCCGAGGCGGAACAGCTGGCGCAGGAGCGCCGGCTTGTCCACGCGGGTCTGGAGCAGGATGTCCCTGGACAAGGTCGTCTCGACCAGGGAGTCCAGGATGTAGTGCCGCCAGCGCTCCTCGTCCGAGATGAGCGACGCGCTTCCGGGATAGCCGCCGAAATAGAGGTACTGCTCCAGCCCCAGGCCGAAGGCTTCCTTGATTTCGGCGAAGGACCAATGCGGCACGCGGACGACCTCGAAACGGCCGGCCAAGCTTTCGCTGAGCCCCTTGCGCACCAACAGCGGAGCCGAGCCCAGGAGAACGACCTTCAGACGCGCTCCCGAGGCGGTATCCTCATCCCACAGCCGCTTGACGATTTCCGACCAGCCCTCGACCTTTTGAGCCTCGTCCAGCGCGAGCACCGCGCCGGAACGCCCCTTCTCCTTGGCCTTCAGCCGGGCGATGTCCCACTGCGTCTCGATCCAGGCCGCATTTCGCGGCGTCGGGGCGTCCGCGGTCGCGTAATGGAAGTCCGCGCCGGAGTCTTCGAGGGCCTGTCGAATGAGGGTCGTCTTGCCGACCTGGCGCGGGCCGAGCAGGGCCTGGATGAACTTGCGGGGCTCCCGCAGCCGGGCGAGAACGGTCTTGAGGATCGGCCGGTGGAAAGTGGGGAGGGTCATATAATTTACTCAGTATACTGAGTAAATTAACTCATCGTCAAGAGCATTTAAAGACTGCGGCCTCAACCTTTCTCCCAACGCGGGACGCCAAGCACTTTCACGGTAATCCGACACAGCCAGTCACAGCAACTTTATCGACTAGATAAGCCAGGCCCGGCCGGAGTGAACGGTCAATACCGTCCGCCCTTCGGCCCGGTTTCCCAGTCCCCGACTACCCCGAACCAACGCCTCCCGCCGCAGAGTGTAGCGCGCTCCGGTCAACGTCACGACGGCGCGCGGCGCGGCCAGGAGGGAGAACCGTTCACCGCGGCGAAGCCCCAATGCGTGACGCCCCGGACCCAAGAGCCGCGCCGTCCCCCCGCCGATGACGACCAACTCCAGCGCACCGCGCCGAGCCTCCAACGCCGCCAGGTTCACCAACTCGTGGTCCAGCCCACCGCCCAGCGCCCCCGCGATCCAGACCCGGGAGATGCCCGCCCGGTCCACGAAGTCCAGCGCCTTGTCCAGGTCGGAGCGGTTCTCGTCGAAGTCGCACAGGTACGCGGTCTTCTTCCAGGAACGCGGCAGCGGCCGCGGCAACGAATCCATGTCCCCCACGATCACGTCCGGGATCAGCCCCAGCGCCTTCGCGTGACGCGCCCCGCCGTCGGCGCAGACAATTGCGTTGGCGCGTAGCGCCAACTTCTTCGCCGCGGCCGGTTCCCGGAGTTCGCCGTTCAAGAAGAGCAGAACGGATTTCGCCTTCGGCATTACGCCTTCTCTTCCGGCTCCACCTGGAGCGTCACGTGGTTGAGGTCGAAGCGTTCGGCCAGCAGGTCCTGGCCCGCCTTGAGCACCGCGCAGGCGTCGCGCCCGTCGGCCACCACCAGATGCCCGCTCATGGCCTCCTGCCCCTGCGTGACCGACCACAGGTGCAGATCGTGAACTTCCGAGACCCCGTCGAGCGCGACCAAAGCGGCGCGAATCTCCTCGATGTCCAGATGCGCCGGCACGCCCTCCAGCAATATATGGATCGAGTCGCGCAGCAGCCAGAACGCCGTCGCCACGATCCCGACGCAGATCAAGGCGCTGACCACCGCGTCGGCCTCGTACAGGCGCGTCGTGAGGATCACCAGCGCCGCGACGATGGCCCCCACGGAGCCCACCGCGTCGGAGAGCACGTGCATCAGCGCCCCGCGCAGATTGATGTTCCCCTCGCTTTCCTTCCAGAGCATCGCCGCCGAGCCCAGGTTCGCCAGCAGGCCGATCACCGCGATGAGCAGCATGGGCCCCGCCGCGACCGGCGTGGGGAAGACCCAGCGCGCCCACGCCTCGCGCAGGATGAAGCCCGTGGCCACCATCAGCGCCACCGCGTTGCCCAGCGCCGCCAGCACCTCCACGCGCCGATAGCCGAAGGTGCGCTTCGGGTCCGGCGGCAGGCGCGCCAGCATGGCCGCGAACAGGCTCAGGCCCAGCCCCAGCAGGTCCACCGCCATGTGCGTGGCGTCGGCGATCAAGGCCAGGCTGCCCGACCACCAGCCCCCGGCCAGCTCCGCGACGAAGATCACCGCCGTCAGCGCGATGGCCGCGCTGAGCGGCTTCATCCCGCGGTCCGAGGCGCCGTGGTCGTGGCCGCCGCTCATATTAAAGGACGGGCTTGGCTTTCTGCCGGGAGATCTCGTAGAGCAGGGCCGTGGCCGCGCAGGAGGCGTTCAAGCTGCCCACGCCGTGTTCCACCTGCGGGATGCGCAGGAGCTCGTCGCAGCCGGCGCGCACCAGCGGGCGCAGGCCGTAGCCCTCCGAGCCGATCACCAGCACGCACGGCGTGTTCAGCCGCGCGTCCCAGCAGTCCTTGCCCGCCGCGTCGGCCCCGTACACCCAGAACCCCGCGTCCTTGCACAAGGCCAAGGTCTGCGCCAGGTTCACCACGCGGTGCACCGGGATTTTGAGGACCGCGCCCGCCGAGGACTGCACCGCCGCCTGAGTCACCGGCGACGAGCGCCGCTCGGGCGCCACCAGGCAGCGCGCGCCCAATTGCAGGGCCGAGCGCGCGATGGCTCCCAGGTTGTGCGGATCCTGGATCTGATCCAGCGCCACCACGACGACGCCCTTCTTGCGCTCCTCGTCCAGGCCCCGGATCCACTCGCCGAACGTGGCCGACGGGTCGTACGTGGTGCGCAGGGCGATGCCCTGGTGCTTGCCGCCCTTCACCGCGCGGTCCAGTTCCGGGCGCGCCATGTACTGCACCGCCACGCCCAGGTCCTTGGCCTTGCGGATCAGCTCGCCGATGGACTCGTTCTTGTGCTCGTGCTCGATCCACAGCTCGCGGCAGTCGTAGGGGATGTTCTCGAGCGCCGCGCCCACGGCCTCGAAGCCGGCGACCCAGCGCGTCTCCGCGTTGGTCGGGCGCTCGGAGGCCTCGTCGTTCGCGCTCTGCGGCGGGCGGGCGGCGTGACGCGGTTTGTTGCCGCGGTAGCCGTCGGATTTCTTGCCGAATTTGGGCTTCATTTACGCCTCGCTTTTTGCCCGTCTTTCGTGTCTTCAACGAGCCACCCCAAATCTTCGATCGCCCTTCGAAGGCGGTCGGACTCAGTGAAATTCTTCGAGGCGCGCGCCTGAGCGCGCTGATCGACGAGCGCCTGCACGTCCGGAGGAACGACATCGACGCCTTCGGCGTCGAATAATCCCAAAGCCAGCACGGATTCCGCTTCCTGAAGAAACGTCTTCTTCGAGCCGCCCGGGAGATCCGACTTCATCGCGTCCCACACGACGGCCAGAGCGGCGGGAACGTTCAAATCGTCCGACAAAGCTTCCTTGAACGCGATTGAAAAATCGGCGCACCCGGGTTTCGCCGTTTCCGCGGCGAAGCCGCGCGCCGCCTCGGACAAACGACGCCGAGCCGTCTTGGACGACTCCAGCGATTCCCAGGTAAAGTCCAATTGTTTCCGGTAGTGGGCGGCAAAGCAGTGATACTTATAGTCCAACGGCGAGAAGCCCTTCTCGGCGAGATCGGCCAGCTTGACGAAGCCCCCCGCCGATTTGGCCATCTTCGCGTTGTTCATCAACAAGAATTCGGCGTGCATCCAGACCTTCACGAAGGGTTTGCCCGTGGCGCCTTCGGTCTGCGCTATTTCGTTCGTGTGGTGGACCGGGATGTGATCCACCCCGCCGCAGTGGATGTCGAAGGTTTCGCCCAGGTACTTCATCGCCATGGCGGAGCACTCGATGTGCCAGCCCGGGAAGCCTTTCCCCCACGGCGAGTCCCACTCCATCTGACGATGGGAATCTTTCGGGGAGAACTTCCAGAGGGCGAAGTCGGCGAGGTGTTTTTTTTCGGGATTCGCTTCCACGCGGGCGCCGGACTTCAGGCCCTCGAGATGCTCCTTTGACATCAGCTTACCGTAGTCGGGCAGCTTCGCGGTGTCGAAATATAATCCGTCGGAGGTCTTGTAAACCAATCCCTTCTTGTCCAAGCGCTCCACCAAGGCGATCTGCTCCGGGATATGATCGGTGGCCTTGCAGAGAACGTCGGGCGGCTCGAGTCGTAATGATTTCCAATCGGCGAGAAAGGCATCGGTATAAAACCGCGCGATGTCCCACGCCGTCTTTCCCTCGCGCGCGGCGCCCACTTCCATCTTGTCCTCGCCCTCGTCGCCCTGGCTGGTCAAATGACCGACGTCGGTGATGTTCAGGACGCGCTTCGGTTCGAAGCCGAGAAACTTCAAGGAGCGCACCAAGACGTCCTCGAAAATATACGTCCGATAGTTCCCGACGTG
>JAGWMT010000174.1 GCA_028871595.1 Elusimicrobiota bacterium
CGGCCCGGGTACAGCCGCTCCATGGCGTTCTGCACCGCGCGCTCGCTGCCCGTGTCCAGGTTCGAGGTGGCCTCGTCCAAAATGAGGAGCTTCGGATCCTTCAGCACCGCGCGCGCGATGGCCAGGCGCTGGCGCTGGCCGCCGGACAGGCGCGTGCCGCGGTCGCCCAGCGGTGTATCTAAACCAAGCTTCATGGAAGCGACGAAGTCCGACGCGTCCGCGACGTGTAATGCCGCTTGGACCTGTTCTCGGGACGCTCCCGGACGGCCCACGGCGACATTCCCCATCACGGTATCATTGAAGAGGATGGTTTCTTGAGACACGAGTCCGAGGTGCTCGCGCAGGTTATGCGACGACATCTCGCGCAGATCGATTCCGTCGATCGTGATGCGCCCTTCCGTCGGATCGAAGAGGCGCAATAACAGATGAACGAAAGTGGTCTTCCCGGATCCAGACGGTCCGGCGAGCGCCACGACTTCGCCGGGTTTTATGTTTAACGACACGTCGTGTAAGGCCCACGTCTCCCGGCCGGGGTAACGGAATGACACGTGTTCAAATACGATCCCTTCTTTCAATGGAGGGAACGCCTTCGGCGTTTTGGGCTCGACGACGGAAGGGACCTCGTCGAGTACGGAAAAAATACGTTCCGCCGATGCCAGCCCTAATTGCAACGTGGCGTTCATCTGGGCGAGATTCTTGATCGGACCGTACGCCATGAAAAAACATCCCAGGAAGACCGAGAACTGTCCGGGCGTCATCGTGCCCGCGCCGATTTGTTTTCCGCCGAGATACACGATGGAGGCGATGATCAACGAACCGAGGAACTCCATGAGCGGCCCGGACAAGGCCGTGGCACGGAAATATCTCATCATCTGGTGGAAGAACTCGTCGTTTTCCTTCCTGAATTTGGCGATCGAACCTTCTTCAAAATTAAAGGACTTCACGACGAGCATGCCTTGGAGGCTTTCCTGGAAGCGATGGTAGATCTCCCCCATCACTTCCTGCCCGCGCCGTCCCGCGGAGCGGAGTTTCCGCCCCAGAACGCCCAAGACTCCGCCCGCCATGGGGATGGCGATGAGCGCGATGGCGGCGAATTTTGGGTTCGTGTACACCATCACGGCCAGCATCACGATGATCGTTAAAGAGTCCCGAATCGCGTACAGCGGCGCGAACTGAAGCGCGGACTGCAGCGCCGTCATGTCGTTGGTGAGCTTGCTCATCACCTCGCCGCCCTTCGACTTCCAGAAGAAGTCCATGGACAGCGCGTGCAGGTGGGTGAAGAGGTCCTCGCGGATCTCCTGCGTGATCTTCTGCCCCAGCCAGCTCATCAGGTAGGCCAAGGTGTACTTGAAGACCAGCATCAGGAAGAAGATTCCCGGAATCAGCAGGGCCACTTCCATCAGCTTCGCCGGGTCGGCGTTCGTGGAGCCGAAGAGGCTGCTGGTGACCGGGTCCAGGACCTTGACCATGGCGCCGTTGAGCGCGGCCACCACGACCATCACCAGGCAGGCCTGGATCAGGCGCGCGCGGTGAGGCTTGACGTACGCGACGATGCGCCGGATCGAGGCGCGGTCGGTGCTCACCGCGCGGCCGTCGCCGCCAGCTTGGGCAGGGTCGCGCGGATGGAGGCCAGCGCCGTCTCGATGTTGGCGATGGAGTTCGCGTAGGAAAAACGAAGATAGCCCTCGCCGTAAGAGCCGAACGACGTTCCGGGCAGGCACGCGACGCCGGCTTCGTCGAGCAAGGCGTCGGCGAGGACCTTCGAGGTCAGGCCCGTCGCTTTGATATTGGGAAATACGTAGAACGACGCCGACGGGGTGAGGCAGGAAATCCCGGGGATGGAGTTCAGCCCTTTGACGATGACGTCGCGACGTTTTTTGAATTCGGCGACCATATTCGTCACCGCGTCCTGCGGTCCATTTAAGGCCTCGATCGCCGCGATCTGCGCGAAGGACGCCACGCACGAGTGGTCGTTGGTGGCGAGTTTCGCGATCGCGTCGATCAGCCATTTCGGGCCCACGCCGTAGCCCAGCCGCCAGCCCGTCATCGCCCACGTCTTGGAGAAGCCGTCCAGCAGGATGCAGCGTTCCTTCATGCCGGGCAGGCTCATGATCGAGCGGTGCGTCCCCCCGTACAGCACGCGCGAGTAGATCTCGTCGGTCAGCACCATCGCGTCCGGGAATTTCCCGAGGGCGGCGGCGACGCGGTCCATGGTGGCGTCGGCCATCACCCCGCCGGTGGGATTCGCCGGAGAGTTCAGGATGACGAGCTTCGTCTTCGGCGTCAGCAGGCGCTCGAACTCCGCCGGGTCGAAGTCGAAGCCGTTCTCCTCGCGGATGGGCAGGGGCACCGCCTTGCCGCCGGCGTAGTTGATCATGGACTCGTAGATCGGGAAGCCGGGGTTGGGGTAGATGACCTCGTCGCCCGCGTCGAGCAGCGCCAGGATCGTGAAAAAGATGATCGGCTTGCCGCCGGGGACGATGACCGTCTCCTCCGGGGCCGCGGCGAAGCCGCGCGTCTTGGAGACGTATTCGGCCACGGCCTTGCGCGTCTGCGGCAGGCCCGCCGACGGTCCGTAGTGGGTCCAGCCCTCGTCCAGGGCCTTCTTCGCCGCGTCGCGGATGTTGACCGGGGTGTCGAAGTCGGGCTCGCCGATCTCCAGATGGACGATCTTGCGGCCCCGCGCCTCCAGGGCGCGGGCGCGGACCAGCACTTCGAAAGCGGTTTCGGTTCCCAGGCGGGAATAGCTTTGCGCGAGTTTCATGAGTTGATTTTAGCTTTTCTCCGGGGATTTGGACGCCGCCCGGCCGAAGATGCGGCGCTGCTGCGCGTCGTCGAGCTCCATGAAGCGGCCGTGAGCGGCGGCATACACCGTCCCGTCCTCTCCGGTCAATTCCCCGGCGAGGTCGATCAGACGTCGCCGGCTGGCGACGATGCGGGTCACCACCAGAAGGCGGGACTCCAGCGGGACGCCCTTGCGGAACTCGGTGGTCAGTCGCGCGGTCATGCAGCGTCGTCCCGCCAACCATGCGGCGGCTCCCAAGGTCTCGTCCAACGCCGTGAGGATGGCTCCGCCGTGCACCAGCCCCGGGGCGCCCTCGGACAGCGGGCCGAATTCGGCCGTCGCCGCCAAACCTCCATCCGGACGCCGGTAATAATGGAGAACGATGCGCCCCTCGCTGGAGGTCATCCCGGCGAACGCGCCGCGCGCCTCCGCGAACGGGAAGGGCTGAACGGGCGTCCAATCGGCTTCGGGCCAGCGCGCCATTCCTGTTTCTAGCATTTGACCCGCCGGACGGGCTATAATGGCCCGCGATGAGCTTCGAGAAAGCGGCCGAGCAGGACGGACGCGAGGTGTGGCTGGCCGTGCTGGCCGCGCCGGAGGAGGCCGCCGGCTGGGCGGGCACCGCGAAGCCGCGCGGCGGCGTGCTGGCCTACCTGGACGGCTGGGACGATGTCCATCTGACGCGTTTCTGCGCCGAGATCCTGAAGCTGCATCCGTCGGAGATGGCGTTCGGCGGGGCGGCGGCCGGGGAGGCGCGCACGGCCTTGGCGCGCCTGGCGCCGGACCTGCCGTCCACCGTGCGCAGCGACGAGCCGCTGGACGAGTCGGTGTGGTACATGTTCTTCGCCAGCTACGAGCCCGATCCCGCCACGCGCCGCCAGCCGCCGCTGATCGTGGCCTTCCGCGCGGGCGACCCGCGCGTGGGCGAGTTCAAGATTCTCGCCGCCCGCTTCGCGGCCGCGATGAACGACGTCTTGGATCGGGAGTAGCCGCTACTCGGGCAGGGTTCGGGTTCTTCGCGCCGCCCCGGTTGTAGAACTCGACGACTCTTTTCAGCGTCTTCTCCGAGTCGGCCTTGGGGACGTCGTAGCGGCCCAGATCGGGCTTCTTCGCCTTCAGGCCGACGCCCAGATTGTGAAAGTCGGAATCGGAGAAGTTGAAGCCGTCGTGGCAGATTAAGTTTATAATATGATCTAAGGAGCGTCGATGGCCCGGGTCAGCGCGGACCGCGGGTGGCGGATCCCAAGGGAAGGAGGATGACGAACTCGCAGGACCGCCCCAATCCCAGCGCCTCGACCGTTCCGCCGAACGGTTCCAGGAGGCGCCGTTGGGCCACCGGCGAGGGCGGCGCGGCATCCTCCCCGCCGTCGAAGCGGAGGCGGATGCGGACCTCGTCTGCCTCCTTCGCCGCGGACACGAGGAGGAGGCTTTCCGGGTCGGCGCGCTCCACGGCGATCTCCAACAGTTCCAACAGGGCCTGCTGAAGATGGGGCGTCGCGACCGGGACCGCCGGAAGATCCTCCGCCAGGTCGCTGTCCAGGCGCAGGCGGCGCGGGCGCAGCCGGAACTCGATGAGGGTCAGAACCTGCTTGATCGCCGGAGTCACGTCGCAAGCGCGGACCTCCTCGTCGCCGCGCTTGAGGACGCGCAGCATGTCGGAGCCCAAACGGCTCAGCGCCCGGGCGGCCTCGGCGATGCCCCGCGCGTCCTCCGCCTGCTGGCTGTCTTCGCCCAGCGTCTCGGTCAGGAGCTCCGCGCGGCCCAGGATCAAGGTCATGCGCGCGTTCAGATCGTACACCAAGCCGGCCATGAAGCGATTCATTCCTCCGGCGGATTCCAGCCGCTCGCTCTCCGCGCGCTCCAATTCCGCGGCCAAGCGCCCCAGTTCGGACCGGGCGGCGGCCAGTTCGACGCGGGCGTGGCGCTCGCGGAAGGCGTTCTGCGCGGTCACGCTGGCGGATACCGCCAGGACCGCCAGCTTGATGACGAGTTCCGCGAAGGTCCACTGCAAGGGCTCGGCCTGTGCGTCGAGATACAGGTAAAGAGAGGCCAGGAACGCCGCTGAGGCGGCGGTCGCGAAGACCACGTGCCGAATCGACAGATAGAGGCAGGCGGTGAAGATCGGGATCAGGTACATCGGCCAGAAAGGCGAGTTCGCACCGCCCGACAGATAGACCAGAAGCGTGACCAAGAGGGTGTTGACGGCCATCGACACCATCGGGACATACCAGGTCTCGCCGCGGCGGCGCAGGACCACGTGATAGGCGAGATTGAAGGCCAATAGTCCGGTGAAGGCCCACAAGAAATGACGCGAGTAGTCGGGATTGTCGCGCAGGAGGACGGCCACCGCGGCCATGCATACCGAGAAGGCGATCTCCTGATGGCGGAAGGCGGTTTCGCCGGCGCGGGACGCGGCGCTCATGGGCGGAGTTTAACCGTGGACCGCGCCGTTGTCAAGGACTCGCGGAATTGGTAGAAATTGGTGCCGTCCGTCGGAGACCATTCGAGGTGAGACCATGACCACCGCCGCCCTGCCCGACGTCCACCCCCTGCTCAAGGAGTTCCTGGCGCGCCCCCTCCACAAACTTCTGATCGACGGGAAACCCGTCGAGGCGGCGTCCGGAAAGACCTTCAAGACCCTGAATCCCGCCACCGGGGAGGCCCTGGGCGTCGTCGCCGAGGGCGACGCGGAGGACGTGGACCGCGCCGTCGCCTCCGCGCGGGCGGCGCTGTCCGGCCCCTGGTCCAAATTGTCGCCCGCCGAGCGCGAGCGCGTCCTGCACAAGGCCGCCGACCTGCTCGAGTCGCGCGCCGAGGCGTTCGCCCAATTGGAGTCGCTGGACAACGGCAAGGTGATCCGCGAGGCGAAAAGCGGGGACCTTCCCCTTTCCGTCGCCCTTTTCCGTTACTACGGCGGCTGGCCGACGAAGCTCAACGGCGACACGACGCCGGTGTCCGTGCCGTATTATCCCGGCGCGAAGTTCCTGCACTACACCGTGCGCGAGCCCGTGGGAGTCGTCGGCGCGATCATACCGTGGAACTTCCCCCTGCTGATGGCGGTGGAGCGTCTCGCGCCCGCGTTGGCCTGCGGCAATGCCATCGTGCTGAAGCCCGCGGAACAGACGCCGCTGAGCGCGCTGTGGCTGGGAGAACTTTTGCTTGAAGCCGGGGTCCCTCCCGGCGTCGTCAACGTCATTCCCGGTTACGGCAAAACGGCGGGGGCCGCCGTCGCGAGCCATATGTCCATCGACAAGGTCACCTTCACCGGCTCGACTCAGACCGGAAGAGACGTCGTGAAGGCCTCGGCGGGCAACATGAAGCGCGTGACCATGGAGCTGGGCGGCAAGTCGCCCAACATCGTGTTCGCCGACGCCGACATGGAGGCCGCGGCGCGCGGCATGTTCATGGGAATCTTTTACAACCAAGGTCAAACGTGTTCCGCCGGGTCGCGCGTGTTCATCGAACGGCCGGCCTACGACAAATTGATGGGAGCGTTGGCCGACCGTTCCAAGACCATCAAGATGGGCAACCCCCTGGACCCCAAAATGCACATGGGTCCGTTGGTTTCCTCCCAGCAGCGCGACCGCGTGCTGTCCTACATCGAGTCCGGTAAATCCGAGGGCGCCCAGCTCCTGTCGGGCGGCGCCGCGGCCGCCGGTCCGGGATTCTTCGTTCAACCCACCGTGTTCGGCGGCGTGAAGGACGAGATGAAGATCGCCCGCGAGGAAATCTTCGGGCCGGTGGTGTCCGTGTTCCCCTTCGACACCGTGGACGAAGTCATGGCCCGCGCCAACGCCACCGACTACGGCTTGGTGGCCGCGGTGTGGACCAAGGACGTGAAAAAGGCCCACCAGACCGCCGCCCGCCTCAAGGCCGGCACGGTGTGGATCAACTGCTACCAGTTCGTGGACGCGGCCGCGCCGTGGGGCGGCGTCAAGCAAAGCGGCTACGGGCGCGAGAAAGGCCAATGGGCGCTGGACAACTACACGTCGCTCAAGTCGGTCTGGGTGGACCTGAACTAAATGACCGCCACCGCGGCCTCCGAAGTCCTGGTCGAGCGCGACGGCCCCGTCGGCGTCATCACG
>JAGWMT010000175.1 GCA_028871595.1 Elusimicrobiota bacterium
TGGCGGCGCACGATCCCGGAGACGACGGACAAGCCCAGCCCCGAGCCCTCGCCGAAGCGTTTCGTGGTGAAGAAAGGCTCGAACAGGCGCGGCAGCACGTCGCCGGGTATGCCGGGCCCGTCGTCGGTCACTTCCAGGACGATGAAGCGGCCGGGACCGGCGGAGAGGAACCGCGTGTCCAGGCTCTTCTCCAGCCGGACCGGGCGCGCGGAGACCGTGATTCTCCCTTTGCCCTTGACGGCGTCCCGGGCGTTGAAGCAGAGGTTGAGAAGCACCTGCTCGACCTGTCCGGGATCGGCCATGATCCAGGCCGGCCCGGGTCCCGCCTCGACCAGGAGCTTGACCCGGCCGCCGGCGGCGATCGCCAGCATCTTCGACAGGTTCGCGATCACGGCGTTCAGGTCGGTCGGCCGCTCCTGGGGATCCTTGCGGCGGCTGTAGGTCAGCAGCTGCGTCACCAGGTGGGAGGCGCGCTTGATGGTGGCGACGATCTCGTCGAGATCCGGGGCGCTGGGATGGGCCGGGCCCACGCCGGCGCGGACGATCTGGGCCAGGCCGGAGGCGCCCATCAGGATGTTGTTGAACTCGTGAGCGATCCCCCCCGCCAGCAGGCCGACGGACTCCAGCTTCTGAGCCTGCATCAGCCGCCTTTCCTGCTCCCGCAGTTCCTCCGTCTTCTGCTCGACCAAAGCGGCGATGGTTTCGGCCCGTCCGAACAGGGTCAAGGTCGTCCAACAGACCAGGTACGAAAATAGAAACGAGGCGGCCACCACGAACCAGCTCAGGACGCTGCGATCCCGGGATTGGAAGCCGCGGAGCGGAATCAGCTCCACGCGCCAGCGCCGTCCCGCGAAATCTCCGGTCATCGTGATCGGCGGGGACGAGACCTCCGGCGGCGCGCCGCGGCTGTAGAGAAGCTCCGGCGCGTTCGGGGAGGTGTCGTCGTACAGCCGCATGCCCAGCGTCCGCCGGTCCACTCCAGCCAGGAGGCTTTCCATCATGTCGCCGACGCGGTAGACCCCCTCGATGAGTCCGATCGGTCCGCCGTCGCGCATGGAACTGACCGGGACCATCACGACCACGCCGCGCTGTTCGCCCGTTTCCTGGATCAGGCGGACGCCGCCGCTGGCGGACGCCTGTCCGGTGGTGAGCGCCCGCTCCGCGGCGTCATGCACCGGATTCTGCTGCTGTCCGATGTCCAGACCCAGAGCCTTTTCGTTGCCGCGCAGCGGCTCGACGTAGTAGATCGGGAAATAGACCGCGGCGGGGCCGCGCGGAACCAAAGCGCCGCCGGGGCCGATGCCGGTGAAGGAGAATCCATTCAGCCCGTCGCGGCGCGCGGCGGCCTCGACCGCCGCCCGTTGGCTCGCGGAAACCCGCGGACGCCATTCCAGCGCCTGCATGCCCGGGTGCCGCGCCAGGATGCCGCCCGCGAAATTCTTGAATTCGGCGCGGGTCGGATGCTTGCCGCTGGCGAAGATGTCGGCCGCGGTTTGCAGCGAATCCAGGTGTCCGGCGAGCCCCACGCGCAAGGTCAGGGACACGTCGGCGACCTTGCGGCGGGCGTGGGAGCGAAGGACGTCCTCTTCGTTCCGCGAGGCGTATAAATGCACCGCGGCGACGGCGGCCATCGTCAGCGCGAGAGCGGCGCTGACGATCGCCCGGCCGCGCCGCGGTCCCCGGCGGGGCCCGAACCAGAGAAGAACCAGCGGGGCGGCAAGCGCGACGCCGATGGCGTCGCCGACCCACCACGTCGCCCAGGCGAAGGCGGTTTCCGGCGCGGAGATCGCGCCCAGGACCCGCATGCCGATCACGGCCCACGTCGCGGCGATCAGTCCGGCCAGGGGGCCCGCGATGAGCAGGAAACGAATCCGGTCGCCGTCCCCGCGCAGGGGATCGCGGCCGCTCAGGACCCGGCGCGCGGCGAGCACGGCCGCGGCGGCCTGGACCGCCGCGCCCACGGCGATCCAAGCGGCCAGGGGCGCGTTGGATGAGGTTCCGGCCGGATTCCAGACGTTCGCCGCGAAGGAGCCGAGCAGGACTCCCGGCCAGAGCGCGACGCCCCAGAGCCACAACGCGGCCACCGCCACGCCGGCGGAGGGGCACACCACGGTCGCGTAGCCCGGCGGGATCGCCAGCAGGCGGGCCAGGGACGCGGCGGCGAAGTACGCGAGCGCGAGAAGAAGGATTTTGCGCGCGCCGCCGCCCTTCCCTTCGGAGCTCATTGGGCCTCCGCCGCGAAGCGCACCAGATCGGGGCGAGCCTCGAGCGCGCCCAGGCGGTCCAGGGCCGCGCGCGCGGCGGCGGCGAACTCGGCGCCGGCGGGCTTGGGGCGGCCGTAGTTCGTGTCGATGGGGGTCAGTTGAATGTCCCGGACTCCGTCCTTGCCCAGCCGGAAGCGCGCGATGACGCCGGGCCGCGTGGTCGGGGTCGGGGAGACGAAGAGGAAATTGCCCAGGCTGTAAAGGATCGGCTTGCCTTTGTAGATCTCCAAGGGCTGCAGCACGTGGGGGTGATGGCCGATGAAGAGATCGGCGCCCGCGTCGATGGCGGCGTGGGCCACCGCCTTCTGAATGTCGTTGGGGTCGTCGGCCAGTTCCGTGCCGCCGTGGAAGCTGACGACCAGGACGTCGCACTCCTTCTTGGCCCGCCCCACGATGCCCGCGATGCGGTCGAAGTCGCTGTAGGCGACGCCGGGCTTGTCCGGGCCCGCCCAGCCCGCCTCGGGATGAGTGCTGGTCAGACCCAGGATGCCGACGGCGAGGCCGTCGAATTCGATGCGGCGGACGGCCTCGGCGGCGGCGCGGTCCCGGCCTCCGCCGACGTAGGTCCACTTCCCCTTTTCGAGGGCCCGGAGCGTGTCCAGGAATCCGTCCAACCCGTAGTCCCACACGTGGTTGTTGGCGATGTTGAGGACGTTGAATCCCGCCGCTTTGACGATCCGCAAATACCGCGGCTTCGCGCGGAAATTCCACTTCTTCGGAGTCTTCGCGCCGCGCGCGGTGACGGGCGTCTCCAGGTTGGCGAATTCGATGTCGGCGTCGAGGAGCGACTTGACCGCCGCGGACGGTGCCGCGTCGCCGTGCGCCGCGGCGATGGCGGCGATCGGCCCGTCCAGGCGGATGTCGCCGACGGCCGTCATCGTGACCTCGACGTCGGCGGCGGCGGTGGCGGTGGAGGCGGCCGCGGCGGCCGTGGAAACGGCGGGATCCTGCGCCCGGGCGAGGGAGGAGGTCAGCAGCGCGGCGGCTAGAAGGACCACGTGGACAGCGCCTGAAGGGCCGCGGCGTCGGTGTTGTCGATCTTCAGCGGCGTCACCGAGACGAGACCCCGGGAAACCGCTCCCACGTCGGTGCCGGGCTCGTCGACCCCGGTGACCTGGCGGCCGGCCAGCCAGAAATAGTCCAGGCCGCGGGGGTCGGCCCGTCGGGTGATGTCGGTGCCGTAGATGCGGCGGCCCAGCCGGGCCGGCGCGGCGGCCTTGTAGCCGTTCTTCGGCGGCACCGGGAAGTTGACGTTGAGGCACACGCCGATGGGCAGGCCGCGCCGCAGGACCTGGCGGGCCAGGCGCTGGGCGAAGGCGGCGGCGGGACGATAGTCGTTGCCGTCCGGATCCATGGAGAAGGCGATCGAGGGAATGCGCAGCAAGGTCGCCTCCATGGCGGCGGCCACGGTCCCGGAGTAGATCACGTCCTCCCCCAGGTTGTAGCCGCGGTTGATGCCGGACACCACGAGATCCACCTTGCTCTTCAGGATCTCGAGCACGCCGAAGCGGGCGCAATCCGCGGGACTGCCGTTGAGGGTGTAGACCGACTCGGCGGTCTTGCGCACGCGGATGGGCTTGTGCAAGGTGAGCGAGTGGCTGTCGGCGGAACGTTCGTGCTCCGGGACGGACACCGTGACGCGCCCGATGCGGCGCATGGCGGCGATCAGGGCCGGAAGTCCCGGCCCGTCGATGCCGTCGTCGTTGCAGACGAGAATGCGCGGTTTTTTCATGAGGCGGCCAGGGCTTCCAGGGCCGCGGCGAAAACGTCCACATTCGTCGCGGCGGGCGGCAATCCCAGGCGGTCGAAGGATAATGACATTTCTTCGCGTCGCCGGGAGGACCCTTCGGACTTTAGCAAATCGGACAGGACCCCGCCGAGCGCGTCGCGCAGGGCGTCCTCCGGTATCCGGACGACGGCCCCGGCCCGCTCGAACGCGCGCGCGTTGGCGTCCTGGTGGTTCGCCGCCGCGTGCGGATAGGGCACCAGGACGGCCGGCGCGCGCTGAGCGGCCAGCTCGGCCAAGGTGCTGGCGCCGGAGCGGCAGACCACCAGGTCCGCGGCGCCGTAGGCGGCGGCCATGTCGTCTTGGTACTCGCGCACGACCGCGTCCACGCCGGCGGCGCGGTACGCGGCGGCGGCCTCCTCGGCCCGGCCCTTGCCCGCGAGATGCAGGGCCTGAACTCCCGGGACGGATTTGAGCGCCACGGGCACGGCGGCGTTGATCGCGCGCGCGCCCTGGCTTCCGCCGAAGACCAGCACCACGCGACGGTCCGCGGCGAGCCCCAGCTCGCGGCGCGAGGCGGCCGCGTCGCGCCGCGTCCACAGCTCGGGCCGGATGGGCGTGCCCACCACGGTCCCCCGCGCGGCCGGGTCGGCCGGCGGCATCCCCCAGTAAACGGAGGCCCCCAGCTTGGCCGAGGCCGCGTTGGCCAGCCCCAGGAGGGCGTTCGATTCGTGGACGGCCCGGGGCACGCCCCGGCGCCAGGCGGCGTAGACGAGCGGGAAGGTGAGGTAGCCGCCCATGCCCAGGGCCAGATCGGGGCGGAACGCGCGCAGGGCCCGGGACAGCGTTCCCAGGCTGCGGACCAGCTTGCCCGCGAAGGAGATCAGCTCCGGACCGGGGCGCCGCGGCAGGCCGCGCAGGTCCACGGGCAGGGCGGCCAGGCCTTCCTTCTCCAAGACGGGAAGAGCCGGGTCCCCCGCGCGGACGATCATCAGGGGCTCCCAGCCGCGGTCCTTGAAAGCGCGCGCGGCGACCAGGCCCGGGTAGAAGTGCCCTCCGGTCCCGCCGGCGGCGATCGCGACGCGCCTCACGCCGCGCCCTCCCGGCTTTGCCGCGAGATGCTGAGCAGCACGCCGACGCCCATCAAGGTGGACAACAACGAGGAGCCTCCGAACGAAAGGAACGGAAGCGGGATGCCCTTGGTGGGCAGGAGGCCGATGGCCATCGCGATGTTGAAGAACGCCTGCAGGACGATGGTGAACGTGATGCCGCTGGCCAGCAAGGTGCCGAACAGGTTCGGGGCCAGGCGCGCCACCCGGATGCCGCGGGCCAGGATGGTCGCGTACAAGGACAGGATCAGCAGGGCGCCGAGCAGTCCCAGCTCCTCGCAGATCACGGGAAAGATGAAGTCCGTGTGCGGCTTGGGCAGGTACATGAGCTTCAACTGCGAGGCGCCGAAGCCCTTCCCGAACCAGCCGCCGGAGCCGACGGCCAGGATCGCCTGCGCCAGCTGGTAGCCCGTTCCCTTGATGTTCTCGAACGGCTTCAGGAAGGTCATCAGGCGCGCGCGCCGGTAGGGCTTGCGCCAAAGCTCCTCGATCACGACCGGCACCGCCGCCAGGATCGCGGCGCCGATCCAGCGCACGCGCGCGCCGGCGACGAACAGGACCAGGATGGCGACGGCGAACATCAGCGCGGGCGTCCCCAGGTCGGGTTCCTTGCCGATCAGGAGAAGCAGGAAGCCGACCACGCCCAGGGGCAGAGCCAGGCCGTGGACGGGCGAGGCCAGCTTGCTGTGCTTGCGGTCAAGGTAGGTGGCCAAAAATAGGACCGAGGTCAGCTTCGCGAACTCGGCGGGCTGGAGGCCGATGGGGCCCAGATGGATCCAGCGCCGGGCCCCCGCGATGGGGCGGAACAGCAGCGCCGCGAAGAGCAGGACCGCGGTGACGCCGTAGATGGGCGCCAGCCACTCGCGGAGGCGGTTGTAGTCCAGGCGCGAGAGCCAGCCCATCACGATCAGGGAGACGACGGCCCAGGCGAACTGACGCTCGAGGAAGTAATACGGGCGGTTGAGGTTCTGCTCGGCCCAGATGGTGCTGGCGGAATAGACCATCACGACCCCCAGCACGGTGAGGGTCAGGGCGGCGGCCAGCAAAATGAAGTCGAACGGGGCGCGGCGGCGCGAGGACGGCCTCATCGCGCCTTCGCCGCGGCGCGCACCAGCTCCTTGAAGCGGTCCCCGCGGTCCTCGAAGTCCCGGAACTGGTCGAAGGAGGCGCACGCCGGGGAGAGCAGGAGGACGTCCCCCTTCGCGCCGATCCGCAGGGCGGTGTCCACCGCGGTGGCCAGGTCGCCGCACGGAAAGACCGGAACCAGCCCGGCCAGGTCCTCCTCGATGCGGCGGGCGGCGGAGCCGATGGTGAGGATGCCCTTCACCGTTTTTTCGATCCACGGCTTGAGCGGCGCGTAGGGCGAGCCCTTGTGCAGTCCGCCCATGATCAGGAGGAGACGCTTGCCTCCGGGTTCGAAGGCCTTGAGGGCGACCATCGCCGAATCCACGTTCGTGGCCTTGGAATCGTTCACGCAGCGCACGCCTCGGGCCGTCCCGCAGTCCTCGATCCGGTGCGGGACGCCCTTGAAGGACTTGAACGCCCTCTGGATCGCGGCGGGCTTGATCCCGCGCGCGAACCCCAGCAGGCCGGCGGCCAGGGCGTTTTCCAGGTTGTGGCGGCCGGGGAGCTTCGGCGGGATCAGAACGGCTTCTTTCTTCGCGCCGGGCAGGCGGAAATGGAGCTTGCCCCCTTCCTCCCAGGCGTGCACGTGCGCGGCCTTGGTTCCGAAGTACAGGCGTTCCGCCGG
>JAGWMT010000176.1 GCA_028871595.1 Elusimicrobiota bacterium
GGCGGGCGACCCCCGTCCCGTGTGGGAGATCGTCAACCGCATGCTGGCCGCCGCGGGCTTGCCCCCGGTCAAGCGCTCGGTCCCGAAAGGCCTGGCCCTGACGGCCGCCGGCGTCTGCGAGACGGCTTGGCGGACCTTGGGCCTGCGCTCCGAGCCGCCCCTGACGCGTTTCCTGGTCCTTCAGTTGACCACCGCTCATTGGTTCAAGATCGACGCCGCCCGCCGCGACCTGGGCTGGGCGCCGCGCGTGGGCATCGAGGACGGCATGGCGCGTCTGGCCCAATGGGTCCGCGCGGCCGGGCCTTTCGACCCTTAAGCGCCGTCGTTCAAACGTCACGCGTCCGTCTTTTCTCCTGAAAACCGGCGTGTTATCGTTGGGCCATGCGCCGCGCCGCCCTTGTCCTGATTTTCCTGACCGCCGCCGTCGCGGCGCGGCCGGCCCCGTCCGCGGACCTGAACCGCCGGGCGGGACGATTGCTCCGGGACATTCGCGCGGCGTCGCTTTCAGCGGCGAAGCCGGTCGCCGCGCTGCGCGGGAGGTTGACGGCGCTGACGGCGGAAAACGCGGCCGCTCCCGATCGCGACGCGACCCGGCGCCTGCGTCTGGCGGACGGGAACTTGAGGCTGCTCGACGCCGGATTGCCGCTGCCGCCGCCCGGTCCGGACGAGGTCCCGGACCCCGGGGCGGCCTTGGCCCCTCCCCCGCCGTCCCGGGCTCCGGACTTGCCGCCCGCGACGTTTCGCGCCGCCGCCGGCGCCGAGATGCCGTCCGGGGCCCGCGCTCTTTTCGACGGAGCGGAGACGGCGGGCGCGGACCCCGCGCCGGTGGCGGCGCGGCCGACCGGGACGTTCGCCGGCGCGACTCTGGACGACTATGCCGGCGTGCGCGGCGATGCCGCTCGCCGGGTTCTTCTCAAAGGGGCGGCGAAGCGCATTCTCGCCGGGATTCGGCGCGCCGATCCCGGAGACCGGGCGGCGGCGTTCATGGCCGAGCGTCTTCTCGGCTTCCTTTCCCGGCATCGCCTGCGCGCGGAATTCTCCGGATTGAGTTTCGACGTGTCCGAAGGCGGACGCCTTCGGCTTTCCTATCGTTTGAAATCCGGGGCGGAAGGGAGCGAGGACCTGGGGAATTTGGAGGATTGGCTTTCCGAGACGGGCGGCGGGCGGGGCGCGCGCGGCGTCCGGTCGAAAGGCGGGGGCGCGAAAAGGGGCAAATCCGGGAAAGGCGGTGAAAAGGGCGCCGCGACCGGCGCGGGGGGCGGTCGTCGCGGCGGCAAGCGCGGCGGAGGCGGGAAGACCGGCGGAGGCCGAGGCGGCGCCGCCGGCGGCGGCCGCGGCGGAAAGTCGAAGCGCGCCGCCGGCGCCGGGGCGGCGAACCGGAGAACGACCGTTCATGGCGGACGTCCTCGCGGCGCGACGAGCACACGAAGGAGGCCGTCCTCGGGGAGCTCCACGGAATCGTTGTCATCGAAAATGGAGCGCCGCGCGAGGCCTCCGCGGCCCAAGGGATTCCCGATCCGCCGCGCCGACCGCTCTCGGGAAACGGCGGGCGCGGCGGGCGGCCGCGCGAAGGGCGGGGCGTCGCCTTCCGGGCGCCCGTCTTCGAGGTTCGCCGTTCCGGATCGCGCCTGGGCCGGAGGAGGCGCGCCCGCGGCCAAGGGGGCGGCGTCCGGCGCGGGCGGCGTTATTCCCGCGGCGGAGCCGACGGGGGGCAAGCCGCCTCCCGGCTCGCCGGCGGCGGCGCTTCGGGTTCCGGGACGATCCGCCGAGGAGGCGCTCCGGGACGCGGTGGCCGCCGCCCCTTCGCGTCCGGGCGCTCCTCCGGTTCCGCCGGGCGCCGCCCGTCCGCGCCCGGCCCGGAACGCTCCGGCGCCCGATGGGCCACCCTGGATTCCGGGGGCTTTGGCCCTGGGAGGCGCCGCGTTGGGATTGGGCGCGACGGCGCTCGGTCGGGCGGGGGGCACGGCGAGAATGGGGGCCTCTGATGCCGCCAAACCACGGAACGACGTCCCCGTGGCCACGAATCTAAGTCATTAAAGCCTGGCACCATTATATTCTCGGAGTATTTTTCCGTTGGAGAACGCAATTACATTAACGATTTAAACTCCGGCACCTATGGGCCGATTGGCCCCTCGTTTTCTGGGTCTTCTGATTCATGGACACCCCCGCCAAGAGAGTTACACTCCGGGCATGAAACGATGGCTCTGCTTGGCGGCGTCGGCGGCATTCCTGGCGGCCGGATGCGCCCAAAAGGAGAAGAAGGACGCGCGGAAAGGGGACGCGGCGGCTACCGCCGCCGGCGCGATGTCCTACGCGAACGACGCCGCTCCCGCGGGTCCCATCACGGACGCGTTGAATTCGGCCGCGGGCCGGGATTTGTCCGCCGCGGCGCGGGCCCCCGGAGACGGCAGCGATCCCGGCCGCCGCTTCTTCGACGGCGACGTCCTGCGCGCCGGTGGCTTCGCGGTTCCCGAGGAAGCCTCCGTGGTGGTCGCCCCGTCGGGTTCCTCCCGTCGCCGGAGCCTTCCTCCGTACACCCGAGGCGCCAGCCGTCCGGCCAGGGACTTGGACGCGGCCGCCCCGCCGGCCCCGAACGCGGACGCCTATCCGCCGAGTTCCGCGGCCTTGGCGCAGGGAGCGGGCAAGGTCTTGGCGGCCTTCGACACCTTCCAGCGCCGCATGTTCGCCGCCGCGGCGCCCATCCTGAGCCGAGCCGGCTGGCACGCGGCCAAGCGCAAGGGAACGGCGGTGGCCATGCATCCCACCCACGTCACCGTCCATCACACCGAGGGCCCCCAGACGTTGACCGAGGCGCAGACGGCCGCCGTGGTGCGCAATATCCAGCATTACCACATGGCCGGACGCGCGGCGGAGGGCAAGGACACCTGGGACGACATCGGCTACCATTTCCTGATCGACGGTTCCGGCCGCGTCATCGAAGGCCGCCCGGCGGAGACGCTGGGCGCCCACGCCGGCGGCGCCAATCAAGACAACATCGGCATCGCCATGATGGGCGACTTCAACCGCCAGAAGCCGACGCCGGCGCAGATCGAAAGCCTCACCCGCCTGGTGTCCTTCCTGGCCATCAAGTACGGTCAGAATCCTTCCCGCGCCGGCTTCCTGGAGCCCCACCGTCACTACGACCAGACCGACTGCCCGGGCAAGAACATGATGGCCATCCTCGCGGCCCTGCGGCAAAAGGTCGACGAACGGACCAAGGCGCTGACCGCGCGGATATCCGGCGCCGGCAAGGACGAATTCGTCGCCGCCGCCGTCACGGATGCGTAAGACCGCGGCGGCGGCCGCGATCCTGGCGGTCGCGTGCGCGGCCGCGTGCCGGCGCGGCGGCCGGGTGGCGTCCGGAGATTCGGTGACGCTCCATTACGAATTGTCCGTGGACGGGGCGGTGCGCGAGTCCACTTTCGGCGGCGACCCGGTCGAAATCGTCCAGGGCCGGGGCGACGTCCCGCCCGGCGTGGACGCGGCGCTGCTCGGGACGGCTCCGGGTGAGGAGCGGACGTTGACCTTGACCCCCGTCGACGGTTTCGGAAAGCGGGACGCCTCCTTGGTGCGGACCATGCCCATGAAATCATTCGGCGATTTGGCCCCCGCGATCAAACCCGGAAAGAAAGTGTCGGGTTTCCGGAACGGAAAAGCCGAAGCGGGAATCGTGCTTTCGACCGGCGCCGCCGGGGCCGTCGTGGACTTCAACCCTCCGCTGGCGGGGAAAAGCGTCGGCTACCGCTTCCGGGTCGTCTCGTCGCGCCCGTGACCCTGGGCCGAAAGGCCCCTGGCCGCCCCGGCGTTCCGGGGCTACACTAAGACCATGAAGCGCTGGACCCTCGCGCTGGCCCTCCTCGGATTGTTCTCGGCCGGCTGCGACCTCAAGAAGGACGGGGAATCCCCGCCTCCCCAGCCTCCCTCTCCCGCCGCCGCGGCCGACGCGCGCGGGCGCGCCCGGTCCATGGGCGCCGCGGCCGACTCCTTGGTCTCCTACGCCGAAGGTGCCCGCGCGGCCGCCCCGGGACGCGGAGATCCCGGGCGGAACTTTTTCGACGGGGAGGCTTCGGCCTACGCCGATCCCGGCGGCGCCGTCTACGCCGGCGGCGCGCGCTCCTACGGCCCGCGTCCGCCTCTGCGCTACACGAGCATGACCTCGTACATGCCCAAGGACCTGGAGGTCGCCGGACCGCCGCCCGCTGTGATGAGCGACCCCTCGCAAATGAGCCGCCTGCGCCGTTTCGTCGCCGGATGGGGCGCCGACATGCGCGTGGCCGACGAGATGATCAGCCAGGCCGTGCGCAAGGGCATGAACCCGCTTCTCGTGCTGGCGACGGGCATGCAGGAATCGGGTCTGCGCAACGGCCGGGTGAGCTCGGCGGGGGCGCTGGGGCCCATGCAGTTGATGCCCGACACCGCGTGCGGATTGGGCGCGTGCAACCGTCAGGCCGTGCGGACCAACGTGGGCTTGAACGTGAACCTGGGCACGAACTACATGATGCAGATGTGGGACCAGTTCGTGGGCTCGAGCATGCTCTCGGTCAACCCCTTGAATCCCGCGCAGGCGCCGCGCGTGGCCGCCGCGCTGGCCGCCTACAACGCCGGTCCCGGCCGCGTCATGCAGTCCGGGGGGCGGGTCCCGCAGATCGCGGAGACGCAGGACTACGTCCGGAAGATCTTCGGCTACTACGGCCAGTTGTCGCGCGCGATCGCCAACTAAGGATGGGCGCCGCCCCGTTCAGGCCACAGCCGGGACGCGGCGATGGACGCCGACAGGACCAGGACGATCACGGCCAGCGACCAGCCCGCCGGAATCTCAAACCAAGGCAGGAGCAGGAGCTTGGCGCCGACGTAAAGCAGGGCGATCGAAATCCCCGTCTTCAAGTAGCGGAACTCGGACAGCGAGCTTTCGAGAAGGAAGTACAAAGAGCGCAGGCCCATCACCGCGAAAATGTTCGAGGTGTAGACTAAAAAAAGGTCCGGCGTGACGGCCAGGGCGGCGGGGATCGAGTCGGCCGCGAAGATCAGATCCGAGGCCTCGATCACCGCCAGCGCCGCGAACAGCGGCGTCGCGTGCAGGACCCCGGCGACCCGCGTGAAGAACGACTGCCCGTGAAGCGATTCGGTCACGGGCAGGACCCTGCGCAGAAGGCGCAGGGCGGGGTTCTTTTCCGGTCCGCGGTCCTCCTTGTCCTTGGAGAGGAGCATCTTGCCTCCCGTCCAGAGAAGGATCACGCCGAACGCGGCCAGCACCCAATGGGAACGTTGGATCAGGGAAACGCCGGCGTAGATGAAGATGAAGCGCATCACGACGGCGCTCAGGATGCCCCAATGCAGCACGCGGGTCTGGTGCTCGTCTCCGATGGCGAAGAAGCGGAAGATGATCAGGAAGACGAAGAGGTTGTCCACCGAGAGCGACTTTTCCAGCACGTAGCCCGTCAGGTAGAGCAAAGCGCGCTGGGACCCCTCGAGCGCCCAGATCGCCCCGCCGAAGGCGAGCGCCAGCCCGATCCACGCCGCGCTCCAGGCCGCGGCCTCGCGCATCGAGGGCTTATGCGCGCGGACGCCCAGCACGCCCAGGTCCACCGCCAGCATCGCGGCGACGGCGACGACGAAGATGAACCAAAGCCAGGTCTGCGCCATGGCGGGCATTCTAGCATCCCTGATCCCGGCGCGGCGGGTTTGGTAGGATGCCCGTCATGATCGCGATCTTCACGGACGGCGCCTGCTCCGGCAATCCCGGGCCGGGGGGCTGGGGGACGATCGTCGCCGGCGCGGATGGGCGCGTGCTCGAGCTGGGCGGCGGCGCTCCCGCCACCACCAACAACCGCATGGAGATGACCGCGGTCCTGGAAGGCCTGCGCGCGGCGGCGGGGCTCCCGGACGTGGTCGTCGTGCACACCGACTCGACCTACGTGCTGGGGGGCATCACCAGCTGGATCACCGGCTGGAAGCGCCGGGGCTGGACGACGGCCGCCGGCGAGCCGGTCAAGAACGAGGACTTGTGGCGCGCGCTGGACCTGGCCGTCGCCGCGCGCGGCAAGGGGGGCGTCGAGTGGCGCTGGGTCCGGGGCCACGACGGCCATGAGGCCAATGAGCGCTGCGACGCGATCGCCGTCGCCTTCTCCCGCCGTCAGCCCGTGGAACTGTACGACGGGCCGCTCCTGGCCTATCCCCACGGTTCCCTGGCGACTTCGGAGGCCAAGCCTCCGCCCGTGAAGAAGAAGGCCTCGTCCGGGGCCAAGCCGGGCGCGCCCGCGGGCCCGGCGACCTATCTGAGCCTCTTGGACGGCAAACTCGAGCGGCACGCGACGTGGAAGGACTGCGAGTCGCGCGTGAAGGGCCGCCCGGCGAAGTTCAAGAAGGTCCGCTCCGAGGGCGAGGAACGGGAGACGCTGAAAGGCTGGGGTCTGGCGGAGTGATCGCGCGGACGGTCGTCACGGCCCTGTTGCTGTTCGCCGCCGGCCCCACGCGCGCACAGGCCCGGTTCGAGGAACCCTTCTTCTTCGGCGTGGCCACCGCCCCCGGCCAGTCGGAGGACGGGCTGGCCGACATCTGGGCCGACTGGGGGCGCGCCGGGAGGACGGCCGCGTACCGCAACCAGGCCCTGCCGGAGGCGCGGCTTCAATTCTGGACGCGCCCGGAAGTCGAACTGGACCTGGCGGCGCGCGCCGGCGTCCAGGTGTTCCGCCTGGGCGTGGATTGGGGGCGCGTGATGCCGCGCCGCCACGAGTTCGACCCGGAGGCGATCGCGCGCTACCGCGTCATCCTGCGCATGATCCGCGCCCGTCATATGCGCGTGATGCTGACCTTGATGCATCACTCGATCCCCCGATGGGCT
>JAGWMT010000004.1 GCA_028871595.1 Elusimicrobiota bacterium
GACCGACGCGCTCGCCGAGGAGATCGTCAAGGACCAGGCCGAGAAAGCGACCATGTCGCTCCTGATTCCTCCGCAGATGCTCAACACGATGAACGAGAAGGACCTCAAGGGCGATCCCGTCCGCCGCTACATGATCCCCATGATCTCCGACCGCTTGAGCGAGTGGCCCAACCACCCCCGCGCCAGCCGCGACTCGCTGCATGAGTCCGAGATGTGGGCCACCGAGGGCCTCACGCACCGGTATCCCACCAAGGTTTTGGCGGAAATGATCTCCACCTGCCCCCAGTACTGCGGCCACTGCACGCGCATGGACCTGGTCGGCAACTCCGTCCCCCAGGTGGCCAAGCACAAGTTCGAAGGCCAGCCCAAGAACCGCTACGCCGCCATGCTGGACTATCTGCGCAAGACCCCCGGCGTGCGCGACGTGGTCGTCTCCGGCGGCGACGTGGCCAACGTGCCCATCGCCCAGCTCGAGACGTTCCTGATGGAGTTGATGGACATCCCCAACATCAAGGACATCCGCCTGGCCACGAAAGGCCTCCAGGGTCTGCCCCAGCACTTCCTGCAGGACGATGTGTTGAAAGCGCTTGACCGTATCTCCAAGCGCGCCTGGGACCGCGGAATCGACATCGCCGTGCACACCCACGTCAACCACGCCCAGCAGGTGACCCCGCTGGTCGGCAAGGCCGTGCGCAAGATCCTGGAGATGGGTTTCCGCGACGTGCGCAACCAGGGAGTCCTCCTCCGCGGAGTCAACACCACCCAAAAGGACCTGCTCGAGCTGTGCTTCATGCTGCTCGACCACGCCAAGATCATGCCGTACTACTTCTACATGGCCGACATGATCCCCAACTCCGAGCATTGGCGCCTGTCCATCGCCGAGGGCATGAAGCTCCAGCACGACATCATGGGCTACCTGCCCGGCTTCGCCACCCCGCGCGTCACGGTGGACGTGCCGTACGTGGGCAAGCGCTGGATCCACCAGCTCGCCGACTACGACAAGGTCAAGGGCATCTCGTACTGGACCAAGAACTACAAGACCGGCATCGAGGCCGACGACGCCGACGCCGTCACCCGCCGTTACGAGTACTACGACCCGGTCTACACGTTGCCCGCCGAGGGCCAGGCGTTCTGGAAAAAGGAGCTTGTCCATGCGTAAGCTGCTCGCCGCCTCGCTTCTGCTCCTGCCCGCGCTGGCGTTGGCCGTGTCTCCCCCGGTGAAGCTGCGCGACCCCGTCGTGGTCCCGGCCATCGGCTTCACCGCGCAGGTCGCCGACGGCCGCGTGCTCCTGAAGTGGCGGCGCTACAAGCGCGACGACTTCTTCGGGTACGCCGTGCTCAAGTCCGACAAGGACGAGCCGCTGTACGCCCCCAAGAAATCGCTCCACGAGACGCACAACGTCGCCGACCTGACATTCGAGGACGGCCGGATCGCCGTCGGAACCTACCACTACCGCGTGGTCGTGATCACCTCGTTCGGCGACCTCTGGATGAGCCCCGCTCTCACCGTGACCGTCGGCGCGGCCGACCTGAAGCGTCCCGTCCCCACCGTCGCCGACTTCGAGTAGCGCTCAGGCCCTCTTGGCCAGGGCCACCGCGCCCAGCACCACCGCGTCGTCGCCCAAGCGCGAGCGCGCCACCTTGCAGGCGCCGACCGTGCGAAACAGCGCGTCCTGCGCCAAGCGCCGGCGGACGATGGGCAGCATGAACTCCCCGCAGGCCTCCACCAGCCCGCCCCCGAAGAGGAACAGCTCGGGGTCGAAGCAATGGCGCAGGCTCACGCACGCGTCGCCCAGGCGCTCGGACGCCGCGCGCAGCACGGACGTCACCAGCGGGTCGCGCCGCTTGAGCGCGCGCGCCAGGACCTTGCTCTTGATGACGTCCAGCTTGCCCCCGTTGAGGAGGAGGATGTCGGTGCGCGCGCCCGCCTTCACGCCGGCGCGGATGTCGCGCTCCACCGCCGTGCGGCTGGAGTAGGCCTCCAGGCAGCCGCGCGCCCCGCAGCCGCACAGCGGGCCCTTCGGATCCAAGACCACGTGCCCCAGCTCCGCGGCCGCGCCGTGCGCGCCGGTGAGGAGTTTTCCCCCGCAGACCACGCCGCCGCCCACGCCGGTGCCCGGGAAGATTCCGACGACGTCGTCCAGCCCCTCGCCCGCGCCCAGCCAGCGCTCGCCCAGAACGCCCAGATTCACGTCGTTGCCGAGCGCTACCTTCGTGTCGAAGCGGCGGCGCAATTCCGCGGCCAGGGGATAGCCGGCCAAGGCGATGTTCGGGGCGACCAGGACCTTCTCACCGTCGGCGTCCACGATGCCCGGCACGCCCACGCCGATGCCCTTCAGGCGCTTGGGCTTCACGCCCGCGTCGCGCAGGACGTCGCGCGCGGCGCGCAGGATCACCCGCGCCACCTCCGCGGCTCCGCCGCGGCGCGGCGTCGAGGTCTTCTCCCACGCCACGATCTTGCCGCCCGGGTGCACCAGCCCCGCCGCGATCTTGGTGCCGCCCACGTCGACGCCCAGATAGTATCCCTTGGCCATTGGTCGAATTATACCCGGATTGGAGGCTTTACCGCTCTTTAATCATACCTTTGCCGCTTTTTTTCTGGCGCCGGAAGCGCCCCGGGCGCATACTCAGGATATGAAGCTGCTGATCGTGGAAGACGACGAGGACGCCTCCAGCTTCATGCAGTACGTGCTGGAGGACGAGCGCCACAGCGTGCGCACCGCCTCGGCGGCCGGCGAGGCCCGCCTCCAACTGCGCGACTTCACGCCCGACCTCATCATCCTGGACCGAGGTCTCCCCGACCAGGACGGATTGGAGTTCTGCCGCGAGCTCAAGAGCGACCCTCGCACCGCCCGCATCCCCGTCATGTTCGTCTCCTCGGCCAAATCCCCGGCCGAGGTCTCCGACGGCTTCAGCGCCGGCGGAGATGACTACATGACCAAGCCGTTCAGCTTCGTCGAGCTCATCGCCCGGGTCGCGTCCCTTCTCCGGCGCGTCTCCCCCGACGCCTCCGCGCACGCCTGAGTGGACGGCGGCGGACGCGAAGCGGTAAGATACGAGAATGCCTTTCACGTTGACTCCTTATGGCGGCCTCGACGGGTTGTTGCTGGTCGAGGGCAAGTCCTTTCCCGATGAGCGCGGCTTCTTCATGGAGTCCTTCCGCGCCGATGAGTGGGCCAAGGCCGGGCTGCCGCCCCTGGTCCAGGACAACCTTTCCCGCTCGAAACGCGGCGTGATCCGCGGCCTGCACTACCAGAAGAAGCCGGCCGCGATCGGCAAGCTGGTGCGCTGCTCGCGCGGAAAGATTTTCGACGCCGTGGTGGACATCCGGCGCGGCTCGCCCACGTACGGGCGCTGGGCCGGGATCGAGCTGGACGACACGGGCAACCGGATGTTCTGGGTTCCCGAGGGCTTCGCTCACGGCTTCTGCGCGCTCAGCGAGGAGGCCGACGTCGCCTACAAGGTCACCGGCTACTGGTCCGCCGCCGTGGACGCCGGCATCCGTTGGAACGATCCCGCCGTGGCCGTGCGCTGGCCCGTGGCGCCCGGCGCGGAGATCCTGACCGCCAAGGACCGGGCTTTGCCCCTCCTCGCCGACGCGTGGGAATAGCCCCCGGCAACCTGCTGGAGCAGGTCCGCAACACCGCCCCGTTCCTGTTCGACGCCCCGCCCTATCCCGCGGAAGGGCCGCTGTCTTATCTCCGCCGCCTCCAGGGCGCCGACGCGCGTCCGCTCAACGCGTCTTCCTATTATTTGCTCTGCCTGACCGCGCATTGGGCCACGGCGGGAACCTTCGTGCCCACCGACGTGGACAACGCCATCCGCTGGCGCCTGTGGCAGGACGCTTCGCCCTCCCAGGTTTCCGCGTTCGCGGGTCACGTGCTGGACGCGCTCTCGTGGGACTACTCACCCGTGACAGGACGCAAGGTGCGCGCCCCGGACGGATCGCTGCTGTCCACCCACGAGGGCACGTGGTTCTCCGTGGCGGTCGGCGCCTACGCCGCCTCCCGTGAAAAAGATCCGGCCTTGGCCCGGCGCGTTTTGGACGCCATGCTCCAGGAGGCCGAACGCGAGCGGACGATCTTCGCCGCGATCGCCGATTCCGGGGACGGCGTCGCGATCCTGAAGGCCTGCGCCTTGATCGCGCACAACTTCGGGGACCTCGACCGCGTCGCCGATCAATGGGAGCTTCCGGCGGACGACGCCCTGCGCGTGGCCCTGTACGACGCCGCCAAGCCCGGTTCGCGCTTGTACGGCGGGCTGCTGGGCTGGGCCGGGGAGCTCAATCAGAAATTCCTGGGCGCCGACAACCACCGCCACTACCCCCTGCGCGAGCCCCGCTGCCTGCGCCGCAGCGCCGACCTGCTCATCGAGGTCGGCCCGTTCTTCGACGATTGGGGACGCCGCGTCGCGCGCCATCCCGGGCTCGCGCGCGAGGACGTGGCCGAGGTGGTGCGCGCCCTCCTCGACGGCTGGACCCGTCTTCACGGGCCCGCGGGCTACGCGCGCGCGCTGGCGGGCATCCTGGAGACGTTCCCGGGCGGGCGCGCGGCGCTGGGCAAGCTGCTGCCGGGCGCCGACCGGCGTCAACTGGAGTCCGGCCCGATCAAGACCGTCATGGACCTGTCCCAAGAGCGCTTCGAGGCGCAATGGGCCAACCGCGTCCGGCAGGTCCCCCGCCCGGCCGCCGCGGTCTAAAGGTCCCACCCTCCACGGGCCCAACGCCCCATGACGCCTGCCCCGCGTTCAGGCACAATAGGGGCATGACCGATCTCCTCCGCTTGACGCCGCTGATCCTCCTGACCTCCATGCTCGGCGCCGCGCCGCTGAGCGCCCAGGTCATGGAGATCGCTCCGCGCTCCATCCCGTCCGCGCTCGGCTCCGCGCCCTCCGCCGTCGCCCCCGTCTTCACGCCCCTGGCCGCGCCCGCCTTCACCGTCTCCGCTCCGGCCCTGGCGCCCGGCGCCTTCGCCCCCGCCGCGGCCGCGGCCGCGGCCGCCGCCGCGCCGGTTCCGGCGTTGGCTCCCGCTCCCGCCGCCGCTGCCGTCCGCGAGCACGTTTCCGCTCCGCGCAGCTTGGCCGGACGCCTGGCGCGGGCCGTCTCCCAGGGAATCTCCCGGACCATCGAGAATGTTTTCGACGGAGCCCCCGCGTACTCCCGCGGCATTCTCACCGCGCCTCGCTCCGGACACCGACTGCACCCCGGGGTCCATCTCGACGCCAAGCCCCGCCCCAGCGACGCGGGCTCGGTCCGCGTCAACGATTTCCATCTCTCGCCTTCTCATCAACTGCCCAACGGCGCCGCGCCGCTCAAGCTGAACGCGGATGCGTCGGATCCCGCGGCGGTCGAGAAGGCCCTGCGCGACCTGGTGGACGCCGATCCGGCCAAGTACGGCGCGAACAGCGCCGACATGGCGAAGGTCCACGTGCAGTTCGTTCCCGGAGACAAGGCCCAGGGGCAGGCGGACACCTATTACGCGATCTTCCGTCAGTGGAAGAAGGGCGCGGAGAAGGACGGCTCGCCGTATTATCTGCTGGTGGACGGCGGCAGTCTCACCTTCGTGCTGAAGGTGCTCGACGACGGCAAGCCCACGGTCATGGCCACCGAGGGGCGCCTGTATCCCGGGATCTCCTCCGACGTCCTGACCGTCAACTACGACGACGCGCAGCTCCAGGCCTTCGCCGAGAAGCGCCTCCAGTCCCCGCCGGACGCGGCCCCCAGCGCCTTGAAGAAATTCCTGGCCCGCTTTTGGGACCGCGTCGTGAAGGGCGCGCGCAAGTCCGCGCCGTCCTCCGAGCCCGCCCAGTTCCTGACCCGCACCATCACTCAGATGAACGGCGCCTGGCGCGCCGTCAACGTGTACGAGGCCGCCGACCTGGAAGGCCGTCCCGTCATCGTCGCCGTGGACGTCAAGAGCGGCGAGGCCTTCGCCTGGAGCGCCCAGCAGCTCCTGCGCGACGGCGGCCCCATCGCCTCCGGCGTCGGGGGTGTCGTCACGGCGCGCGGCACGGCCCTCAACGACGCGGGCAGCGACCACGGCCCGACGTCCGCCCTGCCGCTCCCGTTCGCCAACGTCTACGACCAGTCCGGGAAGGTCGTGGCCGTCACCGACGCCGACGGCCGCTTCACGGTCCCCGGCGCCTCGGCCGGCCCGGTCCGCCTGACCATCCGCCTCAACGGCCGCTACGCCGACACGACGGACGCCGACGGCGACAAGAACGGCGACGTCTCGGTCACCATGACGGCGACGCCGGGCCGGCCCGTGACCGCCTC
Source organism: Elusimicrobiota bacterium (assembly GCA_028871595.1). Next base: position 6,275 of record JAGWMT010000004.1, read on the forward strand.
CCTGAATCCCGACGGGAGCAATCCCGAGCTCGAGGCCGAGGTGAACGGCTACATCTACTATTCGAAGCAGGTGGATTGGCTCAAGAACTCCGCCGGCGTGACCGACGAGCGCATCCTGGCGCCTCTCGGCGGCGGCGTGAAGGCCAACAAGCACGACATGCCCGGCAACGCCTACTACAGCCCCTCCGACGACAGCCTGAACCTGCAGGCCGCCGCCACGGTGACCTTCAAGGACAAGCTCGGCCGCCCGCACAAGATCTCCTTCGAGAACACGGCCCAGCCGTCGATCATCTACCACGAAAGCACGCACCGCGCCGTCCAGATCCTGTCGCAGATCGCCCTGAGCGCGGAGCAGGCCGCGTCCAGCGCGTACCGGTTCGTCCGCTTCGTCATGGACCCCGTGATGGACTCCGGCGTCAACGAGGCCATCGCCGACACCGTCTCCATGTTCATGCGCGGAAATCCCCTCATCGGCGAGGGCTTCTACGTGACGCCCCCGGCCCACGGCCCGAACCTGATCCGCACCGGCGAGAACGACACCCAGTACGACCCCCAGAACCCCGATCCGCACGCGCAGGGCGAGGCCTACATGGGCTTCACCTGGACCGTGCGCCAGGCGCTGGTGGCGGCGCTGGGCGAGGCCGCGGGCGCCGCGTACGCCGCCCTCCTCGTCGTGCCCACCACGCTGTACAGCCAGCCCAAGGACGTGCCCACGGCCATGCTCCACGTGCTGATCAGCGACATGAAGACGGACGGGACCATTCCGCACGAAGCGCTCATCCGCCAGGCGGCCCAGGCGCACGGTCCCGCCATCGCCGACGTGCCGCTGCGTTGACGGACGCCGTGCGATGCGCTAAAGTGAGGCATGCTCCCACTTTTGGCCGTGTTGGCCGCCGCGCCCCTGTTCGCCGCGGAACCGTCCCTCCTGAAGAATAGGCCCGAGACCGCGCTGGTGGACGAAGTCGTCGAACTGCGCCCAGCCGACGGGCATCATTTCAACGTCGAGGCTCCCCAGAAGTGCGGCGGCGAGCCCCCCCTCGAGGTCATTCCCCGCCGCCTGCGCTGCCAGATGACCCGGCCCGGGAAAATCCCCGTTTTGGTCAGCGTCTGCGACGACGCGCTCACCTTCTGCCGCCAGGAACGGTTCGACATCTCGGTCGCGGGCGTTTCCCGTCAGGCCGTCCGCTCGTCGCCGATGGTCGCCGCTCCGAAGGCGACCCGCCGCGCGCCCGAGGGCTTCCTCGACAATGTTCCGGCGGAGGCGCAAGCGCGGGCGAAAAAGGAGGGCAAGCTGCTCTTCATCGATTTCTACGGCATCTGGTGCCCCCCGTGCAACGACCTGGAGGAGCACGCCTACCCGACGCCCCAGTTCCGCGCCGCCTCGGCGGACTTCGTGAAGCTGGGACTGGACGCGGACGCCCCCGTCTCCTATCCGTGGAAGGCGCGCTTCAAGGTCGGCGGCTACCCGACCTTGATCGTGGCGGACGCGGATCTTCATGAAATCGGCCGCGTGGTCGGCTATCGCTCCGGGCCGGGGCTGGCGAAGTTCCTGGCCCGGTCCGCCGCCCAGCGCGATGAACCCATCGAGATCGCCGCCCGCCTCGTCGCCCGCGGCGGTCCCCAGGCCACCGAAGAGCGGCGCCTGCGCGTCGCGCAATGGCAGGCCGACCGCGGGGAGTTGAAGAAGGCCGAGGCCGCCCTGGGAGACCTCACGTCCGCTCCGGCCCGCAAACTCCGACTGGAGTCACGGCGCGAGCGCGCCCGGCTTGAGGAAGACGCCGCCGCGGGGCTGACGGCCCTCAAGGAACTGATCAAATCCTTCCCGAACGACGCGGAGTACAGCGACTGGCTTTCGGATCTCGCCGACGCGGATCAAAAGGCCGCCAAGGAACTGGAAGGCCCCCTGCGCCGCTCCGTGGACCGCTGGTCCTCGGACCCCGCACTGGGCGAGGCGGGCTATGATCCGGGAGACCTTTACTACAACCTGGCGTCTTTCCTGGAGGCGATCGGCTCCACCGAGGCGGCCAAGGCGGTCTGGTCCAAGGTGGCCGACGCCTACGCGGCGCAGGCGGCGCGCTCCCCTTTGGCCGTGCCCCGCGCCGCCAATTTCGGCCGCGGCGAGGCGCTGATGAAGGCGGGCCGCGCGAGCGAGGCCAAGTCCCTCTACGAGAGTTTGGTCAAGGCGTACCCGGAAGAGTTCACGTTCAACTACGATTACGCGACCCAGCTTTCCGATGAGGACCCCGCCGCGGCCTATCCGTACGCGGTGAAAGCCGCCGAGGCGGGCTACGGCGACAACTGGCTGCGCGCCGTCCGTCTGAAGGCGTCGCTCGAGCTTAAAATGGGCCGCGCCCAGGAAGCCGCCAAGACCGTGGATGAGGCGTTGGCGTCCGCCAAGCCGCCGAAATCCGCCGAAGTGCGGACCTACCGCTACCTGGCGGCCCTTCGCTCCCTGCGCCGCGAAATCGCGTCCGCGAAACGCAAGAAGTAGTCCGCCGCCCTACATCGGCGGCAGGCCGCGCCCCCAGCGGCGCAGCAGATAGTCCTCGCGCAGTCCGTGAGGCCGCGGCGTCTGATCCGCGGAGGCCGCCCCAGCGGGCACCGCAGGGATCGCGAGCTCGCTCCCGACGCCGCGCTTGAAGGACGGGTCCCGGGCCAAAGCGATCGCGCGCAGGGCCCCCGCGACCATCATGGGATGGTTCTTCTCCAACAGCATCCGTTCCAGAACGGACGGCTTCGGGGCGCCGTCCTCCCCCAGGCTCGGCCGCGCGTACTCGGCGAACTTGCCGCTGCGGATCAGGGCGTTCGCCCAGGCCTCGGGGGTCGAGAAGTACATCTGCTCGTGGTTGCTGTTGATCGCGTCGTACGGAGCGGGGTCCACGCGCATGATCTGCTCCAGCGCGGGCAGAACATCCGCGCCGCCCGCCTTTTCGGCCGCCAGAACGTAGGCGTAGAGCACCGCCCAGGGATCGCCGTACGAGCCGATGCCGTTCTTCTTGTAATAGGCGCTGATCGCGTCGCCCAAGCCCTGGGTGCGGCCCGTGGCGGCGACCAGGTTCGCCCACGCCTGCGCGGCGTGATAGCGCACGACGCGGTCGTTGGTGCGCGAACCGGACAGAGTCGCGGCCAGGAGCTCGAAGGTCCGGTCGGTCGGATCGGCTTGCTCGCCGATCATGTTCAAAACCGCCATCTTGCGCTGGTTGTCGATCTTCTGCCAGACCGCGTCGTCGTAGAACTCCGCGCGGAGCTTGTCCGCAAGGCCCATGCGGCGGTACAGGGCCGTCACTCCGTCGCCGTCCTCTTTGACCGTATCCAGGTCGGCGGGATAACCCAAGCTCCCCAGAGCGCGCGCGACGGCGCGCTTCACGTCCTTGTCGTTGAAGCCGTCCCGGCGCTGCGCGACGCGGACCGCCGCGGCGCGGACTTCCGCCAGCCCGGCCTGCGCGTAAAGCGCCGCCAGCGCGTCCACGAAGGCGTTGTGCATCGGGACCTGATAGTGGTTGTAATCGTCCACGTTGCCGGACATGGCTTCAATCAGCGGGATGTCCTGCGCGCCGCCGAACCGCTTCAGCAGCAAGGTCGCCGCCATCACCAGGGCGTTCTTGGAGGTCAGGGCCAGCTTCGCCCGGCCCGGTTCGGCCCATTTATTCTCCGCGATCCAGGCCCGCGCCGTCTCCAGGTCGGCCGGAGTCGCCAGGCGCACGTAGCTCTCGACGGCGGCCACGCGGATCGCCGTGCCGTCCCGGTCGCTTTCCGCCAGCCGGGACTGATCGATGAAGCGCATCATCAGGCCGCGCAATTTCGCCATCTCGCGTTCCTGGTGGGGCGTCGCTTGGACGTCGGCCGGCGCCGGCGTCTTAGCCAGGGCCGGGGCCTCGGCGAGCTTCGGACTTTCCTTACGGATGTCCAGCCAGTAATCGGTCCCCCGGCCGCCGCGCGCGGAGGCGCCGGTCGCGTAGCCCATGCGCGCGCCGGGAATGTCCTTCAAGCGACGGTACAGGTCCAGAAGATTGTGGTTGCGGGTCATGCCGCCGTTGAGATTGAGGTTGTCGACGATCTGCTGCGCCGCCTCGTACGAAGCGGGCGCCGCGCCGGTGAAGTGCGCGGCCAGGTAGGCCTTGTCGGCGTCGGTCAGGGCGGCATCGGAGTGAATCAGGACGCGCGCGCGCTCGCCATCCACCGCGCTGACGATCTCGATGGGCTTCTCGACCCCCGCTTTCTCGGCGCGGTCCTTCGCGAAGGCCACGAACTGCTTCAGCCAGCCCTCGCCGGGCTGTCCCGCGGGAACGGTCAGGGCGCCGGAAACGGCCTCCGGCCAGCCCGCCGCCGCGACCTCCTCGGTCACGGCCTTGATCTCCGCGCGCGCCGCCGCGTCCGCGCCCTTCGCGCGGTTGTGCAGGGCCGCGACGACGCGGGCGCCTTCGGGCAGGGCCAGCGCCGCCTCCGGCGCGAAGAACGCCCGCGCCGCCGGCGCCGCCTCCGCCGTCGCCGCGCCCGCCGCCGTCGCGGGGCGAGACGAACGCAGAAGACGGTCGAACAAGCCTTCGGAGGGCTCCTCGCCCTCGCCTTCGCCGACCAGCCGCTCGATCAAGGTGAAGACCTCGGCGGCCATCGCGGCCGACGCGTCCTGCAGCGACGCGCGCGGCACGTCCTTCACCGGCTTGACCTCGGCCTTGAAGACGATCTTCTGGCCGTCGTAGGAGACCGTGATCCGGCCGCCGCGGACGTTCTTATGGCCCTTCGCCGCCTCGTCCAGGATCCACTTCGCCATCGGGTCCACGATGTGCTTCTCGATGGCCGCCGTCATGGGCCGCGCGCCGTAGAGGTGCGAGAAGCCTTCCTTGGCCAGGAACTCGATCACGGACGGATCCACGATCAGCTCGGTGTCGTGGCGGTCGGCCAGCAGGTGCTCGAATTCGCCGACCTGGATCTTGGCGATCTTGGCCGTGTCCTGCGGGCGCAGGCGGTTGACGCGGATCCATTTGTTCTTGGAGCGCGGGTCCTCGTCCAGTCGGTTGAGAAACTCGGGCCGGAAGGCGGCGTTCAGATGCTCCGCCACGGAGGCGTCGATCTCGGCGTCCCAGGCCTGCTCCACCTCGGCGCGCTGCTTGGCCTTCTGCTCCACGCTCAGGTTGTGGGCCGCGATGGCGTCCAGCAGCTTCGCGTACTTCTCGCCGTCCACGGCTCCCATGCCCGCGTTCGAGGTCATCAGAATGACGGTGTTCTTGAAGTCGATGGTGCGGCCCTGGCCGTCGGTGAGGCGGCCGTCGTCCAGGATCTGAAGGAGCACGTCGAACACCTTCGGGTGGGCCTTCTCCACCTCGTCGAACAGGATGACCGAGTACGGCTTCTTGCGCACGGCCTCGGTGAGCTGTCCGCCCTCGCCGTAGCCCACGTAGCCGGGCGGCGAGCCGGTCAGGCGCTGAGCCGTGTGCTCCTCCATGTACTCGGACATGTCCATGCGGATCATGGCGTCCGGATCATTGAACAGGAAGCGCGCCAGCTCCTTGGCCAGATAGGTCTTGCCGACGCCGGTGGGGCCGGTGAGCAGGAACTTGCCCATCGGGCGGTTCGGGTTGGACAGGCCGGCCTTGTTGCGCCGGATCGCGTTGGCGATGGCCGTCAGCGCCGGGTCCTGGTTGATGACCCGCTGGCCGATGGTCTTCTCCATGTCGTTGTAGCGGGCCGCGTCCTCCTCGTCCATGTTCAGCTGGCCCGAGGCGATGCCCGTCTTCTGGGCGATCACGCGCTTGACGACGTCCACCGTGAGGCGTCCCTGGCCGTCGGCCACGGCCTCGCGCTCGGCGTAGAGGCGCTCGGCCTTCTTGATCAGGTCGGCGATGCGGTTGTAGGATTCGACCGGCAGGGCCAAGGTCGAGGCGATGCCCTTGTCGAGCAGGGCCTGCCGCGCCTCGTTGACCGCGACCGTCAGGTCGTTCCACGTCTCGCGGATGTCGAGCGTCACGGCCGCGCGCAGGTTCTCGGGGCGGGACAGCTCGGCGCCGTCCTGCACGGCCTTGATGGACTTGTCCGGATTGAAGTTCGTCTTGTCGAACTGGTCGGTCAGCTTCGCCGCGGCGACCAGCGCCGCGTCGGGGACGACGGCGTCGTGGATCTTCTGCAGCCAGGCCTTCATCGCGCGCAGGATGCGGGTGGTCTGCGCGACGGTCGGCTCGGCCACGTCGATCTTCTCCAGGCGGCGGCGGAACGCGTCGTCGGACTCGATGAATTTCTTGTACTCGGAGTCCGTCGTCGTGGCGATCACGGAGATCTTCCCGTCGCGCAGCGGCCCCTTCAGGATGTTGGCGATCTTCTGGCCCTGGTTGTCCAGGAAGAATTTCTGGATCTCGTCCATCAGGACGATGACCTCGTTGCCGCGGCCCGGGTTCGGATCGTTGAAGCGGGGCAGGATGTCCAGCACCGCGTTGAGGACCTTGATCGGGTCTTCGGCGGACAGGACCTTGTTGATGTCCAGCTCCACCAGCCAGCGGCCCTTCAGGCGCTGGAACTGCAGGAACTGCTCCTTGTCGTTGGCCGACGCGTGCTCCGCGTCCTCGATCATCTCGGCCAGGCCCTCGGCCACGGCGGTCTTGCCGGTGCCGGCGCCGCCCACCAGGATGACGGAGTTGCGCATGCCGCGCGGAGAGGTCACGATCGGCAGCATCCGCTTGACCTCCTCGGTGCGCGCGACCACGGGCGGCCGGGTCTCTCCCGGACCCTTCGCCACGGGCTTCAGGAACTCCGCCAGCGCCTGCACCTGCTTGTCGTTGAGCGTGGTGCCGTCGTTGAGCTTGCGGGTCTGAAGGAAGTTGAGCCATTCCGCCTGCACGTCGCGACGCGGCGAGTGCTTGGCGGCTTCCTCGGCCGCCGCGAGGGCGTCCTTGCGGGCCTGCGCGCGGGCCGCGGCCTCGGCCGACGGCGCCAGGGCCGCCTCGCCGGGCTGCTCCTTGAACGGCTTGACCTCGGAGACCTTCGAGCCGTCGTCGAGCGTCTCGTCCACCAGCATTTGGCGCGTGACCGCCGGATCGCCGTTGAACAGGATCTCGAGCAGCGCCAGGTTCTCCATGCCCCGGAACTTCGGGAAGACCAGCCGCATGCGCCGGGATTCGGCGTACGCCTTCATGTCGTCCTCGGTGGTCCCGGGCTTGAACTGGATCAGAACGGCCTGGGCGGGATCGTAGCTCTGCGCCGCCGGATAGGGAACGGTCAAGCGATTCTCCAGGAGCGCCGCCGCGTTGGGATGGATCTCGACGGACGCGACGGAGGACTCCGCCGCCAGCGCCTTGGCGATCTCGGCGGCCTTCTTGCCGTCGCTCGCGTTCAGCACGTACAGGTCGCCGTGCCGGAACAAGCGGGCCTCCCCGTGTTCCTTGAAGATTCTCGCGATCTCCGCCTGAGGAACGTCCGCGTTGAACCCGACGAGGATGCCCGTCGCGCTCCAATGCTCCTTGCCGTGCGACGCGATCTTCGCCGGCAGCGCGACGGACATCATCCGGTCGCGCACGGCCAAGGACGTCGTGACGGACTTGACCGCCTTGAGCTTCACGATTTCTTTGGCGACCGCGACGGCGTCGTCCAGGTCGAAGCGCAGGCCCAAGGCCAGCACCCCGTCGTCCCGGAAGGAGGCGCGGGTGACGGGATTCAGCGCGGAGATGCCCCCCCGCACGCGCTCCCGGACTTCGTCGGACAGTCCGTCGGCCAGGCGGACGAGAAAGTCCCGGTCGCCCAAATCGGCTCCGGCGACGCCTTCGGCGCTTCCTTCGCGGACGCCGATCTTGGCCCGGCCGTCGCCGGAATCCAAGGCGCGCGCCTCGGCCTCGACGGAGGCCTCATGCGCGGCGGGCTCCGACGCGGAGGGCTCCTCGGCGTCCGGGCGCACGGGCGCCGCGTCCGGAGCGACATGACCGGTGAGACGGTGATAGACGGCGGCGGTCACCGCGACGCTTTCGACGTGGTCGTTCTTGGCCAGATCGCGAGCGATCTCGGCGGCCTCCAACTGGTTCGCGGCCGTCACCCGGAAAACGACGCGCGAAGGCCCGCCGAAGCCGGTCTTCGTCTCGTACGGACGCATGATCTCCTTGGCGATCGGCAGGTGGACGCCCGGCGTGAAGACGACGGTCACGTGGGTGTGCATGTGGCCGCGGGACGCACGCAGCTTCGCGTGCCAAGGCTGCGGGACGGCATCCCCGTTCAGCAGGTTGAGAACCGAGTTGGTGACGGACACCGTCTCCACGTGCTCGGAGGCGGCCGCCGCGCGGGCCACGGCCGCGGCGGCTTCCGACGTTTCGGAGGGCACGCGGAAGACGATCAAGTTGCCGGCGCCTTCCTGGACGGCGCCGGCGAACGGCGCCATCAGCCCGCGCGCGGTCTCCACAGGGGTGCCTTCGGTGAAGCGGACTCGGACGTCGTTCCCCTCGTCGCCCGGACGCGGCTCGAACTTGGAGTTCCCCCGCGACCCGCTTCCCGCCAAGGTTCCCATCAGTCCGAGGATCCCCATGCCCGCCAGCGCGGGCGCGTGGTGCGCGAGCTCGGGAAACATCAGCGAGCCGCCGCCGACGAGCACCAGGAAGCCCAGCAGGCCCAAGGTCGTGGAGCCGCCCTGTCCGCGGGACTTGGGCTTGTCGGCGTCCTTCATCTGGTCGCGGAGCTTGCCTTCGTATTTCGGGTTGTCCCAGCGTTTGAAGATATCGTGATCGCCGAACCACTTCTTCACGCGGTCGTAGTACGGGCCGTTGCGGGGGTCGCGCAGGACCTCCAGGATCTTCTCCTTGGTGTCGGCGCCCTCGGTGAAGACCTTGTCCTTCAGGAAGTCGGCGGCCCGGTCCGGATAAGCGGCCATGATCGCCGCCATCTTCTCGTCGTCGGACATGGCGCGGAAGTCTTCCTTCGCCATCATCTCGTCGATGAGGGTTTCCAAGGCGTTCTTCATCGCGTGCTCGGTCTCGAACAGGCTGACCTCGCTGGCCATGCCGTGGTCCTCGGCGATCTGCGCGATCACCGAGCTCCACTGGCTGAAGATGTCCATCACGTCCTTGACCGCCGCCTCGGAACGGACCTTCTCGCGGATGCACCAGTAGTCGTAGGTGCACGGCAGCGCCAGGAACAGGAGCGGAACCGCCACGGCGAAGTGCACATAGGCCACCGCGTAGAACGCGGCCAGCGCCGCGAACGTGACCCCGTTGGCGACCAGGTTCAGTCCCTTCTGGCTCTTCACGCCCAGCTTGTCGGCGATGAAGGTGAGCAGGTTCGTCGGCCCCTCGTACAGGCGGCGGAACAGGCCCTGATAGCCTTTCTCCACGTTCGGGTTGTACACCCATTTCGCGTAGAGGCCCTCGGGGAGGGCGCTGGCCAGCATCTTTCCGCCGTCCAGCTGCGGCAGGGGCAGAAGGTTGAACACTCCGAGCGCCGCGTTCATGTGCGCCAGGCCGATGGCCACGCCGGCCAGGAGCCCGCCGGCCGGGAGCAGAGCGGCGGCGCCGAACGCCAGTCCCGCCAGCGCGAAGTTCGTCAACGGACCCGCCGCCGCCACCCAGAACGCGTTGCGGGCCGACCGCGGGCCGCCCAGCGGGCCGCGCAGGTTGTTGAAATCCGCGTCCACCGCCTTGCCCGAGCCCAGCAGGATCGGGAAGGGGAGCACGGCGCTGGAAATCGCCAGCGACAGCGCGGGGAGAATCACGGTCTTCACCGCGTCCACGTGGTGGAACGGGTTCAGGCTATGGGAGCCGGCGTGCTCGGCGGTGTGATCGCCCAGCGCCCGGAGCACGGCCAGGTGCGAGACTTCGTGCGCCAGCACGGACACGACCAGGCCCGCGCCCAAGGTCAGCACGCCCACGGCGCCGAAATGGACCGCGGCGACGCCGGCCGCTATGACCGACAGCGGAGCGACCACCTTGGCCCAAAGCGGAGTGCCGCGCTCGTGACGCAGCTCGCCGACGCGGCGCGCGGCCTCGGGGGTGGGGATCGTCGCGTCGTTGATGATGCGGGCGGACTCCTCCCCCCGCGACAGGCGCGGAGCCGCGGCGGACTCGGAACCCGCGACGGACGATTCCGGCGCGGCGGCGTGATCGTGCTCTCCGTCGAAGTCCCGGCGCGAGAGAGACTCGTCGGCCTTCGTCCAGCGCGTGAGCTGGCGGCCGACCCAGGCCCGCAGGCCGGTCTTCACCCAGCGGGGTCCGGCCTCGACGGGCGCCGCCGGCTTCTCGGACCCGCCGTCGGATTCCACCCAGCGCGGCCCGCCCTCGCTCTGCGGGACGGACGGAGCGGCGGCCGGCTCCGCCGGGGCCGGAGCGGAGGGTTTGACGCCTTCGGCGGGAGCGGCGGCCCGGGCGGGAAACAACGCCGGCGCGGCGGCCGCGGCGGCGGGGGCCGACGCGACGGGAGCCGAGGGCACGAGCGCGGCCGCGATCGGAGACAACGAAGAGATCGGCGACATCGTGGGCAGAACGGACGCGGGGAGAGCGATGACGCGGGCCGGGGCGGAGGCTTCTCCGGCGCGCGCGGCTCCGAGGGCCTGAGCGAAAGCCAGGGTCGCGGGCCAGCCCGCGGATCCCGTGAACAGGGAAATGCTGACGGCCGCGGCGATCACGGATTTCACGTTGCGAGTGAATCGAATCGAAGTCATCTCTTGTCTCCCGTAGATCCCACCACGACGCAAGGCCTTTCCTCTAGAAGTCCGGCGGCATTATAGACATCCGTTGATTTGGATCAACAGGAACGAAGGTCCCAACGGGGGTGAGGAAGAGGACCTACGCGCGCGGGGGTCTTTCGGGGGCGCGGGAGCGCGTCAGCGCGCGGCGGTGGGGCGCAATCGCAGGATCACGCGGATGCCGGCAAGGTTTACTTTTTGCTCCATCCAGCTGCGGATCTCGCGGAGCAGCTCCATCTCCAGGTCGGAATAGAGCCGTTGCCGCCCCTGGGTCCGGTTGGGGCGCAGCAGGCCGTGCTTCTCGATCCAACGCAAAGTCCAGATCGGGATGCCGGTCAGGCGCGCGGCCGCCCCGATCGTGTAGATCGGGGTCGAGCGCGTGCGGCGGACGGGGCGGTCAAGCCGGCCCACGCAGCGGACGTCTCCCGGACTTGCGCGAGATCTTGACCGGAAGCGACGGCGATTCGGGACGGACGGCCTCCGAGCGGATCTTCGCGTACGGCGTCCACGTCGCGGTGCGCTTCACGAACATCCACGGCATCAGGTCCTTCGCGATCATCGGCGCGGCCTCCTGTGCCCGTCTGGCGCGGCAAGCCTTCTATATATAACAGGTAATCTAATATTTGTCAAGACTAAACCTAATATTTTAGATCAGAAAAAGAAACGGCCCCCGCGCGTGAGCGCGGGGGCCGAATCAGCGTCCGCTGCGAAGATTTACTTCGCGGCCGGAGCGGCGGCCGGAGCTTCCTCGGCCTTCTTCTCGTCGGCCTTCTTCTCGGCCTTCTTGGCCTTGCGAACGATGTGCGCGGCCTTCTTGGCCTTGTGCTCGACCTTGTGCGCCTTGTGGGCCTTGTGCGCGGCCTTCTTCTCGGCCTTCTTCTCGGCGACGGGAGCGGCGGCGGTCGGAGCGGCGGGCGCCGGTTCCTGCGCGAACGCGACGGCGGCGAAAGAGGACAGCGCGACGGCGATCAGAAGCTTCTTCATATTCCTAGGTCTCCTTTATTTTATACATCATGATGTTTTAAGAGGGTGCGACCCTCTCGGCTGATTCTACACTATTCATACGCATGTCCGTCAAAAAAGTTCGAACACGCTCAAAGGCCGGCCAGGACCCCCGCGAAATCACGGGGCGGTTCCGCCCGGAACGCGTACGGACGGCCGCCGGCCTCGAAAGAGAGCTCCAGGGCGTGAAGCATCAGGCGCGGCGCTCCCCCCACCGGCCGCGGAGGAGGGCCGTAGCGCGGGTCGCCCAGGATCGGATGGCCCAGGGCGCACAGGTGCGCTCGGATCTGGTGCCTGCGCCCCGTTTCGGGTTCGACCCGCAGCAAGGTCGCCTTCTTCCAGGTCCGCTCCACGCGCCACCGTGTGGAGCTTTTCTTGCCGTCGGGAGAGGGCGCGACGCGGCCCGAGCCGAACTCCTTCAACGGAAGAGATATCACTCCTTCGCCCGTCAACGCGCCGGAAACGGCCGCCGCGTAGACCTTCCGCACGGAACGTCCTTCGAACAGGGCGCAGAGGACGCGGTGCGTCTCCGCGTCCTTCGCGAAGACGACCACGCCGCTGGACTCCAGATCGAGACGGTGGACGACCAGCAGCTTGCGGCCCAGCCGGCGTTCCAGCTCCGCGTTCATGGCCTCGCCCACGTCTCCGCGCCCCGGGATGGTCGGACGCCCGGCCGGCTTGGCCGCCGCCAGCAGGCGCTCGTCCTCGAACAGGATCTCGGAATCGATCATGGCGCCGCGGGGGTGTTGCTCATAGGGGCGGGACAGTCTATACTATCGGCGTGCGCGGCGCCAGCATCCTCGCGGTGGACGACGAACGGACCTCCATCGAGGTTCTCTCCCGTTTTTTCGCGCTGAAAGGCCACCGCGTCACGGGCGCGGGCAGCGCGGAAGAAGCGGCCGAACTGCTCGGCCGGGAATCGTTCGACTTCATCCTGATGGACATCGTCCTGCCCGGGCGCTCCGGGCTCCAGGCCCTGGCCGACTTCCGCAAATTGACCCCGGCTCCCATCTACATCATGAGCGGCGACAACGACGAGGAGGCCCGGCGGGACGCCCTGCTTCTGGGCGCGTCCGGCTTTTTCGGCAAGCCCCTGGACCTCGGCGAGATCGCCGCCGCGCTCGACGCCTTATAGCGCCGCGCGCAGCGCGGCCAGCGTGAGCAGCCAGCGCTCCTCGCGGGCCAGGTCGTCGAAGGACTCGTAGAGGGATTCCCCCGCCGGGCGCTTGGCCAGCAGGGCGCGCGTGCCCTTGCCGCGAAGGGCCGCCGGCGCGCGGGACGCGAGTTCCTGGATGAGAGCCAAGAAGTTCGCTTCCGCGCCGTAGCCCATTTTCGGACCCAGCAGGGAAAAGTCGAACGCCCGCGCGTCCACCCGCAATCGGCGCGCCGGCTCCAGAAAGAGCAGATCCAGCGCCAGGGCCCGGTCCCGCGTTTCCACCACGCGCTGGGTCTGGGTCGCCGACTTCATCAAAGGGATGCCGGTGGCCATCGTCAGACCCAGGCGCACGGCCTGCTCGCCCATCTCCACCTGCGTGGTCTCGGTGATGGTCTTGCTGCTGCGCTCCTCGATGGCCGCGGCGCAGACGGCGGCCAAACGCGACCAGGACAGACGCTCCGGCGCCGCGTTCGCCCGCCCGGCCACCAGGTCGAAGCCGTCGGCGGAAAGCTCCGCCTTCGACACGAAAACGGGCGCCGGCGGGGTCTCCATCAAACTGGCGGGCACGGCCACCGCCGCCTGGCCCGCCGCGGTCAATTCGGCCGCCAACGAAACCGCCTCGGGGGCCGGCAGGGCCTCAGCCACGACACCCCACGCGCGGCGGACGGGGGCGACAAAATCCAACGCCGGCGCCTTGGCGCGCTTGGCCAGCACCCCCGCGACCGCCGACGGCGAGAACTGCGCCGAGCCGCGGACCAGCACCGCGTGCGGCGGCCGCTCGTCCTCGCTCATTTCTTGGGCGGAACGAGGGCGTAGCCGCGGCCGGAGACGCTCACCAGCCAGGCTTCGGATTTCCAGCCCAATTTGAGGCGGATGCGCCGCACGTGGACCTCGACCGTCTTCAACACGCCTTCCGACGGGGGCTCGACGCCCCAGACGTCGCGGTAGATCGTCGCGCGGTCGGTCGGATTCGGAGTGCGGCCCGCCAGGTAATAGAGGAGCTCGAACTCCTTCGGCGTCAGGTGCGGATACTCGACCTTGCCCATGGACACGACCTTCCGTCCGTAATCGAGGGCGAGAGCTCCCACTTCCAGGCGCGCCGGCGGGGACTCGCGGGATTCCCCCGCGTTGCGCCTCAGCAGCGCCCGGCAGTAGGCGATCAGGCGCTCGCTCTTCACCGGCTTGGTCAGGTAGTCGTCGGCGCCCATGTCGAGGCAGGCGATGTCCTGGCCGTCCTTGTCGTTGCCCGTCAGGATGATGATCGGCAGGCGCGCGGTGAGCGCGTCCTGCTTCAGGAATTGACAGACCTCCAGACCTTTCATCCCGGGCATGATCAGGTCGAGCACGACGAGGTCGGGCATCTCCTTTTGCGCGGTCAGGATTCCGGCCTTGCCCGAGGGCGCCTGGAGGACCTCATAGCCCTCGAGCGTCAATACGTCGGAAACCGCCTTGCGGAACGACGCGTCGTCTTCGATCAGGAGAACCTTTGGTGTCACCTCCGGATTTTATATAAATGCCGCATGGACTCCAAGGTCTTCGCGGCGGCGGCGGCCGCCGCCGCGCTCGGCGCGGCGGCCGGCTGGAGTCTGGGACGGCGCCGAGCGCCCGCGGCCGCCCCGGGCATTCCCGACGAGGAGCGCCTCGCCTGGCTCCAGCGGCTATCCACCGTGGGCCAGATGATGTCCGGGGTGGTGCACGAGGTCCGCACTCCCCTCAACACGGTGATCCTGACGGTCGAGCACGCCCAACGGGTCCTCGACCGGGGCGGAGATCCCCGCGAGCATCTCCTCACCGTCGCGCGGGAGGCCGACCGGGCGGTGGAAATCCTGTCCGACGTGCTTGATTTCGCCAAACCCTCCCCGCTGGACCTGAAGCCGGCGGAATTGGGAGCGCGTCTCTCCGCCGCGCTCGATCCCCTCAAGATCCGCTTCGACGAGCGCGGCGTCGAGACCTCCATTTCCGGAGCGGACGGCCTGATCGTGCTCGCCAGCGAACGGCACTTCCATCAGGTCCTGACCATCCTCCTGATCAACGCCCTCGACGCCATGCCGTTCGGCGGCCGGCTCGACGTCCGCGCCGAGCCGGCGGGAGAACACGCGCGCGTGACTCTCGCCGACACCGGCGTCGGCATCGAGGCGCCCGCCCTCCAACGCCTGTTCGAGCCGTTCGCGACCGGACGATCGGAAAGCGGCGGCACCGGATTGGGCCTCAACGTCGCGCGCTGGCTCATGAACAAGCACGGGGGCGACGTTTCCATCGCCAGCGCGGGCATCGGCAAGGGGACGACGGTCACCCTTCTCCTGAAAACGGCGTCAAATCCATGAGGAAATGCTAAGCTGAACGCCCCTCGCGGCCCGCGCCGGAGGATTTGAGGAGAACGAATGCCCGGATTCTACCGCAAGAAGCGCCGCAAGGCCGGCCCGAACAAGAACCAGGAGAAGGTCCAGCGCGGCCGCGAGGCCGAAGCCGAAGCCCACGCCGCCGGAACCCTCGCCACCCGTTTTCCCGGCGTCCGCGGCCTGAAATTCCGGCTCAGCGTCACGTCCCCCCAGGGCGTCGTCTTGGACGAGACCGAGGACATGATCGGGCCCAACGACCCCTTCATCATCGAGGCCGATTGCCCCGGCCGCTGCGGCTCCGGCTCCTTTGATTTCGCCGAACTCATCGCCCAGTCGTTGACCCGCCTCGAAGAGCGCGGCTCGGCCGAGATCGCCTGCGCCGAGCAGCTTTACGGCGGCGGCCCCGAGTCCTGCGGCAGCGTCGCGAAGTGCGAGTTCGAGGCCGAGCTCGCCCCCAGCTGACCGTCCCTCCGACCGGCCGCGCCGCCGTATTAAGAGGTTGTTTCGCGGTCTTGCGAATTATCCGGGGGCCTGTTAGACTTCGAAGGCGATGTATTCTTACAAACCCGGCCTTTGCCGTCTCGCCCTGCTGATCGGACTGGCCGCGGGCGCCTCCGCGGCCGCCGTGACCCCGAAGGAGGCCACCCGGGAACTCGAGGCCAAGGTCGCGCTGGAAAGCTCGCTGGAAAAGCGCCTACAGTCCGTGCTCCGGGAGGCCCTGGGCAGCGACGACGTCATCGTCATCGTCAACGTCGCGCTGAAATCGGAGGCGCAGCACGACGACGCGGATGTCATGCCCGGCGTCCCCCCGAAGGAGGAGCAGGCCGCCGATCCCGCGGCGGGCGCGACGGCGCTGAGCATGCCCATGGTGAGCCGGATCTCGGCGACCTTGATCGTCGACCAGGAGGCCGAGGCCAAGGACGTGGACCTGGCGAAGAAGGTGGCGTCCGGCATCCTGGGCATTTCCCCCGGACGCGGGGACAGCCTGAACGTCGAGAAGATCAAGTTCCACAAGCCGCGCGCCCAACCGGACGCCCAGCGCTACGCCGCGCTCGGCGCCTCGGGCCTGTGGCTGTTGTTTGCGATCGCCGCGTTGGCCATCCTCCAGCGCAAGTTCCTGGGACCGTTGATCACGAACCTGCGCGACCTCAGCGCCGCGTCCTTGATGCGCAAGGGCGGCGAGGAGCGCGCGCCCGCCTCGGAGCGCGAGGCGGCCGAGGCCGCCGCACCGGGAGTTCATCCCGCCGCCGCGGGCCGGGCCGACGCCGGCCGCTCCGGCCTGCCCTTCTCCTTCCTGGACCGCGGTGACCTGCCCAAGCTGATCCACCTTCTGCGCGGCTCCACGGAGGAGGTTTCCGCCACGGTGATCCAATACCTCCCCCCCGACGTCGCGGGCAAGGTCCTGGCGGCCCTCGAACCCGACGCGCGGCGCCAGGTCGTGACCTTGCTGAGCCGGGTCAACGAGCTGGTCGAAAGCCAGGTCCGCCCGCTGGAGGAATCGGTCCGGCAGCGCATCGACTACATGATCGGAGGAGAGGACAAGCTCGTCGAACTGTTGGAAAGCCTCCCCTCCGAGATTCAAAGCGACCTGCTGACGACCCTCCGCGCGGACGACCCGGAGGTCGCCGAAAGCGTGGGCCGGCGCCTGGTCTTCATCGAGGACATCGCGGCTCTGGATCCGGCGGAGATCAAGCTCCTGTCGCGCCGCGTCCCGGCGAAGCTTCTCGCCGTCCTTCTGAAGTCCTCCGCCTTCCTCCGGCTCAACATCCTCCCCAAACTGGCCGCGGGGACGCGCGAATGGCTGACGCAGGAAATCGAGCTTTCTTCGGAACCCACGCCGGAGGCGCTGGAAGCCGCGCGCCAGCCGGTGCTGGCGGCCCTCGCCCAGTTGGTTCGCGAGGGCCGCGTCGTCCTGAAGAAGGATTCGCCGGAGCCCGCCCCCCGCCCCGCCCCCGCCGTCCCGCAGGAGGCCTAGTCCGCCATGGATTTCATGACCGTCGGCGGCATCCTCTGCGGCGCCGGGGTGATCTTCTACGTCCTGGCCGCCGGCCACATGATGCAGTTCCTGCTGAATTTCGACGCCATCGTGCTGATCTTCGGCGGCACCTTGGGGTCCATCATGATCAGCTATCCGTGGTCGGTGCTGAGCAAGGTGCCGATGGCCCTGAACCTCATGTTCTTCCCCCCGAAGCGGCCCTCCGCGCAGACCTTGATCGACAGCATCGTCAAGCTCGCGGAGAAGGCGCGGCGCGACGGGGTGGACTCCCTGGCGGAGGACGCCCCCTATGTGCCGCATCCCTACTTGGGCGACTGCATCCAGATGCTGGTGGACGGCCTCGACCACGAGATGATCAAGGAGCGCTGCGAGCGCGACATCCTGGCCACCCAGCAGCGCCACGACCAGATCAGCGGAATCTTCCGCTCCGCCGGGACGTTCGCTCCGATCTTCGGCCTCCTCGGCACCTTGATCGGCGTCGTGCAGGTGCTGCGCAACATCACCGACCCGAAGGCCATGGGAAGCTCCATGGCCGTGGCCATGACCGCCTCGTTCTACGGAATCTTCTCCGCGAACTTTTTATTCCTGCCGATCTCCAACAAGCTCAACCACTATTCCGAGGAGGAGGTTCTCGCCCGGGAACTGATCACCAAAGGCGTCCTCGCCCTGCAGCAGGACGAGGCTCCGTGGCTGATCGCCAAGCGGCTGGAGGCGTACCTGTCGTTCCATCTGCGCGCCCGAGGTGAACGCCCCTATAAGGCCGCGGCATGAGGACCTTCCTGCACCGGCTGACCCGCCCCCAGGCGGAGGAGAACCCGCTGTGGCTGGTCGTCCTGTGCGACTTGATGACCAACCTGATGCTGTTCTTCCTGGTCATGTACTCCTTCACGCTGCAGAATCCCAAGACCCGGTCCGAGTGGCTCCGCGCGTTCCAGGCCTCCCAGCTCATCGACACCCAGCAGGCCCGCGCCGACGCCGTGGTCCGGGAATTCAAGGAAAAGGAGGCCGCGCGGGCGCTGATCGAGCTGCTCCAGCCCCTGAAGAGCGCCGCCGACATCGACGTGACGGAGCGGACCATCCGCGTCCGCCTGCGCGACCAGCTCCTCTTTCCGACCTCTTCGTCCGGGCTCAACGCGCGCGCCGACGCGACGCTGGGCGAATTGGCGTCCGTGCTCCGGCAGATTCCCAACGACGTCCTGGTCGAAGGGCACACCGACGACGTCCCGATCGTCTCGGGCCCCTACCGGACGAACTGGGAGCTCTCCGTGGCGCGCGCGGCCTCGGTGATCGCCGTCCTGACCAAGGACGGCGTGCCCCCGGCGCGCCTGATCGCGGCCGGCTACGGTCCCTATCACCCGCTCGCCGCCAACGACGCCGAAGGCCGCGCGCGGAACCGGCGCGTGGAGATCGTCATCCTGCGCGGCGGAGGCGGCGCCGATGAGTAGGAAGCGGCACGATCTCACCGGCCTGTGGATGGTCCCTTACGCGGACCTCATGTCCACCATGGTGATCCTGTTCCTGGCGTTGTTCGCCTACTCCTACACTCAGACCCCCCCGGAATACCAGCGCGCCGTCGCGCACCTGCAAAAGGACATGGACGCGGGCTCCGATTACGCGCGCGTCCGCGCCGACGAGACCGACTTGGCCGTCGAAGTGAAGCAGGAGATGGACCGTTTGGCGCTGCGCGATTTCGGCCTGCGCGTCACCTCCCGCCGCATCCACATCCTGCTGCCGGAGCCGGTGCTTTTCTCGCCTGGCTCCGCGACCCTCAATCCCGACGCCGGCCGCGTTTTGGAGCCGCTCGCCAAGCTCTTTGCCGGCATCCCGAACCCCATCCTGGTGGCCGGGCACACGGACAACAAGCCCTTGGTCCGCAGCCGCCTCCGCGACAATTGGGAGTTGTCCGCGGCGCGGGCCTTCGCCATCGGTCGGTTCTTCGTGGAACGCGGCCTCGCCCCGGAGCGCTTCGAGGCCCGCGGCTACGGCGAGCAAAGGCCCCTGGCCACCAATCTGACCCCGGAAGGCCGCGCGCGCAACCGCCGCGTCGAGATCAGCATCGTGCGCGAGGTCAAGAAAGACAGCTAAGATGGCTCGTCGGAACCGCTTGAGACACGAAGACCTCCCGCCGTCAGGCTGCCCCGGACGAAGGCCGCGCGCCGCCGTTCTCGCGCGCCTGCTCCTCCTCGCCGGGCTTCTGGCCGGAGCGCCGCGCGCGAAGGCCGCCGACGCGGCGTCGGAATCCAAGGCGGTGGTCCTGCAGAAGTACTACGACCAGGCCTTCGCGTTCTACAAGTCGGGCGACTACGGCCGCGCCATCCAGGTCTGGGACGACATTTTGCGCCTCGATCCCGACCAAAAAACCGCGCGGGAAATGATCCGGGAAGTGCAGAACAACGTCGAAAAGACCAACGCCAAACGCCTGGCGGAGGTGTTGGCCAGCGTGAAGGCCGGGCGCTACCGCTCGGCGCGCGACGGCCTGGATACTTTGCTGGAGGGCGGCAACCGCACCCCGTTCGCCTCCGCGCTCCAGGCGTCCCTCGAGGACCTCATGCTGATCGTTCCCGCGGCGCCGGACCGCACCAAGGCCTGGCGCCTGGCGATCACGGCCGTCAACGCGACCGTCGGGCAGGCGCGGGACTTCAAGCTGGCTTTCAACGCGCTCCGCTACGCGCGGGAACTGGATCCCTCCGACCCGCGCCTGAAGCGCCTGCTCGACTGGTTCCTCACCAAGCACCCGGAATTCGTCGATTCGGACGTGGTCACGCCCGGGATGACCTTGCTCGAATACAAGCGTTCTCTCGCCCTCGACCACATGTACGGCGCGCGTTATCATCAGGCCATCGACACCCTCAACGAGGTGCTCGCTCTCGAGCCGTCCGACCTGGTCGCTCTCAAGCGCCTGGGCTCCGCGTATTATTCGTTGGGCCTGTACCCCCAGGCGCGCGCCGCGTGGAAGAAGGCTCTCGTCCTGTCTCCGGCGGATCCGCAGCTGAAGCGCTTCGTCCGGAAGCTGTCCGCCCGCCCGAAGTCCGCCGGCGGCGACTAGAACGAGTAGGAGTACCGGGTGGAGAGGACGACCTCGTTGGTGCTGTTGACGGGCGCCAGCTTGTCCTGGGTCTTGTTGTAGCCCAAGCCGAAGGCCAGGTTGATCTGCTTCTCGACCGTCCAGGCCAGCTCCGAATTGACCGACAACGTCGAGGTGTCGGACGGGAACGTCGGAGACGTGTTCTTCGTCGTCGTCAGGGAGCCGAAGAACTGCCCCGTCCATTCGGGCCACAACGGCCGCGAGTAGCTGGCGGAGGTGGACTGGCTGTTCCGTTTGCTGCCGTCGATCTTGTCGCGGGACTGCGTGGTGGTCACGCCGAACGACCCGATCGAATTGCGCGGCAGCGCCAGGTTCGCGTTCAGCCCCAGCGTCTGCGTGTCCAGATCGTGGGAGAGCTTGTTGAGGTCGCGGAATTGGGAGTTCTGCACGTTCAGCGAGACCGTGTGCTTGCGGATCGCCTGGGTCAGACCCACGCCCTCCGTCACAGTCTTGTTGTCCAGCGCCGACGCCTGCTTGCCCTTCGCGGTGTTGAGCGAGCCGGACACGTTGAAATCCGTCCCGGTCGGCAGA
Source organism: Elusimicrobiota bacterium (assembly GCA_028871595.1). The sequence continues at coordinate 27,029 of JAGWMT010000004.1, forward strand.
TGGAACGCGTTGCCCACGTTGATGATCCGCTGGGTGGTGCTGAGCTTGTTGGGATCGTTTCCCAGATTGTCGGTGTACTGGTCCCCCGCCAGATTCAACGCGTACCAGGACGCCGGGAAGAAGCCGAACGTCGCGTCGTAGGTGTTGCGGTCGCCGATGACCGACGGCGCGGCGAAAGCGATGAAGTTGGGGCCCGTCCTCTGGGCGTACACCTTCAGCTTGCTCATTTTCGTCTCCCAGCGCAATTCCAGGCGGCGCGCGGTGTCCGAGAGCGTCGCCTTGCCGGTGTCCGGCGTGTAGTCGTTCTTCTGGTAGTCGGCCAGCACGGTCACGCCGCCGCCCGGAATCCAGGACAGGTTCAAGCCCATGCCGGAGTTCTTCTGGGCGGCCAGGGCCGGACCCCGGAAGTTGTTCGACTTCGGATCGCTGCTCAAAGATCCCACCTCGTCGGCGCTTTGGAACGCGTTGATCCCGACCTTGACGTTCCCCAACTGGACGCCGAAGCGGCCCGCGTAGATGGAGCGCGCGAACCGGCCGTTGACCGTGGCGGTCCCCGCCTGGGAGGTCACGCTTTGGCCGCCCAGCACCGACCAGTCGAAGCGGCCCTTGGTCTGCTCCAGCATCACGCCGCGCAGGCCCAGGCCGTTCACCGACAGCTGGGAGTAGGTGGGCGCGATGTCGCCCGCGTAGATGTGTCCCCACGGGGCATAGTAGCTGAACAGGATGCTGTATGGATCCACGACCTTCCCCGGGGCGTGGATCAAGTTCGCGTTGAGCAGGTAAGAGGCGTCCTTGAGCTTGCCCACCAGGTTGATCGCGGTGGACCCGTTCACCTGCCGCCAGCGGCCGATGCTGGAGTCCTTCATGCTCACGGTCACGTTGCCTTCGACGCGGTAATCCACCACCTCCGGCGGGGGCGGGATGGCTTTCTCCAGGATTTGGAACGACTTATAGTCCGATTCCAGCAGCTGCCGGTTGTCCTTGACCAAGTAGACGCGGTAGAAACGCCGGCCGGTGGCCGTCGCGGGCACGGAGAACGGCAAGGTGATGGCCGCGACCCCGCCCGGCGGCACGGCGTCCGTGGGCGAGATTTGGTCCGTGCGCGTCAGGAAGCGGTACTCCACGTCGTAGATCTCCGCCACCCAGTAGTAGCTGCCCGCCGCCCACTGGCTGGAGCCGGTGTTCACCGCCAGGGCCTGAATGGAGAGCGTCTCCCCCGCCTGCACCGGATCCGGAGCCGGAACGGTGAACTGCAGGCTGGCCTGATCCGATGCGGCGGCCGGCGCCGGCGCGATGAGCGCGCCGGCGCACAGAAGCAGGAGAACGGCGGCGGAACGGCGGAGATCCATGGTCGGGAGAGGGTCCGCGGGACTCCCTTATTTCTTCTCCAGGTTCAGCTTGATCTTCTTGCCGTCCTTCGTCCGCAGCTCCAGGCTGCGGCGGCGGTCGGCCTCTTTCTGAAGGCGCTCGATCTGCTTTTCCACGCCCTTGCCCTGGAGGGCGTCCTGCCAGTTCTGCCGGTCGGCGGCGGTCATGCTCTTCGGCGGCTCGGGCGCGACCTGGGCGCTGGCCACGTGCGTCATCTGCCCCGCGGTCAGGGCCTGCTTGCCGTGGTCGTTGAAGACGTCCACGTGACCTTCATACACCTTGACCGTGGTGTGGTCGCCGGCCTCGACGTCGGCCTCGGTGCCGCGGACCGCGGCCACGGCGCTGGGCGTGCGGATGTTGATCCCGGAATGACCGCTCAACAGGCGCGTCCAGGCCTTGCCCAGCGAGGTGAAGAGCTGGGTCGGCGTCGTGCCGCCGCCGTTCTCCACCACGAAGGTGGAGGACTCGCTGATGCGCACCTCGGCGCCTCCGATGAACGCGATGGAGGCGAATTCCCCGGCCTTGGTGACCAGTTCGTCGCCCTCGTTCACGTACTGGTTGAGCTTCAGCTTCCGGAACGTGTGCGTGCCCTTGCGCATGACCGTCGGAGCGCCCTTGATCACGATCACGACTCCGGCCACGGCCTCGCCGGCCGCGCGCGCGGGCGCCGCGCCCAGTCCGAGCAGCAGCGCCAGCGCCGCCGTCCATCCCATTCTCTTGAGCATCATTTCTTCTCCTGCGACTTGGGTTTCGATGGAACGTCTTCCTTATCCTCGACTAAATCGAATTGCACCGGCGCCGTCGTGCGCGGCACCACGCGGAGCAGGTAGGGGACCGACGAGCGGGGCGTCGCGTCCACGTTGAACGTCGCGTAGCGGATGAAATGGTAGCGCACCACCAGTCCGGACAGGCTCATCTCCACCGCCTGGATCTCGGCGTGATCGCCCTTCTCCCCCTTTCCGGCGAAGACGCCGACCACGATGTCGTCGGTGAAGTTCACCTTCGGCGCGCGCCCGGAGCGCAGCAGACGCCAGGCCTTCTTCCAGGTCTTCTCGTCGGAGATCACCTTTCCTTCCGGGCGCGGGGCGCGCGTGCCGGTCAGGCCCGCCCATTCGGTCCCCAAGGGGACCGCTTCCTCCTCTTCCGCGGCCACGGCGGCGGGCCCGCCGCCGTCCAGCTTGGGCGCCGCGGCGACGGCCGCCGGCGAGGTGCTGATCGCCGTCGCGTCGAGCGTGGTCGCCGTCGCCGCGCCCAGCGCGGGCCCGCTGAGGGTCACGTCCGCCGCGCCCGTGCGCAGGGAGGCCAACAGGGATTTCAAATCGTCGGCGCTGAGCTGTCCTTCCATGCCGACCAGGTTGTAGTCGCTCAGATCCATCCCTTGCTGGCGGAGGAGGTCCTGGATCTGCTGCCACACTTGGTCCGGGGACACGTTCCCGCCGAAATCGGTCGTTCCGCCCGCCGCCGCGGCGGCCGTGATCATCAAGGTCTTGCAGTTGTTGGGCAGGTTGTCGTCCGAAAAGTCGATGCAGGCGATGCCCAGGCTCTGGGCCTGCCCCGGAGGCAGCGCCTCGGAGAAAGCGTAGTCCCGGGTCTCCCCGGGGCTCAGCATGGACATGGTGACCGGGGAACCCGAAGCCGCCAGCCCGCCGACGCTGAAGCGCAGCGGGACGTTGGCCTGGGCCGTGCCGCCCTGGTTCTTCACGCTGACCTTGAAGGGAATGTTCCCCTGGGCGTCCGGGCTCCCGTTGACCGCCAGGTCCACCACCGCCATGTCCCGCGACAGAGCCGCCGTCTGCACGGTGAACGAATTGGGGACGGTGCTGGCCCCCACCACCTGGCCGTTGCCGTCCAGCGCCTCGACCTTCCAGTAATAGACCTGGCCCGCGGAGAGAATCTCGCGCGGATCCGACGGCCGCAGGGGGTAGCTGAGAAAGGTCTCCCCGCCCCCGGTGGTCTGGCTGAACAGCGCGTTGAAGAACGAGGGATTGTCCCCCACCGTGACGCGGTACGTGGAGCCGCCGCTGGACACCCAGCGGAACGTGATGGGCACGTCGGCCACGTTCTGCGCGCCGTTGGGCGGGTACAGCAGCAGGATGTTCGGGGAGGAGACGGTGAAGGAGGTCTGCTGGGTGACGGTCTGCCCGTCCAAGGTCGCCAGCGCCTGCAAAGTGTACGTCCCGGGTCCCGAGTAGAACTTGGAGATCGGGAACCCCGACAGCTGGGTGGCGGCGTTGCCCACGGACCCGGGCACCGCGTTGCCGGTGATTTGGAACACGCTCGCCCCGGAAGGAGACAAGACGACGAAGGTGAACGTCACGCGGTTGGTGCTGGCCACCCCGTTGAACACCCTCTGCTGAAAGGTGATGCGCTCGTTGTTCGAGAACGTGCCTCGCGGCGCGGAATTGGCGTCCAGCACCGCGACGCTTCCGGGGGTCAGGAGCCCGGCGCGGGCCGCCGTCGCCAGCAGAAGGAGGACCGCCGCGAGCGCTCGTTTCATCTTATTTCACCACCGCCAGCTTCTTCGTGACCAGCGCCGACTGGTTGTTGCCGCCGCTGACCTTCACCGAGAAGATGTAAACGCCCGACGCCACGCCTTGGCCGCGGGAGTTGGTCAGGTCCCAGTCGCCGTGATAGACCCCGGCCCCCGAGGCGGGGACCATGACGATCTCCCCCGCCGCGGTCGTCAACTCCTTGACCAGGTTCCCGGCGATGTCGAAGATGCGGATCTGCGCGTCGAGCGGGAGCAGCGCGGACTGGAACCGGATGGAGGTGCTCCGGCGCGCCGGGTTCGGGAAGGCGAAGACCTGCCCGTCGGGCAGGGGGCTGCTGAGGAAGCCGATGGTCTTGACCTCGCCGTCGATCAGTTCCACCGTCTGGAATTCGGTGTAGTCCAATCCATTGTAGGCGCGCAACGAGTACGTCCCGGGCAGCAGGTTGGGAATGATCCAATGGCCGCTCGGCGGGACCAGCACCATGCCGACCTGGCGGTTGTTCTGGTACAGCTCCACGCGGGCGAGCGCCGGGTTGGGAATGGCCTTCGGGTCGTAGAAGGCCGCGCGCGTCCCCACCCCCAGCACGGACGGTCCGGTGGGATTGGTGGACAGCGTCTGCAGGTTGCCTTGGACCGCGGCCAGGTTATAGTTCAACTGAAGGGTGAAGTCCAGGTTGGCCGTGTCCGCGGGGATGCTGTCGATGGAGACGGAGTTGCCCACGCCGTTGACCAGCCAGGCCGCCTGGACGCGGAAGGTCCCCAGGGGCACGCCGTTGAGCACGTAGGTTCCGCTGCCGTCGGCCTGGGTGAACGCGGTGGCCTGCAGGGCGCCGGAAGCGTCGAAGCAGTCCACCTCGACGGCGGTGATGCCGGCGCTGGAGACCTCCACCACGTGGCCCGAGATGCTCGGCACCGAGGTGTCGCGCAGCACGTAGAAGAGATCCTGGCCGACCGCGGCGTTGCCCATCCCGTCCACGACCTGGACCGTGATGTAGTTGGTCACGCCGCCGAGCAGGGAATTGAACACCGCCGCGGGCAGGGGCCAGGGCGCGGTGTAGGAGTCGGCGTTGATCCCCGTGGTCACCGTCGTGTAGGCGATGAGGTCCGGGCCGGCTCCGCCGGCCACGGTCGAGGCCTTCACCGCGAAGTACGACAGGTGCGAGCCGCCGGAGTCGAAGAAATCCACGTCGTAGACGCCGGTGTTCGTCCGGCGCAGGACGGAGTCGCCCGTCTGATTGTTGACGATGCTGGGCGGCGTCGTGTCGGCGACGTTCGCGGGGTAGGCGGCGGCCGCCGCCGAGGCCGTGAAACCGCCCGTGCCGACCGCCACCGCGTAGCGGTAATACGTGGTCCCCGAGGTCAGTCCCGTTTCGGTATAGCTCTTCACCCCGCCCACGCCCGCGGAGGCGGAGATCGTCGCCGTGTCGGCGACCAGGACGAACGGGCCCGTGGAAACCAGGGACCCGTACAGCCGGAAGCCCAGTTCGTTCGAGGCCCCGTCCGTCCAGCTCCATTGGATGCTGCTGACGGAGAGCGCCGCGCCGGTCATGGCCGTCGGCGCCTGGGCGCGGCCGCGGGAGTTTCCGCCGAAGGCCGACGGCAGGCCCGCGCCCGTCCAATGAGCGGACTTGAGCGCCTTGCTGGTCGAATCGCGGTAAGCCAGATGCACGTTGCCGGAGCCGTCGAGAGCCAGGGAGCTCTCCGCGCCATCGTCCGACGAGGAGTCCACGGTCTGGGTGCTGAAGGCGGTCCCCGTCCATTGCGCGAATTTGAGGCGGCCCGCCGTCCGGTCGCCGTACGATATGTTCGCCGCGCCCGCGCCGTCCAGGGCCATCCCCACGCGCATGCCGCCCAAGCCGCCCAGGGCTTCCACGGTCCGGACCAGCCACCCCGACGCCGTCATGCTGGCGTACTTCACCGCGCCGCCGCCGGCGTCCGCATAGGCCACGTGGACCCGGGAATTCCCGTCGAGCGCCATCGCGATTCCCGTGCTCAACGACACCCCGGAATCCACGGTCTGCACGCTCCAAACGCCCGCGGCCGTGGAACTGGCGAGTTTGAGGGCCGCATTCGTGGCGTCATAGTAGGAAATATGCGGCTGCTGGGTGGCGTCGAGCGCCAACGCGCTCTGCAGGCCGGTGTCCGCCGCGGTGGCGTCCACGGTCTGGGTGCTCCAGGAAACGCCGGCCGAGCGGGCGAACTTCAGATGGCCCGCGGCCGTGTCGTAATACGAGATGTTCACCGCGCCCGCGGCGTCCACCACCGCGCCGCCGGGCCGGAAATCGCCGGGCTCGACCACGCTGATGGTCCATGAGCCGCTGAACCGGGCGACTTTCAGCTGGGAGGCGGTCGCGTCATAGTAGGCGATGACGGGATTATCCGAGGAATCCAAGGTCAGCACCGGGTTGGTCACGACCGTCCCCGGATCCACGGTGACCGCCCCGCCCCAGGCGCCGGCGGTGCGCTTGATGTACTGGAGCTCCTGGGTCCCCGTGGTCCCGCGGTAGGCCAGGTGGAGGTTGCCCGAGCGGTCGGTCGCCAGCGACGGGGACGTTCCGGCGTCGAAGCCTCCCCCGCCCGCCAGGGACTCGTAGGAGAAAGGGGTGGTGACCGCGGAGAAGGTGTCGGACGGAGCGGAGAAGTTGCCGGCCAGATCTCGGGTCCATTGGCGGAGGTAGACCGCCTTCCGGTCCGGCAAGGCCGTCAGGACGATCGCGGACGTCGCACCGGGTTCGATGGGTCCCGTCGACAGGACCACCTGCGCCGACGCCGTGCTCCAGACGACCGCCGCCGGATCGGACGTGCTCCATTGGATGAAATAGGACGTTCCCGCGAACAGCGTGCCCGTGTAAGCGTTGTCGCCCGGCGCGACCCACCCCGCGACCAGGCTGTCGGCCGCCGTTCCGGGATAGGCGAAGGTCCCGGTGGACTGACCCGGCGCGACGGAGTCCAGGCCCGTCGCGGTGGAGGCGACGACGTCGAACGCGCTGGGGACGCCGTTGCCGTTGAGGGCCCGCACGCGCGCGTAGAACGTGCTGGCGCTGATCAAACCGCTGAACGACGCGTTCAGGGACAGGGTGACGCTGGATTGGAGCAGCGGGACGAAGGTGGTCATCGAGGAGACCTGGGCCTCGAAGCGGGTCCCCGCCGGATCCGCGGCGGCCCAGGTCATGGCCAGACCGGAGGCGCTCGACGAGGTGATCGAGGTCGCCGTCGGGGGCACCGCCAAGGTGTACGTCGAGCCCAGCAGCGCGAAAGGGCTGACGACGTGGGCCGCGTTGCGCGCCTGGACCCGGAGATAGTAGCTGGCGTTGACGCCCAGGCTGCCGAAGCCCGTGGTCGTCGCGGTCAGCCAGGCGCCGGTCAGCAGCGTCCCGCTGAAGTCGCTGGCGGTGGAGGCCTGGGCGCTGTACTCGGTTCCCGCTGGGTTGCCGCCCGTCGTCCAGGCGAAGGTGACGGAGCCGATCTCCACGTCGGTGAAGGTCGAGACGGCGGTCACGGGAACGGCGGCCAAGGTCACCGTCGAGCCGAGAGGGAGGAGCGCGGTCTGGACGCCCGCGTAGTTGCGCGCGCTGACGCGGCTGAAATAAGTGGTGTTCGGGGTCAATCCGGAGAAGTCGAAATTCGTCCCGGCGCGCCAGGTGGAAGAGGCCAGCACCGGCGCGAAACCGACGGACGCGGCCAGTTCGGCCAGCGACTGGGTGCCGGACAGCGGCGCGGTCTGGATGGCGCTTCCAGGGACGCTCCCGTTGGAGCCGCCGGACACGTACAGCGCGTCCATGGAGGCGGCCATCGCGTGAGTGAACACCGCCGACAGCGCACCCTCGGACGTCCAGCCCGCGACGGTCGAGTCGGCCTTGAGCTGGCCCACGTAGGTGGCGCTCTGCACGGCGGACCCGTCGTTGCCGCCGGTGACGTACAGCTTGCCGTTGAGGGCCGCCATGCCGTGACGGGTCAGGGCGACGGGGAGGGCCGTCGTCGCGGTCCAGGCGCCGGGCACGCCGGCGGTCAACGTCGTCCACCAGACGGTGTTGAGCACGCTGCCGCTGGCGCCGCCGGTGATGTACAGCGTGGCGCTCGACACGGCCATCGCGTGACCGCTGACCGCCGTCGGCAGGGCCGGAGCGGCGGCCCAGCTTCCGACGGTGCCGTCGTCGTTGATCGGGGCGCTGTAGACGGTGGACTGGGCGGAGATCCCGTTCTGGCCGCCGGTCACGACCAGGCGTCCCCCGGCGGCGGTCATGGCCAGCTGGGTCCGGACGCCGGGCAGGGGCGTGGTCGCGCTCCAGTCGCCCAGGCTGCCGTCGGAGCGGATCGGGGCCCACCACACGGTGGACTGGGCGCTGCCGTTGGAGCCGCCGGCCACGTACAGGCGGCCGGCCCAGGCGGCCATGGCGTGGGACTCCCGGATTCCGGGCAGGGGCGTAAGCGTCGTCCATGCGCCCACGGTGCCGTCGGCCAGCACGGGCGCGCCATAAACCGTCGCCTGGGGCGTGGGGTCGGCGCCGCCGGACACGTACAGCCGGCCTCCATAATAGACCATGGCGTGGCCTTGGCGGACGGCCGGCAAAGAGGAGACCAACGTGGTCCAAGGTCCCGCCAGGTCGCCCACGCTGTTGCCCAATGGATCCCACGCGGCGCGCAAGGCGAAGGGACCGACGTCGGCGTATCGGCCGGACGCCGGCGCGACCGCCTGGGTGACGGTCTGACCCAGGCTGACGGCGGTGGAATCGTCGCTGTCGGAGTATGAGGCGCTGACGCGGGCGTAATATGTGGTGTTTCCTTTGAGCCCGGTCACGGTGCCGGTCAGGCCGTAGCCGCTGGACGAGACCAAGATGCCGCCGAAGCCGGCGTCGGTGCTGAAATCGATCCCGTAAGACGTGCCCGAGGGGTTCGGCGGAATGGCGTCCGACCATTGCAGGGCCACCGAGGACCCGTCCACTTCCAGGTAGCCGGGCGAATTCGGCGTGGACACCAGCGCGGCGAAATAGCCGGCCTCCACGGTGGCTCCAGCAGACAGCTCCGTGATCACCGACACCTGTCCGATGCTTCCGTCCAGCTCCGAGCCGCCGCCGGTGGTGGCGCGCACCGTGCCGGCCGCGCCGGTGGGCAGGTCGTCCACGATCACGCTGGTGCTGGAGGTCTTCGGGCCCGCCGCCCAGG
>JAGWMT010000177.1 GCA_028871595.1 Elusimicrobiota bacterium
CGAACCTGGCCGACGCGTCGCCCGAGGCGATGAGCGACCGCGTCGTGACCGACCTGCTGGAGGCGGCGGGCCCGGACAACATCGCGCTGACGCGCACCATCGCCAAATTCTTTCCGGTGGCCGTCAACGACCGCGGCTTCGTCGTACGCCTGCGCAGCGAGCCGCTCAAGCCCATCGTGGCCAGCTTCGTCCTGAAGAACAAGGGCGCGCTGCAGAAACCGGGCGCCTTGGCGGAGCTGGTGACCTTGCTGGCGCGCGCGGCCAGCATCCCGCTGGACGCGCCCACGTCCACGCCGGATCCGACGGGCGCCGGCGTGCAGGGCGTGGACTCCGCGCTGGGGCCCGTGGACCTGATCATCGTCCCGCCCTCGGGCGCACCGACCGCGTTCGCCGCCGAAAACGACGGCGCGGCGCTGGCCCGCGCCTTCGCCGCGGCGGGCCTGGACGCGGGGCTGCTGTCCCGCTACGAATCCACCCCGCGCGCGGCGCTGCCCGCGGCCGGCGCCCTCTGGCTGTCGGCTCCGGAGCATAAGCTGTACGCGCTGACCTTGGCCCTGCAGAACCGGGGCTTCGCCGTTCGCGCCGCCTTGCCCGAATATCCGTTGGCGCGGGGAACGCCGGGCGCCGGCGGGACGGTGCTGGACCTGGGCGACGGCCAGACGCCGCCGGTCCTGCCCGCGGGCGCAAACGTCTCTTTGGTCCGCGTCCGCGCGGGTTCCGGCGTCTCCGAGGCCCGCGTCATGGCGGCCTTGGAGTCGGTCGCCGCCCGGGCGCGGGAGAACGGCGGGCCGGCGACGATCTCCTTGGCGTTGGGCGCGCCGACCGGACGGCGCACGCCGCTGTCGGCGCAGATCGACCGGCTGGTCGCCTCGGGCGTGGGCGTGGTGGTGGGCGCGGGCAACGCGGGACCCGCCTTGGGCACGGTCGCGTCGCCCGGAGACGCGAAACTGGCGGTGGTCGTCGCGGCGGCGTCCCGCGAGGCCGGACTCCAGTTCTACTCATCCCGCGGCACTCCTGAGGCGCCGCGCGTGACGTGGACCGACCTCGTCGACGATCTGGACGTCGGGGCGCCGCTGGCGGATGCGGCGGCCGCCGCCGCGCGCGGAACCGCCGCCGCGGCCGAGCGCACCGCGGAAAAGCTGTCCCGCTTGGCGAAGCTTCTGGCCGACGCTTACGCGGCGAAGGGCCGGACGCTTCCCGCGGGCTGGTTCCCGTTCCTGGCCTCCGTCGTGGCCGCGACGTTGACGCCGATGCCGGCGCACTCGTCCCATGAGGTCGGCGCGGGCCTCTTCAACGACGAAGACGGCGCGCGCGCCGCGCTGAGCGCCCGCTTGACCGACCTGGACGCGGTCGAGCGGGAGGCCGCCGAGCTTTCCGCGCGCGCGCAGACCGAGATCGCCCCGCCGCCGCCCGCTGCTCCGCCCCAGAGTTTGACCCGCCGGGTCCTGCGCGCGGTCGCGACGGCCGCTCTGGCGGTCTTGCCGTCCCGCGCGGCGGTGGAATCCATCACGTCCCGCCTGGTCGAGAAATGACCGTTTCGCGGTCTTTCCGCGCGCTGCTCGCGCTCCTGATCGCGGCGTCGTCGTCTCTGCCGGCGGCGGCGCAAGTCGTGGGCGTCGTCGAGTCCGCGGCGCGCCCTTTGGGGATCCCTTCGGCTCCGTTGGCGGTGTCCGCGACGCCGTCATTTGCCGCGCCTCTGACCGCCGTCGTTCCGTCCGCGGCACCGTTCGCCCCGGCGCCCTCTCTTGCGGAAACCCCGGTCGCCCCTGCCGCGGCGGCGCCGGCTTCGGCCGTGGCGGCCGCGGTTTCTTCGGCCCCGCGCGCCGCGCCGGCTCATGCGGCGCTCCGTCATGAGTCCGCGGCCGCCGCGGGAGAGGCCCCGCGCGCCTTCCTGGGCGCGATGTTCGACGGCGCATCGCCCAGGCCCGCGGCCGCCCTGCCGGTGTTCGCCGCGCCGTCCGCGGGGGAAGGCGCGTCGCTTCGGCCTGACGTCTCCTCCTGGTGGAAGGATCCCTCCGCCACGCGGGCCGCGGTCAGCGTCCCGTTGTACTCCCTGCGGCGCGAGGAGCACGACCCCGGCATCGGCAAATACACGGACCTGGGCCGGTACTACAAGAACGTCCTGGCCCCGCAGGGCGTGGACGCCGTTCTTCTCCTGCCGCATTTCGCGGTGCTCGACGACAGCCCCTACGCGCCGGTGAGCCTCCAGGCCTTGAACGAGGACAACGTGGATTGGTCCGCGGTGGACGAGGTCCGGGCGCGGCCGGAGCTGTTGGCGCGCTTGGACGCGCCCGGCCAGTCCGCGCGCGAGAGCGTGGACTACGCGGGGCTTCGTTCGCGCGAGGGCGCCGTGGCGCGCGAGGCCCTGGCGGCGTTCACCCGGGAGCAGATCGCGAGGAACACGCCGCGCGCCGCCGAGTACCGGAATTTCCTGGACCGGAACGCGGGCTGGCTGGACGAGTACGGCGAATTCATGGCGTTGTCGGCCCTCATCGGCAAGCCCGCGCTCGACTGGACGCCGGAGGCGGTCGCCGCGGCGCGCCGCGACCCGTCGTTCTCCGGCCGCGTCGAGGCGCACCGCTTCGCGCAGTGGCACGCCGAGCGCCAACTCAAGGGTGCCTTGAACGAGATCCACGCCGCCGGCGGCAAGGCCCTCTTCGACGTGCCCATGTTCCGGGCGAAGAATTCCGTGGATGCCTGGAAGCGTCCGGAGCTGTTCGCGGACCTGCGCACGCGCAACCCCGGCATCGTGAACGCCTGGGTCCATGAGGATTGGAAGGATCTGGCGTTGTGGCGCTGGTCGAAGCTCAAGGAAAACGGATATCGGGCCGCGCTGGAGCCGTTCGACCGCTGGCTGTCGTTCGGCTTCGACGGGGCTCGGGTGGACGCTCTTCATTTCGCCTACTCGTTCGGCAACGGGCAGATGGCCAGCGGCGACGAGCCGGGGGAGGATTACGTGCGCGCGCTGGCGGCCGTCTTCGCCAAGCATGGGGCGCTCCCTCTGGCCGAGGCGTTCGAGGGCAAGGACGCCGACGCGCGCCGCCTGGGCTTCGTCACCGTGGGGGGGGACTGGAAGAAGGTCAGCTCCCACGACGATCCGCGCAGCCCCGACTTTCTGGGGCGATACTTCGGCGCGCTCAACGACGGCTCCTCGGGCGCGAACGCGAAGTTCGTGGCCTACACCTTGGGGGACGAGTGGCGCGACCCGTTTCCGGTCAAGGAGATGCGCAACGGCCGCTCGTACTGGAACTACCGCATTCCGCTCCCGTCGGACCCGGACTACGCCGACCGGGCGCGCTTCGACGCCCGGCCCCAATTGAAAGTCATGAAAGCCCTCAAGGACGGAGACGAGTGGAAGGACCGGCAGGCCGTCAGGACGCTCTTGGGAGAAGCCGCCGACGCCTTCGTGAAGCATGAGAACGGCTCGGTGCAGATCTGGGCCGCCAGCATGGACTGGTTCCTCGAGGAGTGGGGGAGAGACACCTTCGTGTCCTTGCCCGGGCTTCTCCTCTCCACCGGACGCCACGAGGAGGCCAAGGAGAATATCCGCCGCTTCGCGAAGTTCGAGCACGAGGGCCTGATCCCCAACAAGATATGGGACGCCGCGCGCTGGACGCCGGAAAAAGCGGACGGCGCGGACTACAACACCGCCGACGCGCCGATGTGGTTCATCGCCGCGATCAAGAAGACCGTCGAGGCGACGGGCGACTGGAAGTTCGCCGCGGAAATGGCGCCGGTCGTGCGCCGCATCCTCGCGCGCTATCAATCCGGCACCGGCTATCAGCGCTACGGCCGCTTGAACCGCATTGAGATGGACTCCGACGGGTTGATCGTGACGCCCGCGCAGGCCACCTGGATGGACGCCGACCCGGACGGCAAGGACAAGCCCGTCACGCCGCGCAACGGCAAGGCCGTGGAGATCAACGCGCTGTGGTACGCCAACCTGCGATTCGCCGCCGACTTGGAGCGACGCCTCGGCCTGCCCGCCGACGCGAACGCCCACGAGGCGCTGGCGGCGAAGGTGAAGGCCAGCTTCAACGCGAAGTTCTGGTTCGTCAATGAGGAGAACCGGAAGGCGTGGGGCGGGGACGGCGGCGCCCTGCGCGATGTGGTGGACGGCGACCCCCACGGCGGGGCGGTTCGTCCGAACATGATCTTCGCCGTCAGCCACGGCGGCGACCTCCTGTCGCCGGAGCGGCGCGCCGCGGTGGTGCTGGCCGTGACCAAGGACCTGCTCACGCGCTACGGCCTGCGCACCCTGTCGCCGCGAGACAGTGATTATCGCGCCCGCTACGAGACCTGGAAGCCGGCGGCGGAGAAGGACTTGGCCTATCATCAGGGCACGGTTTGGCCGTGGCTGATGGGCGCCTACTCCGAGGCGCTGGCCGGGGTGCGCCGCTCCCAAGGCTGGGACGAGGCGCGCATTCAAGCCGAGCAGCGCGCGTTGATGACGCCGTTGGTGGCGGCCCTGGCGGCGCGCCCCGAGGGCTCTTTGCCCGAGGTCTTCGACGGCGGGAACCCCGACGCGGCGCTGGCCAATTGGTCCTTGGACGATCCGAGGGGCCTCGACGGCGTCTTCACGGGTCCCGGCGACCAGAACCGCGGGGGCACGCGCTCCCAGGCCTGGAGCGTGGCCGAAGTCCTTCGCGTCCTGATCGAGCGCGGGCTGGTGCCGGCCGGCTACGACGGACGGTAGTTGGCGCGCGGTCCGTTTTCTTGCTTTCATTGGGTGTTGACTCAATATTGGCGTTGTCTGGCGGCGGGCATCCTGGTCGTCTTCGTGTCCCCAGCGCGGGCCGGCGACGGTCTAGCGCGTTTCGACGCCGCCGGCTGCCGGGCGTGTCACCGCATCGGCTTGCGCGGCGGCGACGCGGGCCCGGATCTGACGCTCGTCGGCGTGCGTCGGCCGCGCGCGTGGATCGCGCTGTGGCTGAAGAGCCCGCACGCGTGGAAGCCGGATACCAAGATGCCGGAGCAGGGGTTGTCCGACGCGGACCGCGGCGCGCTGGCCGATTTCCTAGCGGCGCAGAAAGGCCAGGCCTGGGGCGAGGAGCGTCCTTGGCGCGGCGCCGAGCCCGGCGAGATCTCCGGCCGCGCCGTCTACCTGCGCGCGGGCTGCGTGGCCTGCCACGGTCCGGCCGGGCGCGGCGGACATCCGAATCCGGGCGCCCACGGAGACGTGATTCCGGCGCTGGCGCCTTTGATGTCGACTTATAACAAGGAAGAACTGAAGGCGAAGATTCGGAGCGGCGTCGTCCCCGAGACCAACGACGGGAGGACCGCCGCCGTGGTCATGCCGTCCTGGAAAGGCGTATTGGACGACGACGAATTGGACGCCCTGACGACGTACCTGCTCTCGCTCGGCGAGGGACAACCGAAGTCCGACTGGTGACCAGATGAATGATCTGAAGGAATGGCTGAGCTTGCTGCTGCGCTGGATGCACGTGATCACGGGCATCATGTGGATCGGCCAGACCTACTTGTTCAATTGGATGGAGAAGGCGTTCGAGCCGCCGCAGGACGCCGCGGCGAAGCCGAACATCTCGGGCGAGCTCTGGATGGTGCACGGCGGCGGATTTTATCTGGTCGAAAAACAAAAATGGCCGGAGATCATGCCGCGCACCTTGCATTGGTTTAAATGGGAGTCGTTTTTTACATGGCTGTCGGGATTTTTTCTGTTGGCCGTCGTTTACTGGACCGGAGCGCCGCTGCAGGAGTACGGCGCGGAGTTGAGCCGCGCCGCCGCCGTGGGCATCTCCGTCGGGTCGCTCATTGGCGCCGTCGTCGTTTACCGTTTGATTTGGAAAACGCCGCTGGGCCGTTCCGAGGCCGTGGGCGGTGTCGTGTGGGGCGTGTTCCTGATCGCCATGGGGTCGTTCCTGACGCGCTTCTTCAGCGCGCGCGCGGCGTATCTGCACGTCGGCGCCATGATGGGGACCGTCATGACCACCAACGTCTGGATGACCATCATTCCCAACCAGAAGAAAATCATGGCCATCACCGACGCCGGCGGCCCGCCCCGGCCGGAGCTGTCCGCGCAGGCCAAGCGCTGTTCCAAGCACAACACGTTCATGTCGATGCCGCTCTTGTTCTTGATGCTGTCGAACCACTATCCGGCCATCACGTTCGGCGGAGCGCATCCGGCGCTGGTGCTGGCGGTTCTGCTCCCGGCGGGGGCCTTCGCGGCGTACTTGATCCGCGAGCACTCCTAGCCGCCCGCCCCCCTTGACGGCGGGCGGGACGGACCCTATCCTTCCGGAGGCGTCCGCCCCGAGGTGAAGGAATGAAAATTCTCCGCGTCCTTTCGGCCGTCTTGATGCTCGTGCCGTCGGCCGGGTCCGCGCAAATAATCGACTTAAAAGCCGCACTCGCGGCGAAGAACGCGAAAGCTTTGTCCGCGTCCACGTCGAACGACGCGTCGTCCGCCTCCGGTGCGTCCTCGGGCTCCGGGATCTCGCCGCTGTCCCCCTACCCCTCGCCGGTCTCCCTCCCTTCTTACGGCGGACCCTCCTCGGCCGTCTGGAGCAGCTCGGCCGCGGGGCCGATGTGCGGCGCCCCGGAGAAGCAGGAGCTGGACAAGATCACCGCGCTGAACATGATCGAGACCCAGAAGACGGCGCAGAAGCTGCGCTCGGTCAACGACGAGCGCGAGGACTCGGCCGCGCGCTACAACGCCCTGTTCGAGAAGCAGAAGCTGGAACTGTCCCCGTTGGAATTCACGCTCAAGCGGATGCAGATCGAGTCGAATATCCAGGAGGAGAAGTTCAAGATGGAACTGGCCGACATGCGCCA
>JAGWMT010000477.1 GCA_028871595.1 Elusimicrobiota bacterium
ACCGCGTCGAAGCAGGCCTTGTTGGCCGCGCGGGAGGCGAAGGACTTCGCCATGGACGCTTCCTTGGTGCATTTCTTTCCGGCGGCCAGCAACGCCGCCGCGCGGTACACCAGAAGGCGCGCCGCGTCCAGGTTCGTGGCCATGTCGGCGAGCTTGGCCTGGGTCAGCTGGAACTCGGCCAGCTTCTTGCCGAACTGCTTGCGCTGTTTGGCGTAAGCAACGGCCTCCTCCAGCGCCGCCGTGCCGATGCCGACCGCCTGCGCCGCGATCCCGATGCGCCCGGAGTCCAGCTGGCTCATGGCGATCTTGAAGCCTCCCCCTACCTGGCCCAGCACCTGGGATTTATGGATTTTCGCGTTCTGGAACACCAACTCACGCGTGTCGGACGCGCGCAGACCCATCTTCTTCTCCTTCTTACCGGAGCTGAAGCCGGGCGTGTCCTTGTCCACCAGCAGGCAGGTGATCCCGCGGCTGCCCGCTTCCTTGTTGGTGGAGACGAAGACGAGGAAGACCGAGGCGAAGCCGCCGCTGGTGACCCAGGACTTCGTGCCGCTGACCACGTAGTGGTCGCCGGCGTCCGCGGCCGCGGTGGACAGCGAGCCCGCGTCGGTGCCGGAGCCAGGTTCGGACAGCGAGTACGCGCCGATCCATTCGCCCGAAGCCATCTTGGGCAGGTATTTCTTCTTTTGCGCGTCGGTGCCGTGCTTGGCGATGGCCGAGGCGATCAAGGAGTTGTGCACGGTGACGCAGACTTGGAAGGCGGCGGATCCGCGCGCCAATTCCTCCATGGCCACCGCGTAAGCCAGCGGATCCACGCCCAGACCGCCGAATTCCTCGGGGACCGAGAGGCCGAAGAAACCGAGCTCCGCGCCCTCTTTGTAAACGGCGTCGGGAATGGCCTCGCGCTCGTCCCACTCCTGGGCGCCGGGCTTGAGGCGCTTGTCCGCGAACGCCCGCGCGGACTCGCGCAGCATCTCCATGGATTCGGTCAGTTCGAAATCCATTACTTGGCCTTGTACTCGTAAAAGCCGCGGCCGGACTTCACGCCCAGCCGGCCGGCCTGCACCATCTGCTTGAGCAGGGGACAGGGCCGGTACTTGGAGTCCGCGAAGCCGTCGTGCAGGACGTTCATGATCGCCAGGCACACGTCCAGGCCGATGTAGTCCGCCAGCTGCAGCGGCCCCATCGGGTGCGCCATGCCCA
>JAGWMT010000178.1 GCA_028871595.1 Elusimicrobiota bacterium
GAAGAAGCACTGGCAGGTCGAGATCAAGCGCATGCTGACCAGCGGCCTCAAGTTCGAGCTCGACGCGCTGGCCAACAAGGACTTCCAGTACCTGACCAAGCAGTACCTGCCGCGCAAGCTCAAGGACAAGGACTGGCTGGACTGATTCCACTGGCGTAAAGAGGCTTCCGGGGTTATACTCGGCAAGACGTCACCCTGGCCCAGGAGCAGGCGCGGGCACGCATGACCGCGCTGATGCGGGATCCGGACTGGACGTCCGCGTCCCCCGCCGGAACCTTCGCCACCTTCAGCCGGGCGGGCGCCGCTCCGAATCCGGCGTTCGCGAAAGTCTTCAAGGCGCGTGCGGCGCCGACCCGGGAGGTCATGCAGGCCGTCGCGGCGAACATGGGCGTCCCGCTGAAGACGATGCCCAAGGGCGTGCGCCTGGCCGGCCGCAATTCACTGGGCCGCGACATTGAGGCGGGCGGCGTGCTCCCGAACCCCGGCAAGGCCCTGGACGACGGGACCATCACCGGGACGGGCGCGCATCTGCTCCGCGACGGCTCCCCGCACATGGTGTCGGTGGCCGACCGCCTCACCGGCGGCGCGGTCCTCTTGATGACCGGCTATGCCGACGCGCACCGCGTGAAGAAGACGCTGTCGGGCGTCATGTACGAGTTCGAGCAGGTGGCCGACGCCGCGAGGATTCCCCCCACGCGCGAGGTGTTCACCGACGTGCTCACCCAGGGCGAGACCGTCGTTCCCCAGGCGGAAGGCGCCGACATGATCCTGGCGGAACTGGACGCCATGCCGCACAACGGGACCATGCGCGTCGAAATTTCTTCCGAGGCCGACGTCCACATCCGGCGCTGAGTCTCTATCCGCGTCAAGAAAAGCCGTGGGCGAATGATCGGAAATACCATTCGTCGTCGTGACGACGGGGGGATAAATCAAGGGAGACAGCCGTCCTTGACAGAGCGCGCCGGCGGGGGCATACTTCGGAATACCATGAACCCGTCCATCTTGGCCGCCGTTTTCCTGATTTACGCGGCATCGTCTTGGTCCGAGACCACTCCGTTGGATCAGGCGCGCGCGTCCTACCTCGCTCATGAAGTCGGCCAGCGGACTCTCGACGAGTCATTTCTGCCGTCGGACGCGCGGGCCTCCGGCGAATTTCTGTCCGCCCTCGCGGCGGCGCGCGACGTGCAGATCGGCTGCGCCCGGCCATGCGCCGCGCCCGCCGAGGTCGAGATTTACCGAGAGAAAGTCCGGCTGGCGGCGATCAAACTCGGCTTCTCCGGCTCGGACCTCGTCAAGATCGACCAGCACTACCTGCCGAAGGGCAAGCCGCGCC
This sequence comes from Elusimicrobiota bacterium, assembly GCA_028871595.1. Next base: position 1,334 of record JAGWMT010000178.1, read on the forward strand.
TCCGGCAATCCGCGGACGACGGGAAGGACGCCGCGGCCCGCCGGCTTGAGGCGGAAGCCGTGCGGCGCCTGCTCGCCCAGCGAACCCTCTCCGCGCCGATGCGCGCCGCCATGACGCGGAAAGCTCAATCCCTCGCCGCCGCCCTCGGCAGAACGACCGAAATAGGAGCAGGCGGAGGAGGAGCCGCCGTCGCGCCGGGAGCCCGGGGCGCGCCGGCCGCTCGGACGCTCGCGGAGCTCAACGCGCTGCCCGACGCCCGCCTGCCGCTCTCGTTGGCGACGAGCGCCAAGGCCCCGCCCGCGCCCGGCCTGAGCCGGGAGGATCTTTCCGCCGCCGCGCGTTCCGCCTCGTCCGCGAACGGTCCCGCCGCCGCTGTCGAGAAGACCCCGTCCCGGCCGAGCGACGGCGCGCCTGCGCCGCGGGCGCGCAACCCCGCGCATCGGGAGCCGGACGGTTTTCAGGCCAAGGGGGCCTCAGCGAAAAATCGGTACCCACCGGTTCTCGGAGACACCAAGTGCCGGCTGATCTTCAACATGGTGCAAGACGAGAAGCGCTACGGGAACGTGCGCGCCGCGACGATGTGGAGCATCACCTTTCCCGGCGAAAAAAAAATGGGCAACCACTTCACCAATCCCGTTCCGTACGACAATCTCACGCCGACGGCCGCCGGAGACATCGACCTGGATTGGTATATGGACCTGACCGTCGGCGCGGGAGGCCTGCCGAATATCCCCGGCAAATCGCTCGCCGTCCAGGAACTATATTTGAACATGAAAGGCGCCTGGGAAGGCGTGACCGCGATCGGCTCGCTGTTCGGTCTCTACAAGGAGTCGAACGACGCGAAATATCATTTTGAAAAACCATACGACGACCCGGGGGAGAATGTCGCGGTCGCGGCGGTGGGGAAGGGGCTAAAGATCGCCGACTTGTTTCCGGAGCCGTGGTTTCGGGCCAATTGCCTTTCTCTTTATTCGGTCAAGCAGTACGTAGACCGGCGCCGCAAAGAGGAGAGAGTCCGCGCGTTGCTGAACGGCCGCCCCCCCATGAGCGCCGAGGCCATCGCGAGGACCTTGGGGCTGAGCGCTGGCACCGTGCGCGAGTTGATCGACGACATGGACGGCAAAGAGCTGCAGGCATCGGGACAGCCCGCGAGCGACGCGATCAAAAACCGGTGAAGCGCCACGCGCGCGGGCGCCGGCTTCGAGTTCCGGCCCTGAAGAGCGATTAGGCGACCGTTTCGGTGGGCTTGGCGGCCGGCGCGTGGCCGTTCGTACCGGCGGGGACCGCGTCGGACGCGCGGCGCTTGGGCGTGTTCTCGTCCACCCCGGGCAGATGGTCCACGTAGGTGTACTCGGTGAGGACCGCCTCGCCTGAAGGGCCGAAAGAGCCCAGCGAAAGGCCGAAAGCCCCCCTAGAGAACGGCGTCCACATCCGGCGTTAAGTCTTTATCGGGGTCAAGAAAAACCGTGGGTAAATGATCGGAAATACCATTCGTCATCGTGCCGCCGAAGCGCTGAAAGTTCTCGACGGCGGACTTCGAAATCGCCCGCCGCCAACTGCGCCAAGGCCGCGGGAAACTCGGTGTGACGACGGAAGGCATCGATGACCCGCTCGGCTCGATGCGGGGAAAAATGAACGAAGGCCACGCGCAGGGCGTTGTGAATGACACCTCAGGGACGACCAGAAGGCGATAGCCCAACAGGTTGAACCGTATGCTCATCTCGATGTCGGACATGCCCCAGGTGCTCATCCCCGGGTCGAACCCGCCGGTACGGACAAACGTATCCTTCCGCATTGCGAGGAAGCAGCCGGGGACGATTGGCACGCGGTACGGATCCACCCGCGGCGAGGAAGCCATTCAGTGGAAAGGTCCGCCGCCTTCAATCGCAGACCATATCCCTTCACCTTTGAATCGCCCATTACCGACACGCACGGAGCGACGGCGCCGACGCCCGATATAACAGGAGTCCCGTTACGACGCAATTCGCGACCAGTGCTATCAGTGCACAAGCCCGCTCGCGCGCAGAATTACGAAAACGCGTGCGAAATGCTCCGGAAGAACGCGACCGCCTGGAGAGCTCATGATGCTCGCCGGAAGCTCAACGACGGAAATGCTCCGATCCGCGGAATCGTAACTTTCGACGTAGTCGTCTTCCAGCCCCAGTAAATGTCCGAACTCGTGGGCAGGAGCTGAATGTCCGAATCCGCGCCCAAGAACCAGCTTGCCGCCCCCCGCGTGCGTGACCGAGTCTCCGCCGTCGATCAAACGAAGCGCGTCTGATGGGAATTCACCGCCCGGCGCCAATGGAACGAATTCGACGCTCGTCCGCCAGCCGGCTCGACGGCCATCAAGAGTCCATTCACCCCGCCAGGCGGACTCGATCGAACTCTTGACCTCCGCGAGGACCGCGGGGTCGCGAATGTCGGTCGCGAACCGCGCCGTCAAAACGAAAACGCCTGCCTCCGACCGTAACCGGATACCCCCATGAGTCGAGACTTCTTCAGAGCGATGTGGCCGCTGGTCGACGAACGAGCGGCGCAGGGCATACCCGGAGAAGCGCTCCAACATCTTCCGCCAATAAACCCGGCGTGATTCAAGCCTGGCGCCCAGAGCGCGCGCAGCATCCGGGCGATTGCTCGCCTCGGCCTTATCAAACTCCGCGCCTGCCTCGTCGATTTCAGTCCCGAGGCCCGCCAAGGTCGTCCGGTTTGAGAGGAGGGGACGGACGGATTCCGGGAGACGAGGCGACGCCACGGCACGCCGTTGAGCGGCCGTCCCAACGTCAATGGCCCGAAAGCGAGATTCAAGAACAGATCGCTTCTGCTCGACGCGACGAACATCATCCATCTCCCGCAAGAATGATCCGTCCGTCAAACGCGCCCGGGTGTCCTCGGCCATTTTGCGCTCAGTAACGGGCAATCGACCGTCAGTCGACATCGAGGACAGAAACGCGGCGTAGTCCACGGAGAATCGTTCTATGAATTCCGGACGCTTGAACTGCGTGGAATGGTCGGATTCGATCCGCGCAAGACTATCGTACATCGAATACAGCATGGGCTCTGTGAGTTCGGGTCGATTCTCCAAACGACTCAGGGCCGTTTTGCCTTCTCCTTGGACAATCATCGACAGCTCGGCGCCGAAAAAAAGGCCTTGCGTGACGGATCGCGAGTATTCTCCTCCGGCTATCGCGTATGTCGGCAGGAACGTCAGGAGCGACAATAGCCCGCGGCCCAGAATTCCCATGACTTCCCCCCGCTAGGAGTGTAACCGACGACGGGTATTAATCAAGGGGGACGATGACGGACGGACTTTTTAGATCCCCCCCGAGCGAGCTTATTAAGCGACGGTCTCGGTCGGCTTGACGGCCGGCGCGTGGCCGTTGGCCGCCGCCGGGACGGCGTCGGACGCGCGGCGCTTGGGCGTGTTCTCGTCCACCCCGGGCAGATGGTCCACGTAGGTGTACTCGGTGAGGACCGCCTCGTAGCGGTCCACCAGCTCGGCGGCCTCGCGCGGCTTGAGGGCGCCGGCCTTCGCCTGCGCGTCGGCGGCTTCCTTGACCATCTTCACCAGGTCGTAATGCGAGTACTGGATCTCCTCCAGCACGTCGCGGATGTTCTGGCCTTTGATGGTCTCCTCGATGTAGTAGCCCTTGGGCTCGTCCTCGTCCTTGAAGACGTGGACCTCGTTGACGCGGCCGAACAGGTTGTGGATGTCGCCCATGGTGGCCTGGTAGGCGCCCATCAGGAAGAAGCCCAGGTAGTAGGGGCTGCCGTTGAGCGTGTGCACGGGCAAGGTGCCGCCCGCGTTGCGGTGGCAGGCGAACTGGGTGATCTTGCCGTCGGAGTCGCAGGTGATGTCCACCAGGCTGGCGCGGCGCACCGGCTCCTCGGTCAGGCGGTGCAGCGGCATGATGGGGAACAGCTGGCCGATGGCCCAGGAGTCGGGCAAGGACTGGAACAGCGAGAAGTTGCACAGGTACTGGTCGTACAGCGCCTTCTGCATCTCCAAAAGGTCCTCGGAGACGAACTTGGCTTTCGGCAGGAGCTTGCCGATCTCCAGGCACAGCTTCCAGTACAGGTGCTCGACCTTGGCCTTGTCCTCCAGGCCCAGGTAGCCCAGCTTGAACAGGGAGAAGGACTCCTCCAGATGCTGCTGGCCGTCGTGGAAGCTTTCCGCGATGTTCTTGGGCGACAGCGCCTTGAGCGATTCGCGCAGCTCGCGCACCACCTGGTGCTCGTCGGCGGTCTGCGGGAGCTCCACCGGCGAGGAGCCGGTCTCGATCGCGCCGAACACGTTGACCACCAGCAGCGCGTGGTGGGCCACCATGGAGCGGCCCGACTCGGTCACCAGGTTGGGCTCGGGGACCTTTTCCTGCTTGCAGACCTCCTGGACGGAGTACACCACGTCGGCCACGTACTCGCGCAGGTTGTAGTTCATGGAACTGTCCACCGCGGTGTGCGTGCCGTCGTAGTCCACGCCCAGCCCGCCGCCGCAGTCCAGGTACTCCACGCCCAGGCCCATCTTGCGCAGCTTCGCGTAGTAGCGCGCGCCTTCCTTGACCGCGTCCTTGAGCGTGCGGATGTCGCAGACCTGCGAGCCGATGTGGAAATGGACCAGCTTCAAGCAGTCGGACAAGCCCTCGGCCTTCAGCGCCTCCACGACGCCCAGGATCTCGGGGGTGGTGAGGCCGAACTTGGCGAAATGGCCGCTGGATGAGCGCCACTTGCCCACGCCCTGCGTCTGCAGCTTCACGCGCAGGCCAATCATGGGCTTGACGCCCGCCTCGCGCGCGGCGGTGAGCAGGAGCTGGAGCTCGGAAAGCTTCTCGATGACGACCACGACCTTGCGGCCCAGCTTGAGGCCCAGCACCGCCAGGCGCATCATGGACTCGTCCTTGTAGCCGTTGACGATGGTCAGCGCCTCGGAGGAGTTCATCGCCAGCACGGCGAGCAGCTCGCCCTTGGAGCCGGCCTCCAGCCCGTACTGGAAGGGGCGTCCCGCGTCGGTGATCTCCTCGACGACCTCGCGCAGCTGGTTGACCTTGATGGGGTACACGCCGAAGTAGCGCCCGCCGTAGCCGTACTCCGAGATGGTGGCGGCGAACGCCTCGTTGATCAAGGTCACGCGCCGGCGCAGGATGTCCTGGAAGCGGATCAGCACGGGCATCTTGATGCCCCGGGAGGCCACGTCCTCGACCACGTCCATCACGTCGATCGCGCCCTCGGCCTTCAGCGCCTCCACGACGCCCAGGATCTCGGGGGTGGTGAGGCCGAACTTGGCGAAATGGCCGC